>QCHY01000005.1 GCA_003216975.1 Prochlorococcus sp. AG-402-I20
CTATTGGTTAACTAATTTGAATAATGGTGTTGAAACAAGATATGAATTACTATTAGGGTTTTCTGAATCTTTAGAAAACAAACAACTATTTTCAGAAATGACTGGTTTGTATTAATGACTATATTCTAGCTTTTGGGATAATTAAGTTTCACCGATTGATGAGAAATTTTAAACAGATTTTTTTACATCTTTATTATTACTTTAAACCAGGTTTCACTCTTATTTAATTCTTTTTTAGAAACACAATTAGTAACTTCTCAGATAACCTAAAATCTTTGATTATTGAAGTATTTATTGGCGTTTTTTAAGAAACTTTTTCACTTTCAGGTAAAAATAAAAATACCATTTTCTTATTTTCTATTTATTTACCTTTTAGACTTGCGAAGCTTTAGATTCGTAGTACAGTTGTATTATGTATAGGATGTTTCCAGTGGAAATACTCTCTTTTCTTTTACTGTTCCAAAGTGTTCTTGTGATTTCTTCAACTTTTGTCTCTCCTCGGTTAATTGATTATAGACATTTTTGATTTATCAAATCACTTTAGACTCTTAACTTAAGTCGTTAGGTATTCTAATCTCATTTAACTTAACTGTATAAATATGATTTGTTTTTGATAAATGCTATGAATTTTGCTGCTGAACGATTCAATGGTTAGATATCGATGATGGGTATAGTTGCAGGGATTGGAGTCTATTCTACTACCGGACAAATAATACCAGGTATTTTTTAGTCTATAATAGAAATAAAATAGTTCATAGATGAACTGAGATCTATTAACTATTTTTATGAGATTAATTCGAACGGATGGCTATTAAAAAAAATTAATCATGACTGCTCTTTTTTAAAGTAGCTAAAGCAGGTGCTTTCATTCCATCATAGTTTGGTCTAACAATGACCCCGACAATTGCGAATAAGGCGATAAAGGCAATTCAAATGAGGGAGCCGTTGGAGCAGGGGTTGATAGTAAACCACCAAAAATTAGTTGACTCAACTGAGTGATTTAAAGTTATTGTTCTAGCGATATATTTTTTTAATGTGTAATAACCAATGATTTCTACTTTTTTTATTCATCTTTGTTGAGATCTTGCTCAACTCCAACCATACATATCTAATACTAATTAATCAATTCATTCTTTAGTTACTGCTCAGTCTGGGCCTTTTAGCAAGACTTTTGTGTTTTATCAACATGATCAAATCTTTGTTTTTTCGAAAATTGTTACCTTATTTACAGACTTATATAATTTTTAAGCTATTGTAATTGTATGTTTATTTAAGGAGGTGATCCATTGTCGCATCTACCAATCGGACAAGAGTCAATGGAATTAAGAAAACTATTTTTTTCTGTTGCTCCTGCCTTGAAGGGGTTTATAATTAATAGATTTATATAGTTTCATTTATCTGTTAATTTATTTAGCCAGCTACAAAGTAGCTGGCTTTTTTATTATTTAAGTCCTGACTAGAGATCTATTCTTAAATGATATTTGTTTTAACTCAGTATTTTCACTTATCTCTTGATCTCTTGATATTTATTCTAAAAAGGTTAATCTTAAGCAATAGAGTTACTCTTTTATTTCGATGTTAAATGAAGAAAAAAGTGAAGTAGCAGAACAAAGGATAATTGAGTTGAAAACTTTAATTAATCATTGGAAAACAAGTAATATCGCATCAAGAAAAGCTACTGTAGATTTTGTTGAATCAATCCTGCCTGATAGGCAAGATACTAAAGCAGCGTAAACGATATGAAAGCTTACTATTCTTTTAGATTAATATTCTAATTCAGTATCAGTATCAATTTTTGTATTGTATATAACTAAAATAATTATTGATAATAAAATTTATGGAAAAGAATAAAAGCTTAATTATACTATGAAAGATATTAATCGATAAAAACAATGAAAACTAGTCTTAGTTTAAACTTAAAAGAATATTTTTGGAATAGTTTAAAGAAAATCACTAATACCTTTAGTGATTTAACAGTTGATAATCTTGGCAATGGTTATATCAAATGCTTTTGGGAAATTGGTCCTATTGATAACATAAGAATTGAATTGAGTGAAAGTTATTTTTATGCTATTAGACTATTTGATATAAGTAATAATAGAAATAAAGATCATGCAACATGCATTATGAAGGAGGTTCAGGTAAGTAAATTTCAATCTTCTATTTCATTTCCTATTCCAATTAATAAAGGTGTTTATTACTTGGAACTTGGTTATCGTAAGAAAAATGGTGAGTGGAGGAAGCTTGCATATCAAAATCTTAACTTGGGCTATAGGATAAGAAAAGTCATTCAAAGTTTTGATAATGATAATTGGTTTCCACCTAAAATGAAAATAGGAATTAATAATCTTATTCCTCATGAAAGGGCTTATCAACTTTCAATTAATCCACCAATTGGTGGTTCTGATGAAATTTCTTTAAAAAAATAGAATATCAATTTTGTATTTTCAATTCAATTGTTCAAATTTTTTTGTTAAACTTTTCTAATATATAAAATCTTCCGATTATTAAATATAAAATATAAGTAATTATTGATAAAAATCTATGAAAGAAGACTTGTCTATCTTCAGAACTTTAAAAATCAAAGGTTTTACTAATATTAATATTGATCAAATCTTTAATTATTTAGAAACTTTAGATTACGATCTAGAGAAAACAAGATATATTGGGAAAATATGTGCAAAAAACGAAAGGTTAGCAAAATATTTTTTTTTTCGAGATAAACTTAAATTTCAAATTAATTCTTTAGATGATACTTTGTATATAAATCAGATTTTAGATCAATGTATAGATTGGAGCGAGTTTTGGAGATTATTGGTTATTAAAAAAGGCTTTTGCTGTATTCGTCTATCTGGAGTGTTGCGCAGTCAAGCAAAATTTACCTTTTTATCTGGTCCAAATATTCTTTCAGAAACTTCTGCAGACCTATCTGATTCAATCTATGAAGATGTCAATTATTGATTAGAGGATATTTATAAAGAATGATTGGTTGCAGATTTTTTGTATCAATTCAAGTAATTGAGGTTTTTTATCCTTTTTTGATTTAATCTTAAACAAATTTTGGTTTGATTTTGTCTACTTATTTAATTACAGGTGCCAATAGAGGTATTGGTTTAGAGTTAGTCCGACAATTGAAAGATAGAGGAGAAGATGTAATTGCTACTTGTAGGTCTACATCTTCAGAATTGAATTCCTTGTCAGTAAGGGTTGAAACCGATATAGATATTACTTCCGGAGACTCTGTGAGTAAACTTAAAGAGAATTTAAAAGGTATTAAAGTTGATATTTTGATTCAAAATGCAGGAGTAGCTGAATTCAACTCTCTTTCAAATTTAGATCCTGAAAGTATTGTTCATCAATTCAAGGTGAATGCCTTAAGTCCTCTCTGTTTTGTGCAAACTATGCTTAGTCATCTGAATAAACCTGCAAAAATCGTTTTAATTAGTAGTCGGATGGGTTCAATTGAGGATAATAGTTCTGGTGGCTCATATGGATATAGGATGTCTAAAGTTGCTTTATGTATGGCTGGTAAATCTTTGTCGGTCGATTTAAAGTCTAATGATACTGCAGTAGCAATTTTACATCCAGGTTTAGTTAGTACTCGAATGACAGGATTTACTGCAAATGGAATTCAACCTCAAGAATCAGTCAAAGGACTTATTCAAAGAATTGATGAACTTACGCTTGATAATACTGGAACTTTCTGGCATGCAAACGGAGATATCTTACCTTGGTAAAAGCTTTTTAAAAATTTATGATTGATGGTACTGATTTTAAATATGCACACGATAATATTCTATTATTAACCATTCATTGTTTTTAATTAAATTCTACTAATGTTTTTCTTGACTTTTTAATTAACGCTAATACCAACGCCCGGTGTTGTTAAAAGCTCTTCATCAGATGCCGACATCATTGATTCTCATATAATATAACCAGTTCATAGAAATTATTCTAGTTTTTGTTCCTATTACTGGAATAGATGTCAGGTTTTCACATCTAGCTGATAATTTTTCTTTTTGTTGATTGAAAATACTTATAATTTTAGAAAGTTTGTTTATATTTATACAATCTTGTTAATGAAAATTTCTTTCTCGAAAGCATTTTCTTAAATATGCATTAGAAAAAACTTCTTGCAAGCATAAATATTTTCTTTTGATGATTGATTTACTTTTAAGTGTTATAGAATGTATTGAAAAATACCAAATAAGCTTATATGTATTGATTTTTCTTATATGCATTTTATTTTTTATTAGCATTACTTGATTGATCTTGTCTTGGGTACTTGACTTTGTATTTAGATCCTGCAAATTATTTTTAGATGTAAACCCCTTCCTTTGTTCATAACTGTATGTGGCCAAAAAGGTGGAGTAGCTAAAACTTGTACTTCAATCCATCTAGCAAGTGTTTGGTCTTTTCAAGGGAGAAATGTTTGTTTAGTTGATGCTGATAGAAATCGATCGGCTCTTGCATATGGATCAAGAGGCAATCTTCAATTTAATATTGTTCCTGTAGAGGCAGCTGCTAAAGCAACTAGATTCTCAGAAATTGTCATAACTGATGGTCAAGCAAGTACTGATGAAGAAGAGCTGAAACATTTAGCCGCGGGATCTGATCTTGTTCTTTTGCCTACAGCGCCAAAAGCTAGATCGGTTGAATTAACCGTCGAATTAGCCTCATTACTAAAACAGGTAAATATTCCTCATGCAGTTTTATTAGTTAAGGTTGATTTTCGCCAAAAACGAATTGCGAATGAAGCAAGAGAAGCTTTAGAAAAATTTGATTTAAATGTATTAGAAGGAGATATTCCTTTGCTATCAGCTTTTGATAAAGCAGAAAACCAGGGAGCAGCTGTAATTGATGCTGTTGATGATAAAGGTCGATCCGATCCCAGGCGAATGTCAGGTTGGTCGGCCTATTGTTCCATTGCTCAACAAATTCAATGCCAGATTTCGAAGCACTTGTTAGACATCAACAAACCAGTCGAAGACCTACCACTGAGCGCCTAAAAGTAGTTGAAAACTTGCCTATTTCTTCTCAATCTCCTACCAGCGATGGGAAACATTTGAGTACATTATTTTTGGGTTTCATTGGAGGCCTAACTGGATCGATCCTGGGGACAGGTCTGATTTTTTATCTTTCAATTAAAGAATTAATAGATTTCAAACTGCTTTTTTAAAGTTCGATTTTTAATCAATTTTTTGGTTTTTTGATATGTATATGATTTATTTATTAGATCTATTAGTTTTTTTTGCTATCTCAACAATATCAGAAAAAGTTTGTGATTGTTGTATTAGGTGTTGATAATTACCAGAAGCAATTATTTTTCCATCTTTAAACTCATATATGCAATCTGATCTTTCAATGGTTGATAATCTGTGAGCAATCGTTACTATTGTGCATCGTCTACCTATAATTTCAATTGCATCCATTACCTCTGCTTCTGTTTTATTATCTAACGCGCTAGTAGCTTCATCTAGAACTAATAATTTTGATTGCCTATAAAAAGCTCTTGCTAAGGCTAAACGCTGCCTTTGCCCGCCAGATAATCTAATTCCGTTATCACCAACTGGTGTATTTAAACCCATTGGCATCTCTGATACTAATTCGGCTAGTTGAGCTGCTTGCAGTGCATCCCAGACTCTTTGTTTATCTATTAATTGTTTATCTAATCCATATGCAATATTTTCAATAATATTACTATTTAATAAAGTAATTGATTGCGGAACATAAGAGCAACAATCCTGCCATGCAGGCACCTCTGCATCATTTACTTCAACTCCATCTAATAATAGTTTTCCATTGGTTGGTCTCAGAAGACATAGTAATTGATTAGCGGTTGTGGTTTTCCCACTTCCAGTTTCTCCCACAAACGCGATTCTTGAACCTATAGGTATTGTGAGATTGATATTTTTTAAAGTGTATTCTTTACTGTTTGGATACTTATAACTAAGTCTTTCAAGTTTTATGTTGTTTCTAGGTTCAATTCCTTTTTTTGTTGGAACGCCCTTTGATCTTTTAGTCAGCCTACTAGATGGCAGTTCTATCAACTTCAGTATTTCTTCTAAATCAGGTATTGATGCACGCATAGAAGTTAATGCTCTAAAGGAATCTTGTAATGGAGGCGTTAGTTTTAATGCAGCCACTGCTATCGTTGCTAAGAATGGAACTATCTCAATAAGTATTGATTCGTTTTGCCCAGTTATATAAGGGAAAAGACCAATCGCAAAAATCAATGTAATACCAAAAGGTTCGATTAATGACCTGGGAAATTCAGGCAAAACCTCAGCTTTCCAAATAAATGGGAAGGAGGTTTTACCTGCTAATTTATATCTTTTTTCAAAATATGATTCTGAGCTTGTAAGATGTACATCTATAATCGTCCTCATTGATTCAGTGAGAATATTATTTGTTTCCTTCTCTAATTTGATTCGTTGACTAGAAGAATACCTTATAAAAGGTGTTACGAATAACGAAATAAAAATATAAAAAATTAATAGACTTATTATTAAATAAAGAGCTATCGATTTGGCTATGAAAAGGACAGCAATACATATAAAAGTAATCACACATAAGCCACTTGAAATTTGAAGTATTGGCTTTACTAGAAATTCTGAGACTCTTGAAATATTTATCAAAACTTTTGATGATAAATCAGATTTTTTCTTGTTTAAGAAGAATTCATAGGGTTGAGATAGCAATTTTTTTTGTGCCAGTTCTGACAAATCTCTCCAGATTGCTACTCGAAGCCTTTCTTGGGATGCTTTAAGGAATAATTTAGAAAATGATGCCAGCCAATTCATTGTTATGTATATGACTACTAAGCTGATAACTTTTGTTTTTGGGTCTTCGGGGATTAATTTTTGAAATGGTAATGGAGGTTGATTAGGTTGGCCTATAAAAACAGTAAATAATCTAGATACAATCCCCACTACAATTACATCTACTAAACCAGTAAAGGCGGCTACAGGAATTAATTTCAAAAGAGACCTTCTTCTTTTAACTGGTAGTGCCTTAAGCAGGCGCATTAATAAATGATATGTTTTGCTTGTACGAATCATTCATTAAAATTACTTACTTTTGAGAAATTATTTAGGCTGATTCAGCCAGTTCCTTGGGTGTTTGGTCATGAGTTATTTATCCCGTCGCTATACAAAACCCAAAAAATATTCTGAAAAAATATTCTGTTGAGAATATTGAATATATTTTATTTTTAATTTTTCATAGTCTTGATTTACATTCAAAGATGAACTAATTTCTTTTAGTAGATAACAAATATCCGAAGAAGATGAATATAATCAGTGGTAGTAGATAAATAATAATCATAAAACCAGATAGAAAGATTAATAGACTTAAAATAATAAAAATTATTATTAATATAATTCTCAGAATTCTTTTGATTTGATTTAACCAAAAAATACCTTTCAGTTTTTCTAGACTGGTTTCTAATTCTCTACGTTTGAGATATAATTCTTTCAATTGTTTTTGATGCCAATTAATTGAGTCCTCTAACTTTGTTTTATATAAACTCTTCCCAATATGGTCTATAAAATTATTCGATCTTGAGAATGTAGATCGGAATTTTACAACTTGGGCTTCAACAAGGGCTTTACTATTCTTCGATATTTCGTTATTTATCTCTTGAAGTTTAATTTTAATTTGATCTTCCAAGGCAAATTTTAGGTTTGAATTATATTGCACAATTTCTTGACTACTCTTTTGCTTAAATTTAAAAAATTTTAAAAAGAAGTTTGCTATCAACATTTGACTTACTATTATCTAAGAAAGATTTGCTATGAGGATATTATAACGATGACTTCTATAGTTTTTAATGGGAGCTACATAACAAAAAAAAATACAGGCATTGGAGTTGTTTCTAAGGATTTACTAAATTCTTTATCTGCCCATAAAATAACCTCTCTCATTCCCAAAGATTTAGGCATAAGAGGTGATATTTATATTCCTAATAACTTATCTCCAGGTTCAGGCTTCAAAAGCCATTTGAGACGATTGTCTTGGCTACAAAATGCAGTTCCAAAACTAATGAATAATATAAATGCTGAATATTTTTTATCACCACTCTTGGAAGCGCCATTATTTACTAACATTAAATCAATTGTTTTGGCTCACGACTTAATACCAATAAGGTATCCTTCGATCTCCTTTTTAACTTTATATCATTTAATTTATATCCCTTTAATTTTAAAACAATCAAGGCTAATTCTATGTAACTCTGTTTCTACTGCTAATGATTTGAATTGTTTTTATAAAGTTCCTAGACATAAATTAGTTCCAATTAAATTAGGTTTTAATAATAAAAAGTATTATCCAATCAAAAAGACAAGACAAAATTTCTTTCTTATTATCGGTAGGCATAATCCTCATAAAAATTTAGAAAGAGTGATTAAAGCATTCGCTTATGCCAAAATTAATAATTATCAGCTCGTTTTTGTTGGTTCTTTTGATAAAAGATATACACCAAGTCTTATTCAACTAATTGATACATTGAATCTTAGACATTTATGTGTATGGAAGGATTGGATTGATGACGAGGAAAAATTATCGTTATTAAACGAATGTCAGGCACTGATTATTGCAAGCCTTTGGGAAGGATTTGGCCTCCCAGCTCTTGAGGCTATGGCTTGTGGTACTCCGGTAATAGCTTCTGAGAGAGGTGCACTTCCCGAGGTTCTTGGTAATTATGGCTATTTGGTAAATCCATTCAATATTGAATCAATAGCTTTTGCTATGAATGCAGTTATAAATGATAAAAAATGCTTCGAAAAGGCTCTTCACTATGGTCCATTAAGAGCTGAGTCTTTTAATTGGCGTGATACTGCTAGATCAATAGAAAAAATTATTCAAGAAATCGATTAACTTTTCTTCTTAAAGCTAGGATTTAATAATTCAATAAAAGTTATGAAAAAAATTCAAATATTAAATATTTAAAGTAATTCGAACCTTTAGTTTGAATATTATTCAGATTCATAAAATTTATTGCGTGATTCATTGAAATTACTTTTTCTAATATTGTTTCGCTATTAATTTATAACTGCTATTATAGGTTTTTAAGTCTATGTTAGATATGCCCAGTAAAAAATCTAAAAAAAAATTAGAACCTAACATAATTGAAGCAAATCAGGAGAATAAGACAACACCTAGAACAGCAAAAATTGTTCTCTTTGTTTTTGGTGTAGGACCTTTAATTCTTATGTGTTTATTTTTATTCTCAAATGGATTTTTCAATTCTCCTTGATAATTTGATAAATCTTGAAAAGATTAAGTTTCACTATTTTCTCATATCAAATTAGCACCTATCCTGGTTGTTTCGTTTATCTTCTTTTTATAACATCATTTGTATCTTGATCGATATATAAATCATTTATTTCTTTTTTCTAGCTAACATTAGTTTTTATTGTAAGACTAATGCAACTTTATTTGGTTGATTGCCAGTTCACTGATATTGATAATCAAATTGCAGCGTATAAGCAGTTTATAGAATTTTGGGAAAATGGAGAGATGTCTAAGCAAGATAAATTTGATGGATTTGAAATGCTTTTTCGTGTGCATGCTCCTGGCGAGGGTCGTGTTGTAATTCTCTGCAATGCAAAAAGTGACAAGGAACTTTTTCTACACTTTGCTCCATGGAGGGCTCAGTTTGGTATAGATATGGAAATTACTCCAGTAATAAGCTGTCAAAATGTTGTGGACTATCATAAGGACTTATTTGAAAAAATGTCTTAAATATCTTCTAAAATCTTTTTCTATTTAATCTTGATTTGAATTGAAACATAGACGCTAAAGTGTAAAAGACATTATTTATCTATTTGAGAGAGCATTTCCGCTTGTCCATATATTTTTAAAGCCGACTTTATCCTTCAGTAATTGAATAGGAAGGCTCACTAAAACTACTAAAGCAAGTAATGCAAAAGAGTCGGTTGTAAATCTAGCGATGCCCCATTCTGATGAAGCTAAAGCAAAAACAGATAAATGCATAAAATTTCTCAATTTATAATTTATATTATCAGACCATATCCATGAAAATTAATTACTTATTAAAAATTATTGTGTTTTAGAAATAGATAAGAAACTTGTAAATATGAATTTATTTAATTGCTTGTTATAGTAATACTTATTCTCTGTTGATAATTTCTAAAAAATAATTTTACTTTCTTTTCTTTTAATAGATAATTTTCCTTTTCTTTCCATTTGTTCTTTTTAATTATTTTTTGATATCGCGAGGAATCGAAGCTTATAGAAAATTGACTTTTGGCTCTAGTAAATGCTACTAAAGAATGGATTTCTTCCAGGGCATATGGGTTATTTGGCTAATAATAGTTTTCAATGTTTTCAATAAATTTAAATTTGCAATGATTAGCTCGATCTATTCTGTTTCAAGTAACTTGTATTAATTCAGACTTTCCAAATTTTATGTAATGGATACAATTGAAACTCATTCAATTTAAAATTAATGCTTCAAAAAATCTTCAGCCTTCTAGTCTGCATGTTTTTTGCATTGATGAGTTATGTGCCGATTTCTATGGCAGTGGATGAGAAGCCTCTTGTAGATGTACAAGAACTTTTCACAAGCACAAAACCAATTTATGGAGAGTCTTTTACATACCCTGCAGGGAAAGGGGAAATGCGTCTTTATAAAGTCGATGTTCAACCAGGAGGGGTTGTCCCTCTTCATTTTCATGAGGCACCATTGACTAGTTATATAGAAGTAGGTCAATTAACTCTGAAGACTAAGCAAGGAAAGAGCACAACTTTCCGGGAGGGAGATTCTTTTGTTTTATCAGCTGATACTCCTCCTCATACCATGGCTAATAATGGAAAAATACCAGCAGTGATGTGGGTGACTGTGGCAGCCGCTGAAGGAGTTCCTACTCTCACTAATATCGAGGGATAATTAGCTTGGTTGACAGCTGATTGCTATCGGAACACAAAAGGATGACTTAGGTCGTCAGTCCTTTTTGTGATTTTGAGACGATTGCGAATTGGTTTTGAAGAGATTTTTAAAATTTGCCTCAATTTTCCCTCATTGTTTCCTGTAACTCTATTTTTACGATGTTTTGAGACTCTAAGACTCATTGCGAAGCCATTAAAAAGGAGCTCTTCCAGGCTCCATGGATCAATTGGGTAATACGTCTGAGATTGAGAAGGAAATCTATTTGATCAATATGCGATGTGATAAATATAAAAATCTTATAGACTGATTGTATATCAGCCTATAAGATTTTCTTTTTAAAGTAATAATAAATTGAATTTTTAAAAACCTATTGTCTATATTTTACTCCTCTCCAAATCATTGGCATCATTGATGAATCAAATATTTTGAATTTTGAAGTTTCAATTTTTGTTGAGGTGTATTTGTTTCCTCTATAGGTCAGAGTTCGCATTAATGGAAGTCGAAGTCGAATGTAAATTAGCTTTTTATGTAATGAGATACTTTCTTGGATTTACATACATATTTTTTAGTGATGTAACAACATGTACATTTTTTTTCTTGCGATTGACTTTACGTAGTTAATAAGTTCTTCTTAATACATAAAATATCTATTTCTTTAATTTTATCTTTATAAATCTGATTGAAATTTTGTAATAAAAACTCTTTTCTTGATGGGTTTTTTTATTTTTTCAGAAGCTTGAGAATTTCTTTGTAGAAGAATTGTTGGATTTTGCCCTTAAGTCTTTTTTGACCATTCTTTGTGATTATGAGACTTGTTCTGCTGGAAAGAGAGTGAGGCCCTCGCAGGCCTCGTGGATCAATTGGGTAATAAGGCTGACCTTACCCCATCTCCTGAAAGATCAAGCAGCAACAGGGGCTGATTGACGGGAGAAACTAACGATGTTGTTAGCAGTTATGGTTTCGCTCTAACCGAGCAGGCTTCAGTCACTCGCCTGATACCCCGTCGAAGCCATTGCAGCCCCATTTATGGAGCTGAGCGGAATCGAACCGCTGTCCGAGATATTGGTGTGAATCACCTAGTCCATTGAAAAATAGACATTTATATTCTGACAGATCTTTTGGAATTAATCGATTAGTGTTGAAAGAACTTTTTTATCGTTTTTACATAACTGAAAAGTAATGAAAATTGTTGCATCTATTTCACAAGGTCTTGAAAAAGAGGGTGCAAAAGAGTTGATAGAACTTGGAGCTAAATCAGTTAAACCTTCAAGAAGACATATATTATTTGAAGCTGATCTGGCTTGTTTATACAGAATAAATTTAAGGGCTCGCTTGTCTTTTAGATTTTTAAGAGAGATTTGTAGATTTCCTTGTCATGGTCCGGATGACCTTTACGAAGGTGTTCAAAGATCAATTGATTGGGAAAATTGGCTTCAGCCCAAACAGAGTTTTCGAGTAGATGTCACTGGCTTTGGAGAAGGGTTATCACATACTCATTTCACTGCTTTGCAGGTGAAAAATGCAATTATTGATTTACAACGGGAACGATGGGGTTTGCGTTCAAGCATTGATTTGAACAATCCAGATATATGTTTTCATTTGCACTTGGCAAATTTTCAAGCCGTTTTGAGCGTTGATGGTAGTCACTCAAGTCTTCATAAAAGAGGTTATAGACAAGCTGTAGGAAGAGCTCCGATCAAGGAGACATTGGCAGCAGGTTTAATGCGAATGACTGAGTGGAATGGAGCTAATAATTTGGTAGATCCATTATGTGGTTCTGGAACATTTTTAATTGAAGCAGTAAGTATGTTTCTTGGAATTGCATCTGGTAAGGATAGGCAATTTTTGTTTAAGAATTGGCCGGATTTTGATACATATATTTGGCATAAAGAATTAAAAATGGCACACAAGATGACACCTGTAAATAAGCAGTTACCTAAAATAATTGGCTGTGAAGTTGATGAAATGATTGCTAATTCCGCTAGAGATAACATTAATAACGCAGGCTTAGGAAATTTCATAGAAATAATCAATTGTCCTTTTCAAAAATTGAAATTACCGCCTGGATTAGGACTTTTAATCTGTAATCCTCCTTATGGGAAAAGAATAGGAGATGAAAATGAACTACCTAATCTTTATAAACAATTAGGTGAATATTGCAAAAAACAAGCCTCTGGATGGGATCTTTGGTTGCTTAACGGGAATCCAACACTAAGTAAATATTTAGGGATGAAAGCAAGTCGACGATTTCAAGTGAACAATGGTTCAATAGATTGCCGATGGTTGAATTATAAAATTAAATAATTTAATTTTTTCCTAAAACAGCCTTTGTAGTTTTTGCAATTCCATCTAATGTTTCTGGAAGGTAAGGACCTTTTGCCAGATATCCACCAATTCTGAGACTTATCCCCGCCAATGCAAGGTTGATAAACACTACAATTGAAATTGTTGATTTGTTATCTATTTCAAGCAAGTCTCTAAGCCAATATCCAAGAATTAATTCAGAGCCAAGTAAGGCAAATAACATCAATACCCCTCCAGTAGCTAAGAAAATCAAACCACTTATCAAGCGGCGTTTTTCTCTGTCCATTTCTTGCAGAGCAATTCGGACATGAAGATCCATCACTGAACTTGCTAATGCAGTAACTCTGGCTGCAGCTCCTATACCTTTTTTGCGTTCTGAATTGGTCATTAATTTCTTCTGCCTCCACCAAGCAGTATGCCAAATAAAACTCCAATTCCAGCAGCAATGCCTATGGATAAGAGGGGCCTTTTTCTTACAGGTTTCTCAATTCGTGGTCTCAGCGTACTGTTTAATTCATCTAGAAGGTCTTCAAGCTGTTTTTCGAGAGGCTGCAAAGACTCTGCTAGCCCTCTAGTTGTGTCAGTTGCAGAATGAAAAATTTCTTCTAGTTGTTCTTGCACTCCAAAACTGTTTTTTCCTGAATGTACGGATATGACATTGATCAAATCGTCGAGACTTCCTTTAGTCGCCTCTAATGTTTGCTTAGCCAACTCTGGCCAACGCTCTTGAATTTTTGGCAAAATATTATCAAATTGCTCATTGAACCATTGGTCTTGAAATTTTTCAGCAATAGTTTCTTCAGCCTCGACTGAATTTGATGATGTAGGGGATGAGGAATTCACTGATTCCATAAACCTAAAGGTTTTTTAAAGAATAGAGTGAGATTGCCCTAATCGAAACCCCTTAACGGATTTCAATTTTGAAAGTTGTCTCACAATAATACTTTTTATTGTTTTTAAATGTTTGAAGTCCAAAATTTCATCAGGATTTTTCGTCGTCTTTGCTTACAAATATTGCTATTCGAATACTTATAGTGCTAAACGTCATTCATATCTTCTTAATAACCCATGGGCGTCGGAATTTCATCAATGGTTTTTGCTTCTAATACAATCCCTACTGATTTTGGCCTAGTATTAGCCGCAATAGCAGGTGCTGGAAGCCTTCTTTTAATTGCCTTAAGGTTTGTACCTGAGGCAAAGAGCTAAAAGGTTTATCCTTCTGCAATTTGTCTAATGGAGACGTACTCCTGATGGTTTTTTATGGGAATTTTTGGTAAGTTTTGAATTATTTTTCATTTGAATACCCTAAATATAAACAACAATAATAGGTGGGTTTTACTTAGACATACCGGCGCACCGGATGATATTAAAGGCATACATTTTGATTTTCTTGTAGAAGATAAAGATTTTTGTAGAACTTGGCGCCTAAGTGATATTCCCTTATTGGATGGACCATATGTTGATTCCGAACATAGTGCTCCTCATAATCTTTACTGGCTTGATATTGAAAAGAGGGTGTTGTCTGGCAATAGAGGAGTTGCAACAAGAATAAAAAAAGGAATTTTTTTGGATTCTTTAATATCGATTGAGAATAATTTTTTACATTTATCACTAAAATGGGATGACGTGAAAGGGGATTTGGTAATAGATGAAAATGGTTGCAGGATTTTGAGCAAAAGATATTAATTATTTCGTGTGAATTAGAAAAGCTTGAGTTTTTCTTATATTTCGCTAACGTCATTCTTATTGTGGATGCATTCTATTGGTCCATATCAACCACGTAGATTTGTCTCATTTCAAGTCCTTCGGTGGATCGATGTCGATTCCACTTGAAGAGGGCTTTACAGTAGTAACAGGTCCAAATGGTTCAGGTAAAAGCAATATTCTTGATGGAGTTTTATTTTGCTTAGGTCTCGCAAACAGTCGAGGAATGAGAGCAGATAGATTGCCTGACTTGGTTAATAGTGGCGTATTAAAAGCTGGAAAATCTTCAGAAACCAAAGTAACTGTAAAATTTGATTTAACTGATTGGCAGCCCGATGAAGCAGAAGATGGGATAGAACCAACGCAGGAAGGACCTTGGATTAAGCCTGATCAAAAAGAATGGACAGTATCAAGAAGATTAAAAGTTATGCCAGGGGGGTCATATGCTTCCACTTACAGCGCAGATGGTGAGATTTGTAATCTACAGCAACTACAAACCCAACTTAGGCGTCTAAGAATTGATCCTGAAGGGAGCAATGTCGTTATGCAGGGGGATGTTACTCGAATTGTTTCTATGAGTAATAAAGATCGTAGAGGTCTAATAGACGAACTCGCTGGTGTCGCACTATTTGATACACGTATTGATCAAACTCGTGCAAAATTGGATGATGTTTATGAAAGACAGGAACGTTGTCGGATTGTTGAACAAGAACTGATTCTTTCAAAACAGCGCTTGAAAAAAGATTGTGAGAAAGCAAGTTTATATAAAGATCTAAAAAATCAATTATTGATTGGTAGACAGCAAGAATTAGTTTTATCCTTTGAAGAAGCAAAAAGGGGTTTGGAAAAATTAGATATAGATCATCAAGAGTTGGTTAAAAAAGAAAAAATAGATTCAGAAAAGATACTTAAGAGTGAGAACCATTTAAATAAATGTATTGAAAAATTAGATATTTTACAAAAAAATGTTAAAGATCTTGGTGAAGATCAATTACTGGCAGTTCAAGCTAAACTAGCAGGCCTTGAATCGCAGCATAGAGAACTAGAAAGACAAGGACTTAATCATAAAAATGAAGGAGAACAACTGCAGGAATATAGAAATAATCTTCTACAGAAAAAGAAGGATTATCAAACTGATTTACAAAATAGATTAAATGAGATCAATCCTAAAGAACTAGAAGAAGCTGACTTAAGATGCAAAGAAGCTGAGGCTTGGGTTGAATCTTCTAGAAGGAAGCTTTCAGATGTTGCAGGTCGCTCTGGAGCATGGATAGAGAAACATCAGAAAGCTAGAAATAATCTTAATAAAATTAGATTGAAATTAGATCCTAAAAAACTAGAGAAACAAAATATTGAAGAAAGTTTATTGCAATTAAATGTTATTTTAAAAGAATTAGAGACTGATAAACAAACTGATGAATCTTCTAATCAAAAGGTACATATAGAAATTAATAATTTGAATAAGGAATGGGATAGAATTTTAAATTTAATCACTATTAAAAAGGAAGAGTTTCAAGTATTAGTTAATGAGAAAGGTATACAAGAACGCACAAAATCTAGATTGGAGAAAGAACAAATAAGGCTTCAAAATGACATAGCACGTTTAGAAAGTAGGAAAGAAATTATATCTGAAAGTCGAGGTACTAATGCAATAACTTTGTTATTAGAATCTGGCTTAGAAGGTATACATGGCCCTGTTGCTAACTTAGGCGAGGTTGAAGATCGTTATAGGATTGCTCTTGAAGTAGCTGCTGGCTCTAGACTGGGGCAAGTTGTTGTGGATAGCGACCAAATTGCTGCAAAATCAATTGAACTTTTAAAACGAAAAAGAGCTGGAAGATTGACTTTTTTACCTCTTAATAAAATTATAAAAAACTCTCAAAATAGGTCAGAAGTATTTCAGAGATCTCTTCATACTAACCTTAATAAAAATACTGGTTTGATTGGAAAGGCTATTGACTTGATTCAATTTGATTCAACATATAAAAATGTTTTTTTATATGTATTTGGTGAGACAATTGTTTTTAGTGACTTGTCATCAGCTCGTGATCAACTTGGTATTAAAAGAGCTGTTACTTTAGATGGCGAATTGTTAGAGAAGAGTGGAGCAATGACTGGTGGCAGTTTAAATAATCGAGTTTTGGGTTTGAGTTTTGGAAGCGTAAAAGATAATGATGATTATGATTTATTGAAGAATAGATTATTAGAAGTTGGTGAGACTCTAGCCAATTGTCAAAAGAACGAAAATCACCTCATCCCTAAGCTAGATAACCTAAGATCGCAGCTTAGTACATTAGAACAGAAGAAAGCCGCACTTGATGCTGAAAGAGTAACTTCTAAAAGATCAAATTCACCTTTATTAGAACGCCAAAGTCTTCGCTCAAAAAGGATTGAGGATCTTAAAAAATCTAAAAAAGAAAAATTATTTCAATTAGAATCTATTAATTTGAGCATCAAACCTTTAGAGGCCGATTTATTAGAAATTGAGAAGGAAGAAAAATTAATTGATAAATCAAGTGACGCATCTATGTGGTCTGAATTACAAAATGAGCTAGAAGATGCTGATAAGAATCTTCTAGCTCTTAGAAATAAAAGAGATGAGATTTCTAATAAGCAATCCCAAAACAAACTTTCAATTGATCGTTTAAAAGATCAAGAAAATTCGTTAATAAGCGAAGAAAAACGCCTAAAGATTTCCATTGAGACTCTTGCTACTGCTCATATGAGTTGGCGTGAGCAAAGTAATTTACTTAATACCAATCGACAAGATTTGATCAATGAACAAAAAGATCTAGAAACTCTTTTTGGTGAACAACGACGAGAGAGGGATATGGTTGAAGCTGATGTAGCTAAAAAACGTTTACAATTGCAAGAACTTCAATGGAGTCTCCAACGTTTAATAGAAGATCAAAAAAATGTGAAGGAAGAAATGCGACGCGAAAGTATTCGTTGTACTGAATTAGAGAAGAAGCTTCCGAGCCCCATTCCTTTTATCTCAGATGAAATGAGAGATAATGGTTTAGAGGCTTTACTTTCTCACTTGGACGTTTTGCAGAAAAGGATGGAAGAATTGGAACCTGTAAACATGCTTGCACTTGAAGAATTGGCCAAATTAGAAGAGAGACTCAATGAACTTGAAAATAGACTTCAAGTTTTAACCGATGAAAGATCGGAGCTTTTGCTTAGGATAGAAACTGTTGCAACTTTGCGTCAGGAAGCCTTTATGGAGGCTTTTCAGGCAGTTGATGTGCATTTTCGCGATATTTTTGCAAGTCTCTCTGAAGGTGATGGACATTTACAACTTGAAAACCCTGCAGAACCATTGGAAGGCGGTTTGACCTTGGTTGCGCATCCAAAAGGTAAGCCTGTTAGAAGGCTTGCAGCTATGTCAGGTGGAGAAAAATCTTTAACTGCTCTAAGCTTTCTTTTTGCATTGCAACGTTTTAGACCATCCCCTTTTTACGCCCTAGACGAAGTAGATAGTTTCTTAGATGGAGTGAACGTAGAAAGATTAGCTGCTTTAATCGCGCAACAAGCTCTGCATGCACAATTTCTTGTCGTAAGTCATAGAAGACCTATGATTGGAGCCTCAATGAGGACTATTGGCGTTACGCAAGCTAGGGGAAATCATACTCAAGTTGTTGGGTTGCCAATCGCAGCTTGATTGAATTTAGTAATATGGTCCAATATGGTTCTACAAATCTTATTTCTGCATATTTGAGTTGACCAATACTCAAGCCCCACAAGAATCAACATCGGCTGTCCCCAGTGACAGATTATGGCTCCGTTCTGAGTTGATGGGGACTCAGGTTATTACTCGTGACACTGGGCGCAGGTTGGGTCTTGTTGGAGAGGTTGTTGTTGATATTGATAGGAGAGAAGTTGTTGCTTTGGGCCTAAGAGATAATCCTCTAACACGCTTTTTACCCGGGTTACCAAGATGGCTGCCTCTTGAGCAAATTCGTCAAGTTGGTGATGTCATTTTGGTAGATACAATAGATTCTTTAAGCGAAAACTTTGTTCCTGAAAGATTTAATAAAGTTATCAATTGCCAGGTTATTACTGAATCAGGAGATCAGTTGGGGAGAGTACTTGGATTTTCTTTTGATATTGAAACTGGAGAATTACTTACTTTAGTTATGGGAGCACTAGGTGTTCCATTATTAGGTGAAGGAGTGTTAAGTACTTGGGAGATGCCTGTTGATGAAATTGTTAGTAGTGGTCCAGATCGCATCATTGTTTATGAAGGAGCAGAAGAGAAATTAAAACAATTAAATAGCGGTTTTCTCGAAAAGCTTGGTGTAGGTAATTCGGGATGGGAAGAAAGCGAAAGAGAAAGATATAGAGTTAATCTTGTACCAGTTGAGAATCAATTGACTTCTGGAGAAAGTGCAAATGATGATCAAAGACTTTTAGAACAATCTCAAGAGGAAATATTTGAAGAAGAAGAGATGGAATATGTAGAATTACAAGATTCTGAAGAAGAACAATATAATCAAGAATTAAGATATCTTGATGAACCTAATCAGTCTTCTATCTATTCAGAAATTGATGAAGATGAGGTTAATTATAGTGAATCAAAATTAGAGACTAAATCTGGTGATTTTCAAGCTAAAATATCCTCTCAAAATCTTAAAAATAGATCAAAAATTTTACGCGAAGAAGAACCTATGGATGTCGAGCCTTTAGAAAAATCGTCTATCAAAAAACCTAAGGATTCGCTATCAAATGATAAAGAAATTTTTGATATTGAAGATCCATGGTGATTAATTTAAAAGTTGTTTTTCTTTTAGAAGAGTAATAATTTCTTTGCAAAATTTTTGTGTTGCGCCTTTCTTCCCTCTAAGTGCCTGAAGATCTTTCTTTTGACCAGACAGCCTTGAGGGAGAATTAAGCCAATCAATAGTTTCCTCAGCGATTTGTGCTGTAGTTATATGCCCGATTCTTTCAGGTACAATCATTCTTTTTGCAGATATATTAGGCCAAGCCATAAATCCTCTTTTTCTGAGTTTCCAAAAGCCAATTAATAAACCTAGGAACCATTTTAAAATTGGTAATCTAGCTATTAAACCTAGCAACCCATCCCATGCTTCCATAACTAAAATGTGTTGTGTCGGTACAACAACTATCATCGGAATATTTAATGCTCCCAGCTCAGAAGTATTTGCACCAATAGTCGTTAGTGCAATATCACACTGGCTAAGATCACTGTAGGCTGGGTGCTTCTCTTGTATTAAAATTACTGTTGAGTTATTCGTTGTTAATATTCCTCTCCCTTCTGTATTACTAGCTTTAATAATTGATTTGATCCTAGACTTATATTGTTTTGAAATTGGATTTTTTATGCTGCCAAAGTATTTGATTTCATCTATATTTGTGGTGGGAGCAATAGGTATAAGAAACTTACAATCTGGCATTAATTTTGATATTTTATCAGCTACATCCAGAAAAAAAGGTATTCCAATTTTTAGTTTGGCGCTTTTGAACCTGGCAAAAGAGCAATCCATTTTCCAGAAGGAAGAGGATCATCAATTTTTGCTGTTTCTGTTAAGTCAGCGGAGAGATCACCTATGACTGAACAACGATTTTGAATTCGTCTTGGTAGTTTCTTAACGATACTTGACGACATTGCGACAATGCGATTGTTCCAAAAAGGCCATCTTGCGATCCATTCTGCATATGTCATATGTAAATATCCCAATCTGGCTGAAAGCAGAACGCTCCAAAATTGATCTCCTCCTAAAAAAATTACTAATCCTTTGGATGGCCAAGAAACAAATTTTTTAGGTTTTATAAGAAGCTCCCAGAAATTTTTTGCTTTTAATATGTTTTCGAATTGCAACCACTTTTGGGCAACTAGACTCTCATTGCCAGTAGCGTTCGGGCAAGGAACTAAGACTAGATTTAAAGATATGGAAGATGTCTTTGCTTTAGGTCTTAACGCAATTTGTGTGTGAAGCTCTTTAGCAAGTGGCTTAACCCAAGTAGCTAGCTCACCTGGTCCATTTGAGACAAAGATAATTGCTAAAGGAGCATTACTCATTTATTTATGAGCTTTAGTTTTGAAAAATGCGGATGGCGAGACTTGAACTCGCAAGGCCAAAGCCACATGTTCCTTAGACATGCGCGTATACCAATTCCGCCACATCCGCAAGTTAACTCAGTTAAACACCAAGTAACCATAATCATAATGCTAAACCTATTAAGCTTCTACTTAATGCGTTTCTTTCTTGGGCACTAATACTGATACGATCCGCCTGAGGCCTTAATAAATTTGAATGCCCATAGGCAAATTGCTGATAGCTAACCGTGGCGAAATAGCTTTAAGAATTCTCCGTAGCTGTCGTGAGATGGGGATTGCAACTGTTGCTGTCTACAGCACTGTTGATAAAAATGCTCTTCACGTTCAATTGGCTGATGAAGCAGTTTGCGTTGGAGATTCCCCTAGTAGTAAAAGTTATCTGAATATTCCGAACATATTAGCTGCAGCAACATCACGCGGTGTTGATGCTATTCATCCTGGGTATGGTTTTTTAGCTGAGAATGATCGCTTTGCAGAGATTTGCGGAGATCATGGGTTGATTTTTGTAGGTCCATCGCCTTATGCCATACGTTCAATGGGTGATAAGTCAACAGCAAAATCGACTATGCAGAAGGTTGGAGTCCCAACGGTTCCCGGAAGTGAGGGTTTGCTCGAGAGCATTTCAGAGGCATCTCAGCTTGCATCTGAAATGGGCTATCCAGTAATGATTAAAGCTACAGCAGGGGGCGGTGGAAGAGGTATGCGGCTAGTTGGACATGCTGATGAATTAGACAATCTTTTTAAAGCTGCACAGGGGGAAGCGGAAGCTGCATTTGGAAATCCAGGGCTATATATGGAGAAATTTATCGATCGCCCAAGGCATGTAGAGGTTCAAATTCTCGCGGATCGTTTTGGAAATGTGGTGCACCTTGGAGAGAGAGATTGTTCGATTCAAAGACGACATCAAAAACTATTAGAGGAATCACCAAGTCCAGCTTTAGATGATCAAATGAGATTAAAGATGGGAGAAGCAGCTGTTGCAGCTGCAAAAAGTATCAATTACGAAGGTGCTGGGACAGTGGAATTTCTGCTTGATCGTCAAGGAAACTTCTACTTTATGGAAATGAATACTCGCATACAAGTCGAACATCCAGTTACGGAATTAGTTACTGGCATAGATCTAATTTCAGAACAATTACGTATTGCAGGAGGTGAAAAATTACAATTTTCTCAATCAGAAATCAAGCTTGAAGGACATGCAATTGAATGCAGAATTAATGCTGAAGATCCCACTCACAATTTTAGACCCTCTCCAGGCAAAATCACAGGTTGGTTACCTCCTGGTGGACCAGGTGTCAGGGTAGATAGCCATGTTTATACAGGTTACGATATACCTCCTTTTTATGATTCTTTAATAGGAAAATTAATTGTTTGGGGAAGAGATAGAGAAGCTGCACTTAAACGCATGGAAAGAGCTTTAAATGAATGTGCAGTGACAGGAATTACAACTACTATTGATTTTCATTTGAAATTACTTAAGAGAAAAGAATTTACTAGAGGTGATGTTCATACAAAGTTTGTTGAACAAGAAATGTTGTAAATAGCTCTAAAGATCAAAATATAATTTGAGTTAGTAAGCCTTGTTGCCCAAGAAACAACTCTCGAAAAAGACTTAAAAGGCCTACCCAAATAATTGGAGTAACATCTACACCTCCTATTGGAGCCACAATTTTTCGAGTAGCTACCAGCACAGGTTCAGTTGGTAAAAAGATAATTGGCCACAAACCAGTTCTTAAATCTATTTTTGGGTACCAAGTCAAAATAATTCTGAGAAGGAATGCAAGTGTTAGCGAACCTATTAAAAAACCCATTAAAAAATGTAGGGTTGGAAGACTTTCAGTTAAAAGAGGCATCACAAAGCTCAAAGCATTGTTGAATAGATGGTATAAATCATCTTTTATTGCGTAAGATTACTCGGTATTGCATAAGAATTAGCTGAAATGGCTTTTCAATTATTAAATTTGTTCCTTACTGCTGGAACTTCTAGTGAAGCTGCTACAAGTTCTGCTGTTGGGATGATAGGAAGTTTTCTTGCAGCTGGAGCCTTGATAGTTGCACCAGCTGCTGCTGCATTGATTTGGGTTAGTCAAAAAGATGCGTTGAGTAGATAGCCCTAGCAATCACCTATTTATGCCATAGACTGATAGTAATAAGGTTGTTTTCAACCTGAAAATGTTTATTTAAGAGGGCAAACTTGGTCAATGCCAGTCTAAATTGGGCCAGCATTGTTGGCATAGTTCTTGCTGTATGCGGAGCTGGCTTATATTTCCTTAGATCTTTTAAGCCAGCGTTGGCTAGAGATTACGATGTATTTTTTGCAGCTATTGGGTTGCTCTGTGGGGGAATACTTTTTTTTCAAGGATGGCGTTTAGATCCGATTCTTCAGTTTGGACAGTTTTTGCTTGCAGGGACCACTGTTTTTTTTGCTTATGAAAGTGTTCGACTGAGAGGTATTGCAACAGATCAAGCACGTAGATCTTCATATTTTGATGATGAACCTGAGTTGCCAAGATCTTCCAGGGGAGGTTTGTCTGATGCAGGCTCTGATAGGAATTATGATCGATTTGAAGAATCTCAACCAATCAATAGAAGATTTTCAGGAAGAGAAGATTATGAAGAAGAATATGCAGATGATGAAAATTATGGAAGACGTCCATCAAGGGTCGCAATCCCTGAGCAGGCTGTAAGTAGAAGGCCTAGGAATATTAGTTCTTCAGAAATTAATTCTCGAGGAGCTGAGAGAGATAGGAGAATGGAAAGATTTACTAATCAAGAATCTTCTTCAGATAGAGCCACAAACTTTGGTGATAGGCGCGCTAGCCGACAAGAAAGTAGACGAGGGACTCGTCCTTCAGCAAGTGGTCAAACATCCAGTCGTAGAAGAAATGGATCCCCTAAACCCTCTCAAGCATCATCTTCAAGATTAAATTCTGATAATCTAAATAGGCCTTCTCCTGGATCTACTAGAACTTCTAAAACTAACAATAGTATTGAAGATGCTGCCTTTTCTAGCGCTGAAAAAGGAGTAAGACGAGCCAGTCGAAGATCTGCTAATAGTTCTGGTTCAAACCCTGTTAATCAAAGATCATCCTCTAAAAGCTCTTATTCTTCGTCTACAAGAAAGTCGAGACAAAGAGATAACAGTTCAAGATTTGATGATTAATCAAACAATCATTATTTGTTAATTATTCCGGCCCATTCCAAAAAAGATATCTTGCTAATTGCCTCTACAAGTAGCAGAGCAATTAGACCAATCATTGCAAACCTTCCATTTATTCTCTCTGCATAGCCACTCCATCCAAATTCAGGAATATCATTTGTGGTTGCGCTAGGTAAAGGATTTTGAATTTCTGAATCAGTTTTTTCTTGTTCTATTGACTGATTATCTTGGTTTGTTTCAGTATTGGAGTTCATAGAAATAAACTAGTTCTCAGTAAATTGGTAACTTGCAGCGGGCAATAATCGCCAACCTTTGTTCTCCGTGATTTCAAGCACAGTTTCATGATAGTTCTTTAGGGTTGGCCTATGACCAACGCTAATGCATGCCATATCACGTTGGTTAAGAAGTTCATAAAGATGTTTTTCTGTATTTACGTCTAGTGCACTTGTTGCTTCATCTAAAACGACATATTTAGGTGAATTCAGTAAAAGTCTCGCGAAGGCTAACCTTTGTTGCTCTCCAAGTGATAACAGTCTTTGCCAATCTTGTTTGATATCTAGGTCGGGATATCTTTGGATGATTTGAGGAAGTTTTACTTCTTCTAAAACAGCTTTTAAGTGCTCATCACTGAATCTATTTTTATCTAATGGATAGCAAAGCTGTTCTCTCAAAGAGCCTAGAGTCATATATGGTTTTTGTGGAATAAAAAGTAAATCCCCTTTTGAAGGTGTTTCAATTTGGCCAGATTGGATTGCCCAAAGACCACTAATAGCTCTAAGTAAAGAAGTTTTTCCACAACCAGAAGGTCCTACTACGAGTAGACTTTGACCGGTTTCAACACTTAGATTTAAATTCTTAATAAGGAAATTATCTTTTCCGGGAGTTTTAATGTTGACATTTTTAAGAATTATCGATTCGTTGGTTTTAATTGCTACATTGAAATCATCATATTGATTATCTTTTACTTCATTCATATTTGATTGAAAGCCTTCAAGTCTTCCTATAGATGCAGAGAATCGTGCTAATTTCTCTATTTTATAGATTATGAAAAATAGAGATCCTTCAAGAAGGCTGTAGTTTAATCTTGCTTGTGCAAATTCCCCATAATCCATCTCACCACTAAGAATTGGAGCAGCAAGTATTATGAATGGAATAAATACACTCCCATATATTCCTGAACGTTGTAAAACTCTAAGAAATGCCTCCCAAATGATGAGTAAGTTGAAATTTTCTACCACAGAATTTAATCTTCTAAAAACTTCATTTTCTTCTTGGTTTTCACCAGAATAAAAAGCAATTGATTCTGCATTATTTCTTACATGTACAAGCCCATATCTAAAGTCAGCCTCAAATCTTAGTTGATCAAAATTTATTGCAAAAAGCTTTTTACTTGCAAATATTAGCAGTGCTGAAACAATTGTTGCGTATAAAATTAGAGCTGTTGTTAATTCTTTGCTAATACTCAACAAAATAAAAATATTTAAGGAAAATACCAAAAGAGAATCAAAAACATTTATTGATAAATCAATGATTTGCTCTGTAAAATCTCTAGCATCTTCTGTAATCCTTTGATCAGGATTATCGATATTTGTTTCGGATTCTTCATTTGGATTTAAAATATAATATGTACGATCTTCTAAGTAATCATTTATAAGATTTTTTGATAGCCATTCTCTCCATAAAAGTTGAAGTTTGGCTGTGAAATAAAATTGAAAACTTCTTATGGGTAATGCTGCAAAAAAACAAATTCCTAAAATCCACAAATTCTTATAACTTGCATTTGCATCTTTTTGTATTAAACCATTAGTTATATCTCGTACAAGAAAACTAATTCCAGCATTAATACCGTTAACAGATACAAGCATTAAAATTATTAGACCTAGGAAGAGCCACGGTATCCATCTTTTTTGTCTTAATTGACCTCTTATTGTAATAAATGAAAAAAGGCCTAATGCAAATAAGCTTGAAATGACTATTCCTGAAGGACCATCCCATATGACCTTTAAGGAATTTTGAACACCTCCTAAAAATTGGTTCGTTATCTCTGGAGCTACGTTGGTTAACAGGCTCATTAAACCTGTTAGTAAAAATAGAACTGTACCACCTACACAAAATAATAAAGCTATTAATAAATATACAAATAGCCAGCCATTGTTTTTTGTATAAGGTAGAAAATATGGCTGAGTAAGCTTTCTTAATTTAATAAGTTGGCTTACTAGCCCTTTTTGAGCTTTCGAAATTGAGGAGGTCATATTAATTTGATTATTTCAAAGTCAATAAATACTTGATTAGCAATCAGGTTAGCTTATTTTTTTTTAAGTTAATTTGACGCCTTTTCAGAGCAGAAACTTATCAAAGTTATTTATTTGTATATATTAGCTAAAACCCAAATATGTTTTTATTATCATTGGTATCGGTAGAGAAGAAATAAGCTGCATATCAAAAGAGTGAACAGCAGGAATAGTTTGATCTAGCACCCAAACAATCAAAAAAGGGGCATTCAGGATTATCTGCCATTGCCATTTATAAGTTAAAATTGACCATATTTTTTTTAAAATAGATTGCTGATTCTCACTAAGATTTGACCAAAATTCTTGTAAGTTAGTGTTTATTTGATTGATTATGTTGTTTTTATCTGCAGCAGTTTGGGAATCCATTGGACGTAATTAATTGAATATCTTATAGCGCATTGATGGGTGAAGCTGAGTATGTGACTAAGCCAGTAAGGCAATCGTGCTGATTGATCAGGAAAATGAATTATTTATCCAGGTGGCCAACTTAATTTCCTGCCGCCAATGATATGAATATGTAAGTGAAATACTGTTTGACCTGCTTCTTCTCCTGTATTAATTATGGTTCTCCAACTTTCTAAACCAGCATCATTGGCAATTTCTGTTCCTTTTAGCAGCAAGTGACCTAGTAATTCTTGATCCTCTTTTTTTATATCTTGCAGACTGGGAATAGGCTTTCTAGGAATTATTAAAATGTGAGTAGGAGCTTGAGGGGTAATATCTTTGAAAGCTAAGCATTTGTTATCACTAAAAACCTCATCACAAGGCATTTCACCACTAAGAATTTTATCGAAAATTGTTGTCATTGAATTTTAGTAGAGGCCAATAATAGGAATCTAATGCGATTATTTATAGTTAAAAATGAAATGATTCTTTCAATTCGTTTCTTTTATTACATCGCTTTGATTGAAGTTATTTTCATTTAATTGTTTTTTCAGTTCTTCTTCATCAGTTACTTTATCAACAAAACAGACGCCATTTAGGTGGTCTATTTCATGCTGAATGCATCTTGCCATTAGACCATCTGCATTCATTTTTTTTGGTCTACCCATTTCATCTCGATAACTTAATTTGATTGATGAGGGTCTTAAAACATTAAGGTAAACACCAGGGATACTTAGACAACCTTCTTCATATGTATCTAAGCTTGCACTTGATGAAATTATCTCAGGATTGATAAATACCATCGGTGGGGTATTTGGATCTTCAAAATTTAAATCAATAACTAACAATCTTTTTTGTATTCCTACTTGAGGTGCTGCTAAACCAATACCTTTTGATGAGTACATAGTTATGAGCATATCTTTCGCTAGCTTTCGAATTGAATCATCAACTTTGACGATACGATTAGCAGGAGTTCTTAAAGCCTCGTGTCCTAGTTGATATACCTTCAAAGGAGGATTCTTGACAGGTTCTTTCGAAACTGAAATTGAGGGCTTCTTTTTTTCTGCATTTTTTGCAAGTTGAGCAAAACTGCCAGCCAAAGGAGTCTTAAGAGAACACTTTTACACTTTACTTTGTTTTAAGTTCCATGAGTGAATTAATCATTGACTCTCAACATCAATAATGAGCAAAACAATGAGAATATTGGATGCTGAAAAAGTTTATGGAGAAGCCCCCATTTTTAAAGAGCCTAGGATAGTAGGTGATTGGGTTTTATGGTTAGAACAAAGACCAAGCGAAAAGGGAAGAACTACCGCTTTAATTAGACCTTGGGGACAAAAAGATGTATTACCTCAGGAGTTAACACCATATCCAAGTGATTTAAAGACAAAAATTCATGGATATGGTGGTGCTCCTTTAACAGCTACTCTCGATGGATCAGATCTGATATTGACTTGGGTCGACAATAAAGACAACTCCTTATGGATGAGAACTTGGTCTTATGAGAAAGAAAATGAAAAATCTTCTTCTTTTAAATTCATCCCGAAAATACAATCAATTTGTCTTACAAAAAAACATACTTATTTTCTTGCAGGTGGCGTAATTGACCTTGAAAAAAATGTTTGGATTGGATTGATGGAAGATGAAAAAGGAGATCATATCGTTTCTTATTCTCTAAAAAAAACTGATCAAGATCCAAAATTTATTTATTCATCTCAGGGATTATTAGGTTATCTTGCGCTGAATTCTGAAGATAGAAAGTTGGCATGGGTTGAGTGGGATAACACTTCAATGCCTTGGGATTTAAATGAACTAAAATTAGCCAAATTTGATGAGAATATAAATATCATAAATTTAGTAACTTTTAATAATGAATATTTAAAATGCACAGATAAAATATCATTTTTTAATCCCACTTGGTCCGATAAAGGTGATCTTTTTGTCGCTGAAGATAGTAGTGGCTGGTGGAATATAACGCAGATTAAAACTGACATTAAAAATAATTTAATTACTATTTCACAGAATCAATGGACTATTGAGGCTGAAATAGCTTTTCCACAATGGGTACTAGGAATGTCTAGCTTTTCATGTGTGGGGGATGATGTAGTTGGAGCTTTTGCTCAGGAAGGAGTATGGACTTTAGCTTTATTTCAAGAAAATGGATCTATCAAGACTTTTGATCTGCCTTTTATTGAGTTCTCAGGTCTTCATTCGCATCAAAATCGACTTGTTGCAATTGCAAGTAGTTCAGAAATTACTGAAGGGATTTTTGAAATAGATTTATTAGATAACAGTTGGGAACATACTCCTGCCTCTTCATATAGCTTGGATCGAACAGAAATAAGTTTCGGTGAATCTTTTTGGTTTATCGGATCAAATGAAGAGAATGTTCATGCTTGGTATTATCCACCTCTAAATAGAGAAATTTTGCTACCTCCTTTGTTGGTGAAAAGTCATAGCGGGCCTACCGGAATGGCTCGTTGTGGATTGGATCTAGAGGTGCAATTTTGGACATCAAGAGGTTGGGCAGTTGTCGATGTTAATTATGGAGGCTCTTCTGGTTTTGGTAGGAAATATAGAGATCGATTGAGAGGTAATTGGGGTGTAGTTGATGTACTGGATTGCACTAAGGCAGCTCAGTCATTGATTGCATCTGGCAAGGCTGATAAAGACCGTATTGCAATTGTAGGGAGTAGTGCATCGGGTTTTACAGCTTTAGGTTGTTTGATATCTACTGATATTTTTAATATCGGAGCATGTAAATATGCTGTAACTGATTTGATAGGAATGGCTAACTCAACTCATAGATTCGAAGAATTTTATTTAGATTCTTTAGTAGGCAATATAGTAACTGATTATGAAAAATATCTTAAAAGATCGCCAATTGAAAATGTTAATTCTATTAATATGCCATTGATTTTGTTTCATGGATTAAAAGATAAAGTTATACCTTCAGATCAATCTATTGCGATCAAAGATAAATTATTAAAACGTGGAATCCCTGTGCAATTAAATTTGTTTGCAAACGAAGGTCATGGATTTAAAGATGGTAAAATAAAAGTTGATGTATTGAAACAAACAGAGACTTTTTTAAAAAAATATCTAAATATTTAAGAATTTTTCTTTAAAAAAGAAATTACTGATTTTAGTTCTTCAGCAAGAGAATCAATTTCTGATGAAGTAGATGTAAAGCTCAAGCTTGCTCTAGCTGTGCTTTTTATCCCATAGAAGCGATGAAGTGGTTGGCAGCAATGATGACCACTCCTTATGCAAATATTGCTGTTATCGAGTAACTCAGCAACATCATTAGAGTGAATACCATTTATATAAAAGGTTGCTAAAGGTCCTCTATCAGGCTGAATTGCAGGGCTAGGACCAAGAATCTTTAAATCATCTATCTCTTCTAATTTTTCAAAAAGATATTTTGTTAATTCTTTCTCGTAATTTTGGATTTCATTTAATCCAATTGATTGTAAATAAGTAAGTGCGGTTCCCATACCGATTGCTTCCCCAATAGCTGGGGTACCCGCTTCAAATTTATGCGGTAAGTCTGCCCAAGTGCTGTTTTCCTTAAAAACTTCATTAATCATCTCTCCTCCACCAAGGAAAGGAGGAATTTTTTTCAAAATTTCTTCTTTACCCCATAAAAAACCTATTCCAGTAGGCCCGCAAAGTTTATGAGAAGATCCTGCCAGAAAATCAATACCAAGTTTTTGAATATCTACTGGTTTATGAGCAAGACTTTGACAAGCATCTAAAAGAACTATGCTACCTTTCTGATGTGCAAGGTATGAAACTTCCTCAATAGGATTACAACATCCTAGTGTATTACTTACATGAACAAGACTGACTATTTTAGTTTTATCACTCAATTTTTTTCTAAAATCATCGAGATCTAATTCTCCATTTTTATTGATATTGATATAAATTAGCTTGCATTTTTTTGCCCTGGCTATTAATTGCCAGGGGACTATATTACTATGATGCTCCATTAAACTTATTAAGATTTCGTCGTTTTCTTGAAGTTCATAATTTCCCCATGTATAAGCTACAAGGTTGATAGCTTCCGTAGCATTTCTAGTAAAAATAATCTCTTTTTCATTATTACTATTAATAAAATTTGCTGTTAACTTTCTTGAATTTTCAAATTTTTCTGTTGCGATTGCACTTAGCTGATGAGCACCTCTATGAACGTTAGCATTTTCAAAACTATAGTATTTTTTTAAAGAATCTATAACCTCTTGTGGTTTTTGACTAGTAGCTGCATGATCTAAATAGATCAAATTATTATGATTTCCATTAAATAGTGGAAAATCATTTCTACTTTTCTCAGCAATATTGTTTATTAAATGGTTCACTTTTTTACATCTTGGATTAACTTTTCAATAAAATTCCATTTTCTAGCACTTTTAGGAAAGTGTGAAATAACTTCATCATAATATCCTTTTAATAACAAAGAATTAGCATGATGATTATCAATACCTCTGCTAAGTAAATAAAATAATTCCTCATCTTGGAGTTGGCTTACAGTTGCTCCATGAGTACACTTCACATCATCAGCAACTATTTCAAGCTCTGGTTTTGTATCTATTCTGGCTCGCTTGGAAAGTAATAAATTTCTACTTAGTTGCGCAGCTTCTGTTTTTTGTGCTTTTTGAGGAACTTCAATCGAACCATTAAAAATGCAATGGGAATATTCAGAAGCTACGGCTTTTTGTAATTGATCAAGCTTTCCATTTGGGCCTTCAAATCTAATTAAAGAGTGTGTGGCTATTTGCTCTTTTAATTTAGTGACTTGAAGCCCTTTGATAAATGTTGAAGCTTCTCCTGCGCTTTGAATTATTCTTGGTTCATATCGGGCATAATCCCAACCATGATGAATTGAATGAAGAGAGTATTTACTCTGCTCCGACTGTTCTACCGCTAAAGTGCAAATTGAAGAGGATTCTTTCTTTTCACCTAAAGAAATTAACCCATGAGTTAACTCTACTTTAGGCTCTAGCTTTATTTCGATTAAATGATTTTGTGCTGAATTATTTTTACCTGTGAAAATTTGTAAAAGATCTAATTTTGCTCCCTCCTCTATAAGGAGAAAGATTCTAGTTGAGATTGACTTTCCCTCTATTGATGGAATTACTATCTCTAATGATTGATTGAAATTACGTTTAACTTTTAAAGCTAGAAGCTCTAAGCTTGAGGCCTGATTAAGATATACTGAAATGTCATTTTTTATATTAGTTGACTTAACTATTTTGCCAATATTATCTTCAATTTCTCTATTGTTAAGGTTCTCAATTCCATTTGGTAGATTAATATTTAAAATTGGATTTTTATTAGGATTAATTATAATTCTTTCTCTGTTTTCATCTTTTTCTGGAAAGATAGATTTCATATCTTTGTTATCGATGATTCTTGGTAACGATAAAAAACTATTTAATTTATTTAAGTTTGATAATCGCCAAGCTTCATCTTTCTTAGAGGGCATCCCTTTCTCTAAGAGAAATTCTCTTCCTATTGATTGTTCATTTTTTAAATAACCTCCTGTAGGCGGAAGCGAATTAAGCCACTCTTGGCAAATAGTTGATGATTTCATTTTGCCATTTCCTTTTCTTTGGCATTTTTGTCAATAAATTCATATCCTTTTTTCTCAAGGTCAATGGCTAGTTCTTTGTTACCAGTTTTTATTATTTTCCCATCAGCCATTATGTGTACAAAGTCAGGAGTAATTTCATTGAGGAGTCTTTGATAATGGGTGATTAAAATTGTTGCTGAATTTGGTTGCGAGAGTCTATTGATCCCAGAAGCAACAATTCTCAGAGCATCAATATCAAGTCCTGAGTCAGTTTCATCAAGTATTGATATGACCGGTTCAAGAAGAGCCATTTGAAGAATCTCGTTGCGTTTTTTCTCTCCGCCAGAAAAACCCTCATTTACGCTTCTTTCTAGGAAGGCTGGATCCATTTCAACTATTTTCAATTTTTCTTTTACTAAATCTTCGAATTCAAAAGTATCTAATTCACTTTTAAGTAATTCTTTTCTTCTTGAATTTGTGGCAACTCTTAAGAACTCGAGATTACTAACACCAGGAATTTCGACAGGGTATTGGAAACCAAGAAAAATACCAATTCTCGCTCTTTCCTCAGGTTCTAGCTCAAGAATATCCTTACCTTTAAATAGGATAGATCCCGATAAAACTTTGTAAGATGGATGACCAGCTATAACTTTTGAAAGAGTACTTTTTCCGCTCCCATTCCGACCCATAATCGCATGGATTTCTCCTTCTTTTACTACCAGATTGACTCCATGAAGTATCTCTTGATCCTCAACACTTGCATGAAGATCTTCAATAGATAATATTGTTTCTGAAGTTGATGAAATCACTAAATTAGGGAGATAGTTGTAGAGAGTAAAAGTATGGTTTTAATTTATGTTTATCCAACCGAACCCTCCAATTTTAAAGCTAAAAGTTTGTCTGCCTCAGATGCAAACTCCATAGGTAATTCATTGAAAACATCACTGCAAAATCCACTGACTAACATTGAGACTGATTCCTCGAAATCAATTCCTCTACTTTGTAAGTAAAAAAGTTGATCTTCTGAAATCCTACAAGTACTGGCTTCATGTTCAATATTTGACTGAGGTTGTTTGGATTGAATATATGGGTATGTATTTGCGCTTGCTTTGTCACCGATCAACATGGAGTCACATTGACTGTAATTTCGAGAGCCCTCAGCATTTGGGCTTATAGATACAAGACCTCTATAGCTATTCTTAGATTGTCCAGCACTGATACCTTTACTTACGATTTTTGATTTTGTATTTTTTCCTATGTGAATCATTTTTGTCCCGGTATCCGCTTTCTGAAAATTATTAGTTAGTGCAATTGAATAAAACTCACCAATAGAATTGTCTCCTTGTAGTACGCAACTTGGGTATTTCCATGTAATTGAAGAACCTGTTTCGACTTGTGACCAGCTTATTTTGCTTTTCTTTCCTCTACATTCCCCTCTTTTTGTGACGAAGTTATATATGCCTCCAACTCCCTCCTCATTACCTGCATACCAATTTTGGACTGTTGAATATTTAATAGATGCATTATCGAGTGCAACAAGCTCAACAACAGCAGCATGAAGTGTATTGGTATCAAACATAGGCGCAGTACAGCCCTCTAGATAACTAACCGAGGAAGATTCTTCTGCGATAATTAAAGTTCGTTCGAATTGACCAGTGTCGCCAGAATTTATTCTAAAATAAGAGGATAATTCCATTGGACATTCGACACCTTTGGGTATGTAAACAAATGAACCGTCACTGAAAACCGCAGAATTTAGGGCTGCAAAAAAGTTATCATTTATAGGAACAACTGTACCCAAATATTGTTCAATTAGATCAGGATATTCGCTAATCGCTTCACTAATAGAGCAGAAAATTACTCCATTTTCAGCTAGTTTTTCCTTATATGTAGTTGCGATAGAAACACTATCAAAGACAGCATCTACGGCAACATTTGATAATCTTTTTTGTTCACTAAGTGGTATTCCAAGCTTTTCAAAAGTTTCAAGTAACTTAGGATCAACTTCATCTAAACTCTTCTTCTTTATGTCTTGCTTTGGGGCTGCATAATAAACTAGATCTTGATAATCTACTTTGGAATACGTTAAGCCAGACCAATCAGGTTCTTTCATCTTCAACCATTGTTCATAAGCTCTTAAACGAAATTTTAATAAAAAATCTGGTTCATTTTTTTTGGCCGAAATTAACCTAATAACATCTTCATTCAATCCTTTGGGGATCTTTTCAGTTTCAATTTCAGTTATAAAACCGTATTTATAAGGTTGGGAAACAATTTCTTCGACAGTATTAGATTGGGTCATTTTATTTTGATTAAATCAAGTCGTAGTAGTTTTATTTATGAAAAGTTTGGCTTTTAAGATCCAAGATAATCTTCAATTATGACATCTGGGGTTCATTATTGGATCAGAGTGTTTTGATAGTTGGATCTCAAATCTCATTCTAAGTCAAATCAAAGGGGAAAACCCAGTGTTACGAAAGTAGTTTTAATCTCCTATCACCATAAGCCAAAATGCTCACAACCGTTTCCAGTTCTAATACTGCTGGAATAAAATCTTAATCTTTTTTCAATTCGTAAAAGATTTTCTAATGTATACAAATATCTAGTAAATCCCTATTGATACGGTTGATTTCATTTATCAATTCTTTTTTTGGACTTGCAATAGTTAATGAATAAATATCTTTCCCTTGTTTATAAGTGGAAAAAAATCAGATAAAACCTATTAAAAGATAAATATTCTTTTAAACTTTACACATATAGAGATACTCCCGCTGCCAGATCATGGAATCTACTTTTAACGATAATTGTAAAAATAGTCCCTTAAGTAAAGAGGATATAAATTTGATCGGTTTCACTAACCTTTCAGCTATCGAAAAGCATCATTTAAGGATGCTTGCACATTGCTTGCAATGTTTTAAATCTATGAGTAAGGACAATCCAAGAGGTTTGATTCCTGTGAAGGAAGAATGGCTTGAATGGTGCCTGCAGAATCCCATCATGATGAAAGATGACGAGTTTGTGCAGGTTATGTTCGAGCAATTTTCTGGAGCAGCCATCCAGCTGGAAAGATTGTCAAATGATTTAAAAGTTGCTCCATTGGATTTGACATTGAGAAATTTAATCGACGCATATGAGGCTTGAAATCGTTCTGGAACTGTATAAGTAGAAATTTATTTTAAGAAGATGATCCCAAAGAAAAAAGTCTTCGAAATGTTCAAAATTTGGATTTATTTTTTATCTGGAAATGGATTTGATTTCGTTTAGTGGAAATTTGTTAGTTGGAGATCATTTCCTGGTTTCTAGTTTTTGCAAGGGTTTTTCCCTGTTGATCCCATCCTAAGATCTTTTCTCGGAGTCAGTAGATGCTGACCACACCAACGAGAAGCGCACATTTCATCACATACTTATCCCACTGATCCCAAACAAAAAAAGGAGGTTTATGGGCGTGACTATTGATCAAGAATCCCTGTCACGTTTAACACTTCGTCAGCTACGTATTAAAGCGAGTGAGTTGGGTATTCCTCTTTATAGTAGAAAATCTAAGGCTGAACTAGTCAAAGGTGTTTCACTGTACGAAGAAAAAAAGCAACAAGATCAACAGTTGATAAATGATAAAATCGAACAATCAAATAAAACTAAATATTCAAACTCTTTAGAGACAAAAGTAGTGTTTTTGCCTCGTGATCCCGAGTGGGCATATGTATTTTGGGAGATATCTGATGCAGATCGTTCTAATGCTCAAAATCATGGAGCGATTAGACTTTGTTTACGTTTGGCTGATGTCACCAATAGAAACAATGGTGAAGCTAATCCTGGGACTCTTCAAGAAGTTGTTGTTGATAGTCACAGTACCGAGTGGTATCTACCTATTCCTTTAGGTGGAAGAGACTATAAGGTAGAACTTGGTTATCGAATTGGTCATAAATGGATGTCTCTGGCTCATTCATCTTCAGCTAAAGTACCCTCACTTCATCCCAGTGAACAGGTCCTTGATCAGTTTGTTCCTTTTAGCCTGGAATCTCCAGTTACCACAACTGATCCTAAGATAGAAAGTTTTGCATCAGAACAACCAGATAGTGGTTTGCATGAGCGTCTATATCAATCAGCTACCACAAAATTTAAAACTCGAAGAGTTGGTTCAGAAGAATTCCAAGAGGGAGTTCCAGGAGATCTAGCTTCAAATAATGATTCTGGTAGTGGGCTTTGGGCTAGTGGTTTAAATGAATCAGGTATTGGAGGGGTTTCTCAAGCACGTTCTTTTTGGTTGGTTGCTGATGCGGAATTAATTGTCTATGGCGCTACTGATCCATCGGCTAAATTGTTTATCGAAGATGAGGAGGTTCCTTTAGCAGATGATGGAACTTTTAGATTGCAAGTCCCATTCAGAGATGGTATTCAGAACTATTCAATAAAGGCTATCGATAAAGATGGAGTTGATTCACGCAACATCACAATGAAATTCGAAAGAGTTACTCCTGTTGATAATACTAATCCTAATTCAAAAGCGGAATCAGAATGGTTTTAAATCTCATCCCATTTAGCTGATGGTTCGCTTAATTGTTGCTTTTACTCCATTAGTAGGTGCTATTGCTTTTCCTTTGTTAGTTCCGACTGCAATTGAGCGTTTAGGATTGGGTCCAGGTGTTTTAAGTGCGTTGATTTTAAGTACTCTTTGGTTTGTCGCAATGCTACGTACTTCTGAAATGCCTCACTGATTCAAAGTGTTTTAATGTAATTTTCGATTCATTTTTTAAAATCATTCATCAATCTATTCTCAAAGTGTTTTCTCCAGAATTTAGCCAACTTACAGTTAAGTTAGACTCACCTTTTACTGATCAGAAACCAGGTACTTCTGGATTAAGAAAAAGTACTTTGAAGTTTGAAGAGCCTCATTACCTCGAGAGTTTTATTGAGTCAATCCTGAGTTCCTTACCTGGAGTGCAAGGAGGTGTTTTGGTTGTAGGAGGTGATGGTAGATATGGCAACAAAAGAGCGATTGATATCATTATTCGGATGGCAGCCGCACATGGAATTCAAAAAGTCATAACAACTGTAGATGGGATTTTGTCGACTCCTGCGGCTTCTAATTTGATTAGAATTAATCAAGCAATAGGTGGAATTATATTATCTGCTAGTCACAATCCAGGTGGACTTGAAGGAGATTTTGGGGTCAAGCTCAATGGTTCAAATGGTGGACCTGCCTCAGAATCTTTAACTGATGAAATTTATAATTACTCCAAGAATCTTAAAGAATATAAGATTATAAAATGTCCATCAAATAATTCTTATTCACTTGGTAAATATAAATTAGCTTCAATGATCGTTGAGATTGTTGATGGAATAGAAGATTACTTAGATTTAATGAAAAAAATATTTGATTTTGATTTGATTGCTTCTTATATCAATAAAGATTTTCCGATTGTTTTTGATGCATTAAATGCTGTTACAGGGCCATATGCAAAGCGTCTTTTCGTTGATCATTTAGGAGCTAATTCAGAAACAATAAGGAATGGAATACCTTTGGAAGATTTTGGAGGTCTTCACCCTGATCCAAATTTGACTTATGCAAAAGATCTTGCTGATTTGCTTTTAAAAGGGAATTTATTTTCCTTCGGAGCTGCATGTGATGGGGATGGAGATAGAAATATGATTTTAGGACGTGGTTGTTTTGTAAATCCTAGTGATAGCCTTGCAATTTTAGCGGCTAATTACGATTGTGTTCCAGGATATGCCAAAGGTTTATCGGGTGTCGCTCGTTCAATGCCAACTAGTTCAGCGGTAGATGTTGTAGCAAAACATTTAGGGATAAATTGCTTTGAAACTCCTACTGGCTGGAAATTCTTTGGCAACCTTTTGGACGCGAATCAAATTACTCTGTGTGGAGAGGAGAGCTTTGGAACGGGAAGTGATCATGTAAGAGAGAAAGATGGATTGTGGGCTGTTCTCTTTTGGTTGCAGATACTTGCGTCAAAGAAAAAATCTGTTTCTGAGATAATGAAAGATCATTGGCTATTTTTTGGTCGTCATTACTATTCTCGGCATGATTATGAATCTATTCCATCTGAAGTTGCAAATTCTCTTTATTCCAGATTGAGTAATATGCTTCCCACTCTGATAGATCAATCTTTTGCTGGAAGGATAGTTAAAAATGCTGATAATTTTAGCTACACGGATCCAGTTGATGATTCAATTACGCGTAATCAGGGTTTGAGAATTTTATTAGATGATGGCAGTCGAGTGTTAGTGAGACTTTCTGGTACTGGCACTCAAGGAGCCACGTTGAGAGTTTACTTTGAAAGTTTTGTTCCAAGTGATGGTGATATCACTCAAGATCCTCAGTTAGCTTTGGATCCCTTAATTAAAAGTATTGACTCTCTAGCTGAGATTTCAAAACGAACAGGCATGTCCGCTCCGACAGTTATTACGTAGATCAAAAAACTTCCAATTTGAAATCATCAAAACAACTTTATAAGTTTTTTTTTGCTTTTAGAGTATCAAAAATGTTTGTTTATTAGCTTTGACCAAAGATCTGTTTGCTTTTAGTGGTGAACAGCTAATAAAGAATAATGCTCCTTTAGCTGATCGCTTACGGCCTAAAACACTTGATGAATTTGTTGGTCAAGATCACATTCTTGCTCAAGGACGTTTATTGAGACGTTCAATTGTTGCTGATAAAGTAGGCAATCTATTGCTTTATGGACCACCTGGAGTTGGTAAGACTACTTTGGCTAGGATTATCGCCTTAAATACTCTTTCTCACTTTAGTGTCGTAAATGCAGCATTGGCTGGCATCAAGGATTTGAGAGCTGAGATTGAGTCTGCGATCGATAGATTAAACAAATATGGTAAACGCACGATTTTATTTATTGATGAGGTTCATAGATTTAATACTGCGCAACAAGATGCCTTATTACCTTGGGTTGAAAATGGAACTTTGACCCTGATTGGCGCGACAACGGAAAATCCATATTTTGAAGTAAATAAAGCTTTGGTAAGCAGATCTAGATTATTTCGTTTAAATAGTTTGAATTCAAAAGCATTACATCAATTGGTGCAACGAGCTTTGAATGATAAGGAAAGGGGGTATGGGTTGAAATTAATTAATTTAGCTAGTGAAGCTGAGGATCATTTGGTTGATGTATGTAATGGCGATGCACGCGTTCTGCTTAATGCGCTTGAACTTGCTGTAGAGAGCACTATTGCAAATCAAGATAGTTCAATAAGTATTGATCTCAAGATTGCTGAGGATTCAATTCAAGAACGAGCGGTTTTATACGACAAAAAAGGTGATGCTCATTTTGATACTATCAGCGCTTTTATTAAGTCATTACGGGGTTCGGATCCTGATGCGGCATTGTTTTGGCTTGCTCGAATGTTGGAGGCTGGAGAAAATCCACGATTTATTTTTAGACGTATGCTCATCGCGGCAGGAGAAGATATTGGCCTTGCTGATCCCAATGCAATTGTGATAGTTGAGTCATGCGCCGCGGCTTTTGATCGAATAGGTTTGCCAGAGGGTATTTACCCTTTAGCTCAGGCAACCTTGTACTTGGCTTCAACTGAGAAAAGCAATAGTGTGAAGGCTATTTTTAAGGCAGTTCAGAAAGTTAAAGATTCCCAAAAGCAAAATGTTCCATCTCACCTTAAAGATGCCAATCGAGATCAAGAAGCTTTTGGAGATGGCATGGGTTACAGGTATCCCCATTCATTTTCAAAAAATTGGGTTCCACAACAATATTTGCCAGATGCTTGTCTTAATGAGATTTTTTGGGAGCCAACTGAACATGGATGGGAAGGACAAAGATTATCTCTTTTGAATGAGAGAAGATCTCAGCAGTTAGCTTCATTGCTTGAAGTTGAGCAACAAAATCCTTTAACTATTACATCTGGAAAAGTTGATACTGATCTAGAAAAATGGTTATCTCGTCAAGTTTTGCAAGAGGGGGAACGATTAAAAAATTTGATGACTAAATTATGGTCTGGTATTACTTGGAAAAAAAATCATAGAGTTTTAGTCTTAGCACCTAGTTCTTTGCTTTGGTCTTTAAAGCCTTTAAGAGAGGTATCTGAAGGGGGCGTTATGTTGGCTGTATCAAAAGATAATCATCCAAGACTATTGGCTGAATTAGAAGTTTTGGCTCCTATGGAGCGACCTGTTTTAATTGATTCAAAAGTTGAATCAATTAAAAAATTAGAAGATAATCTCAAATTTGAGGTAATTGGAGGAAGGATTCCTTGGAAAGTTTTTTCTGAAACAAATTTCTCTGAATTGTGGCCGATTCTTACTGAAAAATGTGCAGCTCATACAGAATTAAGTTTGATTATAAGTAACCCATGTTCTGGCCCTGCCCTTTCTTTAAAGGAAAGCTTAGAGTTTTATAGTAATAAGAAAAATACTGATTTTTCATTATTGAGTGATTTAATTTGTAAAGAAGAGAAGTGGTTAAATAAGCAAGATCATAAAAAAAAATTTATTCTGCAACTAGAAAACTTAGGTTGGAATATTTCTGTTGAAGAATGGACTGAGTTTGTATACCAAAAAGTTGATAGTACTATAATTAGAAGGTGGCTTAATCAAGGAAGTGAGTATAGAGAAATTATTCTAAAAAATTGTGAAGAAGAAGAATTAATTCGGTTGAAAAAATTATTTAAAATATTGGATGGTACGACTATAAAACAGAAGCTTATACATACTAAATTGATTGCTAAAAATAATAATTAATTAAGACAAATTATTGGTTTATTAGTGATGTGATTTTCATCTAATGCAATTGCATAAGTCCATTGATCATGATTTTGTTCGTAAATTTTGACTTTGTGTCCAAGTTTTTTATGATACGCAAATGATGATTTATTTTTCCAAATCCATTGGTTTAAATTATTTGCTATTTTTCCATTCTGCCATTTGATTGCTGCTTCTTTTATTACCCATCTTTTTAGTACCTGTTCTTTGGCTTGGCTTGGAGCTAAATTTTCAATTTCGCAATTCTCATCTTGAGTGAAAAAACGTTTTGATAATTTATGCGCTTGAAACTGTCTATCCTTTCTTTCTATATCCACTCCAATTTTTAATGAGGACCAACCTATTAATAATGCATCAGAACAGTGACTCATGCTGATATGACCCCATCCTTCAGCAAGTAAAGGCGGCTCCCCTGGATTAGCTTTAAGAGGAATATCAAGAGCTTCTAAGCCTGCCATGTTAGACATGGCGTGTCTTAAGCAGCCTCTGGAAAAATGGTAAAGCAACCCTCTACTAGGTGTTAACTTTTGAACCCATTTTTTTTCTTCGTTGCTTATTGGTAAAAGTTCTGATGGCATCGAAAAAAGCCAAAGACCTAGTACGCTTTTATTGTTTATTTGAGTTGTAATCATGCCTCTTTGTATAGGCGATTCTGCACCAGATTTCACTATCCCTAATCAAGATGGTGTTGATACGAGTCTTTCATCATTCATAGGTACGAGAGTTGTAATTTATTTTTATCCAAAAGATGATACTCCTGGCTGTACTAAGGAAGCTTGCAGCTTTAGAGATAATTGGGAGATTTTTAAATCAAACAATATTCAAATTTTAGGTATTAGTAAGGATGCCTCAAAATCACATATAAAATTCATTGATAAACATAAATTACCTTTTACACTTTTAACTGATAGTGACCCTTGTCCTGTCGCAACATTATATGAAAGTTATGGCTTGAAGAAATTTATGGGTAGAGAGTATTATGGAATGATGAGACATACTTTTGTTATAGATAAAGAAGGTAAAATTGAATTAATATACTTAAAAGTAAAATCAGATAACATGGCTAATCAGATTATAAATGATCTTCAATTGAATTGATTTTTTGCTCTATATCAATCATTCCTTCTAGAACAAGATTTGGATAATGATGTATATCAATATTTGTCTTTTTAAGTTGACTTAATATGATCGGTGCATCACCTCCACAAAGCCATAGTGGTGATTTTACTTCCTCATGTATTTGTAATATAAATCCCAATAAACCATTTATTGCGCCTTTGAGCATTGCTTTTTCAGTATCAAACTGAAATGTCTCTTTTGGGATTATTTGATTCGTTGGTGTTTCTAAATTTAATGCACCATTTCCCATGGATGATAATTGAAGTTTGAAACCAGAAATTAATTGACCACCTGCAAATTCTCCATTGTTTGTTATTTTTGTGACGCTTAATATCGTACCTGCATCTATAACAATCAAATCTTTTTCATTGTTGGTTAAAGATGATTGCTTTTTAAAAGCACCCCATGATGCAAGTGCTCTGTCAATTCCTAAATTAGATGGAAGATTGTTTAGGGGAACATCATCTAAAATTATTTTTTTTGAAGGGCATAATTTTATATTCTCAGGGATGGGCCCTACGGAGGCCCAAGTTAATTGAGAATAATCTTGATCTTTAAATTCGATTGGATTTGGCGAAGTATGAAAAAATTTCCAATCTTTTTTTATCTTGCTTGCCCAATGCCATCTTGTATTACCAATCATTAAGTAATTTTTTTCTGAGTGCACGAGTTTATTCCTTTTTATTGCGTATTTAGATGGATCCCACACTCTTCACTGAGACCTCCAAATCTTGTTGATCTTCCTTTGGTATTAGTATTTTCTGCTTCGCTAGAATGCCAATCTCCTACAGTTGAATAACCTTTTTCAAATAATGGATGTTGAGGTAATTTATTTTCCTCCATGTAATAGTAAATATCTTTTTTAGTCCAGTTTAAAAGCGGTCGGAGAGCTAAACGTTCTCTAATACAGTCAATATTAGACATTGACTGTCTGTTCTTTGTTTGGCCTTTTCTTACGCCGCTTGCCCAGCAATGAACATTGAGATCTGAGAAAGCTTTTTCAAGAGGTTCAACTTTCCTAATCTGATGATATTTTTCAAGATCTTTTTGTACTCCTGTTTCCCAAAGGCGACCATTTAAGGCTTCCATTCTTGCTGGGGATATGGGGCTTTGGGCTACTACTAAGTTTAATTCGAATAGTTTTGTTAATTCTTCTGCGTAGTCATAAGTTTCTTTTGGGAGATAGCCAGTATCAATCCAAATAACTTTTGGCTTGAAATTCGAATTTAATCTCACTGTCATATGAAGTAAGACAGCCGATTGGATTCCAAAGCTAGTTGTTACAACAAATCTTTCATCAAATTGCTCCAAGCCCCATTGAAGTTGTGCTTGAGCGGAGAGTTTTTCTAGATCTTTGCTCTTCTCATGAATTGATTTCATCAGAGATGGTTGAGGGAATTGAGCGGCGTTTTTCAAATCATTGGTGTAATTGTCTTTAGATTCTTTCTTCATGTTTGAGTTTTGAATGCCGAATTAGTCAAAGTTTGTTTAGGGTCATTGAAATCATCTTAGATCTAGTCCCTATGGACTTGAACAATTTGAAATCTGATCCAATTGTTGTTGTTGGTGGAGGCTTCGGAGGACTATCTACAGTCCAAGCATTATTAGCTCAGTCAGATGGAACACCAATCATTTTGATTGATCAAAGCCCAAGATTTCTTTTTAAGCCATTGCTTTATGAATTATTAAGCGGTGAGCTTGAATTATGGGAGGTTGCACCTAAATATTCTGCTTTAGCCTCAGAATTAGGATTTGTTTTTTTACATGGATGTGTCGTAGAGATTGATGAAATAGAACAAAAGTTAATTACTTTATCTGGGATTGAAATAATTTATTCTCAACTTGTTATTAGCACAGGAGTTACAACGGATTTTTCCTTGCTAGAAAATTTACAAGACTATGCTTGTGGTTTTTCTAATTTAAATGACTTTCGAATAATTAAAAAGTTAATAAATAAAATTAATAATTCTTCTGAATGTACTAATCCTATAGTGATTGCTGGAGCTGGTCCAACTGGTGTTGAGCTTGCATGTAAATTATCTGATTTAGTTAACAATAGAGTAGAAATATGTTTGATTGATAAAGGAAAAGAAATTTTATCTCAATCTAAATCTTTTAATAGAGAAAAAGCAATCAATGCAATTGCTAATAGAAATATCAAAATTTATCTGGAACATTACATTGCATCGCTGAATAAAAATTTTATAGAACTTTCCACTGTTGAGATTGAAAGGAATAATTCCCTAAAGATTAATTATTCTGGTTTAGTATGGACTGCTGGATTAAAGCCTTGCAGTTTGCTATTGGCCGATCATTTTTCAGATACAAATAAGAAGATTAAGGTCAACAAATTTTTGCAAATAAACGAAAATCAGAATATATTTTGTGTTGGAGATATGATTTTTTGTGAGAATTATCCTTTTCCTTCTTCAGCACAAGTCGCAATGCAGCAGGGCTTTTTAACAGCTCAGAATATTGTTTCTCTTAGAGAGGGTAATAAACTTAAATCATTTCAATTTGAAGATCTTGGAGAAATGTTGAGTCTAGGCATTGGTAATGCTTCTATCACTGGATATGGGGTCACTTTGGCTGGTCCTCTTGCGTTTAAGATTAGGCATTTAGCATATTTGATGCGAATGCCAGGTTTTTCTCAATCTTTGAAGTCCCTAGGATCACGGCTATTTAGTCAACAATAATTAATCGTTTTTTTTCTCAATATCCTTAGTTCCTTTTCACAGTATTCTTAAAAGTAATGCTTGTACAGAGTCAGTTTAAAAGGTTATTAATTAAAGTATATGAATGAGATATTAACTGTTTTAGAGAATCCTAAAGCTGTCATCACTTTGACAGTATTGAGTATTGCAGTTTTTTTGTTCGTAAGTAGTGCTCTAGCTCCTGAACTGACTGGTCTTTTGAGCGTTGCATTATTGATGGCTACAGGAGTGCTTTCTCCTCAAAAAGCACTGGCTGGTTTTGGAAGCCCTGCATTGATTACATTAATGGGTTTATTTGCTGTTTCTGCGGCACTTTTTAAAAGTGGTGCTCTTGATCGTCTAAGAGAGTTAATTGCCTCTGAAAGTATTCGTACTCCGCGTAGATTGATAGCTTTGCTTGGATTAGTTGTTGCTCCTGTCTCAGGTGTCGTTCCAAATACTCCTGTAGTTGCTTCACTTTTACCAGTAATAGAAGCGTGGTGCATCAAGAGAAAACTATCTCCATCTCGTGTATTGCTACCATTATCTTTCGCGACGGTCTTGGGTGGGACTTTAACTCTTTTAGGTAGTTCAGTAAATTTGTTGGTTAGCGATATTAGTGATCAACTTGGCTATGGTCCTTTTGATCTATTTACCTTTACGGCTATAGGAGTACCAATATGGCTGTTTGGGACAGCGTATATGTTATTGGCACCACAATCTCTTTTGCCTGATAGAGGGAGAATTAATTCAGAGTATGGAGGGAGTTCGGATCAAACTGGTTATTTCACAGAAGTTACAATTCCAGCTAAGTCTGAACTTGTTGGACATTCCTTGAGAAATAGCCGTTTACAAAGAAGATTTGATGTTGATGTTTTAGAAATACAGCGAGAGAATGAAATTCTTTTACCACCCTTAGCTGATCGGATCATTCAGTCTGGTGATCGTTTGTTAATAAGAATTACTCGCTCAGATCTTTTGAGATTAAAACAAGAGCATACTGTTCAGTTGAATAAAAACTTAAATATTGAGAAAAATTTTTTTGTATCCAATGTTGATGAAAGTCAACAAATGGTAGAGGTTCTTTTGCCAGCTGGTTCAACCTTAGCTGGCGCAAGTTTGCGTGAATTGAGATTTAGACAAAGACATAATGCAACTGTTTTAGCATTAAGACGAGGTCAGCAAACTGTTCAAGAACGCTTGGGGCAAGCAATTTTGAGAGAAGGAGACGTATTACTTCTACAAGCTCCAAGAGATTCCATTCGAGGATTACAAGACAACAATGACCTTCTGGTTTTAGATCAATTTGAGAATGATGTCCCCACTGTGACCCGAAAACCTATAGCAATTGGCATTGCCATCGCTATGTTGATACTTCCCTCAATAACGGATTTGCCTCTAGTTGCTTCTGTACTAATTGCAGTAATTGGTATGGTGTGGGGTGGATGTTTAAGACCCGCAGAGGTCCAAAGATCAATTCGACTAGATGTCATTCTTTTGCTTGGATCTCTTTCTAGTTTTAGTGTTGCAATGCAAACCACTGGTCTTGCTGATGCTTTTGCAAATATTTTAATTTTTATATTGCAAGACTTACCTACGTACACTGCCTTACTAGTTATTTTCCTTTCGACAACTATATTCACTCAATTTGTTAGTAACGCTGCCTCGGTAGCTCTTTTGGCACCCATCGCTGTTCAATTAGCGCCAAGTATGGGCTTACCTCCTTTGGCTTTATTGATAACAGTCCTTTTTGGTGCGAGTCAATCATTTCTAACTCCCATGGGTTACCAAACAAACCTGATGGTATTTGGTCCTGGGCGTTATCAGTTTCTAGATGTCACTAGATACGGAGCTGGGTTGACAATCTTGATGACGTTTCTTGTTCCTTGGTTAATTTTATTAAAGTATAGTATTTCTTAAATATGTGGAAAATGACTATTAAATTAGGTGAGATTTTAGAGCTCCCATTTGATTTTGATTGTTTAACCTTTTCAGAATTAGCCTCTATTTATTCTCAAAAAAAGTGAGTATTAGGAAAGAAGCTTACAGAAGACTTACGGTTCCACAGTTCACTGTTGTAACAGGGTTACTTGTGATTACTTGTGGCACATTATTATTAGCAACACCTTTTTGTTCTAGTGCAAATGTAGGTTTATGGGAGGCATTATTTACAGCAACTTCTGCTGTCACGGTTACGGGATTATCAATTATTGATGTGGGAATAGATTTGACATTCTTTGGTCAATTAATTTTAGCAATTATGTTATTAATTGGTGGCCTAGGCTTAATGGCAATTACTACATTTTTACAGGGCTTTATTGTTAGTGGAACAGAATTGAAGACACGTCTTGATAGAGGAAAAACCCTTGATGAATTTGGAGTGGGTGGAGTTGGTAAAACTTTTAAAGGTATAGCGATAACAGCAGCTATACTTATTTGCTTAGGAGCTATTATTTTATATTTTTTTGGTTTCAATAATATCTCTAACTCAAGCGATAGGGTTTGGGCTTCAGTTTTTCATAGTATTTCTGCTTATAACAATGCCGGATTTAGTTTATGGGGTAACAGTTTACAAGATTATAGAAATAACTGGGTAGTTAACTTTGTTTTAATTATTTTAATTGTTTTAGGTGGTTTCGGATGGAGAGTCACAAATGATATTTGGATAAATCGTAGATCTTTGAAATTAAAAAATTTAAGTCTTCATACACGCTTAGTAATTAGATCGTCTTTCATATTAATTTCCTTGGGCTTTTTGGGTTTGATTCTTACTGAATCATTAGCTAGAGGTAGTTTCTTTTCATTAATTAATTTTGATGATCGCATATTAACTGCTTTATTTACATCCGTTAGTGCTCGAACTGCAGGCTTTACGAATTTGCCGATATCAATTGAAAGTGTTTCTGATTCTGGTCTTCTATTGATTATGTTTCTGATGTTTATTGGTGCAAGTCCAGGTGGTACAGGAGGGGGAATTAAGACCACAACTATTGCTGCGCTAATGGCGGCTACAAGAGCAACCTTGCGTGGTCAAAATGAAATTATTATTCGTAATCGTCAAATATCTGACAAAGTAGTCCTGAAAGCTGTTGGTATAACAGTTGGTTCGTTTTTATTTGTATTAATTATGGCACTATTATTAAGTTTGAGTAATGGATTCAATAGTGGCGAGAATTTTTCTTTTTTAGAAATGCTTTTTACTTGCATCTCTGCATTTGCAACTGTAGGTTTCGATCTTGGTGTTACCTCCAAGCTAGGACACATAGGTCAATTAATACTTGTTATTGGGATGTTTGTTGGCAGACTAGGTATCCTTTTATTCTTGAGCGCAATATGGCAAGCTCTTTATAAAAGCAAACTTCAACATCGCAATCGAATTGGCTACCCGAGGGAGGATCTCTATGTTTAATGAGGACAAATCATGAGTGATTGGTGGCAATGGTCTCCCATGAAAGCAAACCAGAAACTTGGTTTTGCTGTGGTTGGAATTGGTCGTTTTGGAAGCGCGGTCTGTAGAGAGCTATTGAGAAATGGTGCTGATGTTTTAGCTGTTGATTCATCAGAGAAGGCAATAGAGGAATTACGTCAACTCGAGCCAACAATTGAAGCGAGGGTTGTTGACTCAACTGATGAAGAGTCTATGAAAGAGGCCGGCGTTCTTGAAATGGGGACTGTAGTAGTAGGTATTAGTGAGCCAATTGAGGCAAGTATTACGACAACTCTTATTGCAAAAGATACAGAGGGAAGTTTAGTGAAGCAGGTTATTGCAAGAGCAACAAGTGATCTCCATGAAAAAATGCTGAAAAGGGTTGGTGCTGATAGGGTTGTCTTCCCTTCAAGAATGCAAGGCGAAAGATTAGGTTTGGAATTAGTAAGACCTAATTTGATTGAAAGATTAGAACTCGATGATAAAACAGGTATTGATGAGATTAAAGTACCTGAAGTGTTTGTAGGCCGGTCTTTACGAGATTTAAATCTTAGAAAAAATTATTTTGTCAACGTTTTAGCTGCTGGTCCTGCTCAATTACTAACGGTCAATCCTCCAGCAAAATATATTTTGGAAAAGGACCATGTTCTTGTAGTTATGGGTTCAATGGAAGATCTTCAAAAGCTACCTCAAACTTAATCGATGCATGTATTGGGTTTAATGAGTGGCACTAGTGCCGATGGTATAGATGCAGTTTTAGTTGATTTCCAAGGTGATCCTTCAAAACCAAAATGGAAAATTTTAAATACAGATTCTTTTGAATATCCGACCTCAACTAGAGAAAAAATAATACGAGTTGGTCAAGGATTAGAAATTAACAGCAAAGATTGGTTTGAGTTGGCTGAGGAAATTACTGAACTATATGCTTGTGCCGCCAGGTCTTGTGATCCTGATTCAATCGCAGAGGTTGTAGGCTGTCACGGACAAACTTTATTTCATAGAAGTGTACAAAAATCTAAAAGAGGAGGGAGTCTTCAAATTCTTTTAGGACCTTTACTTGCAAACATTTTAGATCAAACTGTTATTTATGATTTTAGATCAAAGGATATTGCTTCCGGTGGTCATGGTGCACCTTTGGTGGCTTTGGTAGATGAAGCTTTAGTTGGGAGACTATATGGATGGAGAGGAGTTCTTAATCTTGGAGGTATTGCTAATCTTACAATTATTCCACCTAAAACTGGAATTGATAAAACTTCTGAATGCTTAGGTTGGGATTGCGGACCAGCTAACTCTTTAATTGATTTAGCTATTAAAGAAAGTAGTAATTCATTGTTAATGTTTGATAAGAATGGATCATTAGCATCTCGTGGGAAACCTAAATTAGACATCATCGAAAAGTGGTTAAGGGATCCTTTCTTTCATCTAGAACCTCCACGATCTACAGGTAGAGAGCAATTCGGTTATCAATATTTACAAGAAAGAAAAAAGGAATTGGGTGATATATCAAAAGAAGATTTATTATCAACATTAACTACATTTACTGCATCAATCATCTCTCAAGATTTAGATAATCTTTTTAAGTATAAAAACATACGTTTACTTGAACTTTTGGTTGCTGGAGGGGGAACTAGAAATTTATTTTTAATGAAACAATTACAGAAACAATGTTGTGGTATTCATGTCCGTCAAATAAATGATATTGGTATTCCATTACAATATAGAGAGGCTTTGGTTTTTGCAGCTTTATCTTGGTGGAATATTTTGGGGAAAAAAGTTAATCCGAAAAATATTACAGGGGCAAATAAATCTATTTTATATGGACTCAGAGTTGACCCTTCATATTAATTATGTAATAGTTAATTTCTTTTGAATTTTAATCTTTTTGGAATACCTTTTAATCTTTGTGTTTTTTGTTTTTCTAATTCGTTTATAAAATTTTGTGTTTTAGTTTTTTTTGTTTCTAATTCTTTAGATGCTGAACTTTCTTTCAATTCGTGATTCTTAACTCCTTCTTGAATTAAAACTTTCGCCATATTGCTAACAGTTCTAGATTCAATTTCGGCTAATTCTGTCAATCTTTCACATAAATCTTCTGGCAGGACAACTTGTATGCGAGGTGATTTTTGCTTCCCGTTCGATGAGTTTTGACGAGTAGCCATGCGTACAAAGAACTACCAAGTAGTAAATAGTGTACACTTGTACGCAAGGGTAGTATCCTTGTGTATGATACTTACTAATCTGGCCAGTTTGCCTTATCAATCGTTACTTGTTTTTTGATTTAAAAGGAGTATTTCATGTCTAAGCCATCTCTACCACAAACATCTAAACCTCTTGCTGCAAATGTTGTTGCTGACAAAGGAACTGTAAAACGACAAAGAAGGAAGAGTCGTAGCAATGGTAAAAATGGAGATGTTCTAATTTCTGCCGTTGTTAGTTCTTATTTATTGACTCATTTGCATCATGTTTTGCAAAGAGCGGAATATGGGGCTAGTCAAGAAGGAAGATCCTCTCATGCGGCAAACTTTGCGCAACTACGTAAAGTCCTTTGCATGGACGCACGAAGCATGAAGGACGCTTCTGCTTTAGGTTTAAAGGAAAGCGATTTAGAAATGTGCAATGAATCTACCGGTTTTGAGACAAAAGCTGCATAATTGAATATTCTTTATGAAGCGAATGTTTTTCTCATGAGCGGCAATGCTGCAGCGCTTTATAAGCTTATAAATGCAGATCCTAATAAAAAACAAGATCTTTTTCGTCAAGCTCTTCAAAACCCACAAGGAGCAATGCAATCTATATGTGCGTTTGGTGTTGAAATGAATTTACCAGTAACTTCAGAAGAGGTGAAAGAATATTTGACTACCATTGATGATTTAGATACTAAACAATGGCTAATCAAGGCCAGGGGTGGGTTGTGATTAATTTTTGAATGAAGAGGGGATTTCTAATACGTCTTGACCATTTTCTCTGATGCCTCTTCTTTCATAGCCTCCTCCGCCTGCCATCGTCCAAAAAAACCAATAACTTGGAATCGCAAGAGCTGCGGCGAGTACTAAAGCAGTAATTTGTTCGAGTCTTAACATGGCTTACTTAAGTAATGTAATTTAAATCAGTTGGTATCTTTTAAAGCTAAATGATTGAAGGTAATTCACTTGAGGTTTTGTTGTAGTGTTGCGACTTGAGAAGATTAGTAAGATTTATCCCACAGGTGAAGTGTTGAAAGATGTTAGTTGGGAAATAAGAAATGGAGAGAGAATTGGTTTAGTTGGAGTTAATGGAGCAGGTAAATCAACACAATTAAAAATTATTGCTGGATTGGAAGATGCTACTGATGGATCTGTAATTACTGAAGGAGATCCATCTATTGCATATTTAAAACAGGAGTTTGATGTTGATCTTTCAAGAACTGTTAGAGAAGAGTTATTTCAGGCATTTAAAGAAGCATCTGATTTGCTTCTCAGTCAAAAGTTAATTCAAAAAAATATGGAATCTGAATTAGCCTCTCAAGATTTAGATTACCTGGATTCTTTAATCCAAGAATTAAGCGTTATACAAAGAAAATTTGAATCAATAAACGGCTACGATTTAGAATCTAAAGTTGAAAAGCTATTACCCACTATTGGGTTTACAAAAGAGGAGGGAGACAGACTCGTTAGAGACTTTTCGGGTGGTTGGCAGATGAGAATAGCTTTAGGAAAAATCCTCTTGCAAAGTCCTGATTTATTATTATTAGATGAACCAACAAATCATCTGGATTTAGAAACTATTGAATGGCTAGAGAACTATCTACTTAATCAGAAAGTTGCAATGGTAATTGTTAGCCATGATAGATCTTTTTTAGATAGAATTTGTACAAGAATTGTCAATACAGAACGAGGTCAATCTAAAAGTTATATTGGCAATTATACATCATATCTTCAACAGAGAGATTTTGAATTGGAATCAACAAGAGTTGCATATGAGAAACAACAGAAGGATATGCAAGTTCAAAAGGCATATATAGAAAGATTTCGAGCAAGTGCTACAAGAAGTACGCAAGCTAAAAGTAGAGAAAAGTTATTAGATAAAGTTGAAAAAATAGAAGCTCCTCAGAATAATTTAAAAGGACCTATTTTTAAATTTATGGATGCACCTCGTGCTGGAAAGGATATATTAAGTATTAAGGATTTAACACATAGCTATGAGGATAATATTTTATTTTTAGGTGCCTTTTTGGAGCTTGAACCTGGTGAAAGAATAGCATTTTTAGGTCCTAATGGTTCTGGTAAATCTACTTTACTTCGATTAATTATGGGTTTAGAAGAACCTGATGAAGGATCTATTATGATCGGAAAACATAATATAATTCCTAGTTATTTTGAACAAAATCAAGCTGAAGCTTTAGAATTAGAAAAAACAGTAATTGAGACAATTTCTCAATCTGTACCAAATTGGACACAAACAGAAATACGATCTTTACTAGGAAGCTTTGGTTTAACAAATGATTCAGTTTTTAAGGAGGTTAGTAAGATAAGCGGAGGAGAGAAAGCAAGGCTAGCTTTAGCTTTAATGATTATTAAGCCATCAAATTTGCTTATTCTAGATGAACCTACAAACCATTTAGATATACCTTCTAAACAAATGCTGGAGCAGGCATTATCTAATTATAATGGCACTGCATTAATAGTTTCTCATGATCGATATTTTATCTCAAAAGTTGCAAATAAAATTGTAGAAATAAGAGATGGTCAATTAATTAAGTATCAAGGTGATTATAAATATTTTAAAGAGAAAAAAATGGAAGAAGAAGAAAAAAAAGAAAAAGAATTACAACTAGCTGAACGTGAAAAAAAAAGGTTAGCTAATCGTGAAAAACAGCGGAAGAAGAAAAAATTAAATAAGAAATAACGATTATATAAAATCTTTCTGAACTTATAGTTGAAGATCATAAATATCAATTGGTTTGACAATTTTCACAAATTCTATTTTGTCTCTAAGTATTTTAATTCTCAAAGTTGATTGTAGATTATTCCGGTTGATTTTTTGTACTACATCTGCTGGAGTTGAAATTTTTTCATTATTGATTGAAATGATTAGATCATTGACTTTTAATCCACCCTTTTCGGCAGGACCATTGGGCATTAAATATTTAATAATGGCTCCATCTTCTGTTTGGGAAAGAAAATTACTTTTTTGTTTGATATTGCTTGATAATGTTACTCCAATCATGGGATGTTTGGCTCTCCCACTAGTGATTAAATCTTGGGCGATTTTTCTAGCTCTATTTATTGGTATTGCAAAACCTAATCCTGCTCCTGGTCCTGAGCGTACAAGGGTATTAATACCAATCACTTCTCCAACAGAATTTAATAATGGTCCTCCAGAATTACCAGGATTAATTGCTGCATCAGTTTGAATGAGATCTATTCTTTTGTCAGAAATACCTAATTGGGCAACATCTCTATTTAGATTGCTAATGATTCCAAGAGTAACCGTATTTTCCAGTCCAAAAGGATTTCCAACAGCAATAGCCCAATCACCAACTTTTAAATTATCTGAGTCACCTAGTTGAGCCGTGGGCCATGGACCTTGTGCTTTGAGTTTAATAACTGCAAGATCTGTTAACGAATCTTGGCCAACAACATTTCCAAGCACTCTTCTTCCATCAGATAACCCCACTATTAGTTGGTCAGTTTTTTCTATTACATGAGCATTGGTCAAAACTAGACCCTTTTCAGAAAAAATGAATCCACTACCTTGACCTTTTTCAATTCGAGATTGTGGAACTTGGAGGCCTCGGAGACCAAAAAGCCGTTCAAAATATCGATCATTCAATATCCCAGGAGGAAATATATTCTCACTAGAAGAAAAAACCTTTCGCTGTGTTTCAATGGTGACCACTGCATTTCCACTGATATTTAATGCTTTTGATACGAAAGATTGTTGATTGCGATTTTGGGGAGATGAAACTAAAGCTTCACTTGAATGAAGCGGAGTTTTGTATCGGAAATTCAAAAAAATCAGAACAACTAAAACAAAAATTTGCAGATATTTTTGTTGGCTTAATTTTAGTGATGCTATGAATAATCTTTTTGTATCTAATCCATGCATGATTTTCTGGAAGGGATTAGTTGTTATTATCAAAAATAATCATAGCTAATTTGATAATTGAACGGTCCGCTCATTTAATTACCGTAGATTTTTACTAAAGAACTATTCTTTGAACTTTTTTTCCTCTAGACTATTGTCCTAACTTATTTTGTCATTGATAATGTAACTAGAGCGACTTCAAAACTTAATCTGATTAATGCACTCAGTTTTTTGATTTATCATTTTGCAAATGTTGAGCAATTTTTTACCTTTTGTTTATGGCCTGTCAGTTTTTATTTTGTTGATTTTGGCTGCCAGAATAATGTTGAATGGTTTTTTCTCAGGTCAAGCATCATTTAAGAATCAAAATTCATTTTCAAAGCAAAAAAGTGATGATCGAACAGGCTTAGTTACTGTTCATCCTGAGCTTTTAAACAAAGACGGATGCATTACTGATGAAGATTTGCTCACAGTTCGTTTTTCTCAGGGCACTGATCATCCACAATCATCTGAAAAGCCTTCTGAATAATTTTCATTAGATTTTTTGGCTTGACATTAAATAGTTTTCAAAGAGGTTTTAATTTTGGAACAAAGAACTCGCATAGTCGCTGCAGTGTTGAAAAACATGAAGTTACCTCCACGGTTTCGCCTCCGATTATTAAAGGAAGATCCAGTAAGGCTTGAATTAAGTCTGACCCCAGCTTATGGAAAAGATCCTATTCAAGTTGGGTTAGTGGAATCTCTTGATTTAGTTGCTAGAAGAGATAGAGAAGGAAGAATGCCTAGAGATTTACAAGGAACATGGGATTGGACTGTGCGACATGGAGAAGTGAATACAGGTGGATGGAATCCTTATTTAAAAGAAGCTCTTCAAACAATGTTCGAAACTGGATTACCAGCAATTATTTACGAGGAACTAACAGGAGAGGATTATCATCCTGTTGATGGTGCTAGACACGTTAGATAGGTTATAAAAAATTTAAAAAATAAGTTAATTTAAGAGTCAATTTATTTGTTTTCTCATTGTGAGCATTTCTTTAGTATTATTAAGTTGATTTTGATTTACAAATGAAGGATAACTTCGAACCTCGTTATGGATTTGTCAATTTTGCTGAAATATGGAATGGTCGATTAGCCATGATGGGTATTCTAATAGGTTTAACAACAGAACTTCTAACAGGGCAGGGAATTTTAACTCAAATGGGAATAGGTTGAAAATTTTTTTAGTTTGTATCTCTAAAGTTTGACTGATCTGCAAAACCCTAAACAATCGCTAACTACATTTAGTGTTAAAGAATTAAACGAATCTATTGGTTTGTTACTCTCTAGAGGTTTTGCACCAAAATTTATACTTAAAGCCACTGTTTCTAAATCGCAAATAAGAAAAGGTCATTTATGGTTGACTTTAACTGATGGAAAAGCAAGTGTAGATGGGGTTGCATGGTCATCAACAATAAAGTCTTTAAAATTCTTACCAAAGCAAGATGATGGTGTTGTTATTATTGGTAAATTAAATTTCTGGGAATCTCAAGCAAGAGTATCTGTACAAGTTTTTGATATTCGACCAAGTATTTCTACTGTGCTAAAAAAGTTTGAAATAGTTAAATCAAAACTTTTTAAAGAAGGTTTGATAGATGATTCATTACACAAAAAACTACCAAAATATCCTCATTCAATTGGCATTCTTACAAGTGTTCCAAGCTCTGCCTTGGCAGATATGCTGAGGACATCTAAGGAGAGATGGCCATTAACAAAACTGCACATAATTCCTATCCCTGTTCAAGGTAATTATGAAAAACAATTGAAATCTACTTTAAGTAAATTAAAAATAAATAAATTTGAATTAGATGCTTTAGTTATAGCTAGAGGAGGAGGAAGTAGGGAAGATTTAATGCTATTTGATAGTGAAATGATAGCTAGAGAAATCGCAACATTCCCAATACCAGTAGTTACAGGAATAGGTCACGAAGATGATCTAACAGTTTCTGATCTTGTAGCAGATCATAGATCTGCTACTCCAACTGCTGCGATTGTTGATCTATTACCCTCAAGAGAAATTGAAAGAAATAATTATTGGCAAATTAAAAAAATTCTCAAAGATTATTTGAAATCTTTTTTTCAGAATCAAAAGAAATTTTTAATTACAAAGAAATCTTTTTTTCACTCTCATTCACCACGAATATTATTAAACAATAAAAGAACTAAAATAAATTATATGTACAAACTTTTGAATGCACTTTCTCCAGAAAAATTGTTAAAAAGAGGCTTTGCACTAATTACTGACGAGTCAGGTAATTCGATTTATAGTGTGAAAAATGTGAAGGAAAAAGATAAGCTATTAGTACAATTTTGTGATGGAAAAATTACAGCAGAGGTTGATAGCCTGAATTATGATGAAATATAAATTTATTAAATAAAATTTTTCTATTCTATCTGATTTGTACATTAAGGTACCAGAAATAATTTATCCATGTCTAACAAAGCTACTAACAAAAAAAATATTGAAATTTTAAAAAAAGATATTAATAAATTAAGCTATGAAGAATCTATCTCGGAATTGGAAGTCATTTTAACAAATGTACAAGATGAAAATATTTCACTGGATAAAATTCAGATTAATTATATTAAAGGTCATCTGCTTCTTAAGCATTGTGAGAAACTTCTGCAGTTTGTTGAACAAGAGATTAATGAAATAAATCCGGAATTTTTATAATAGATTAACTTTATAAATCTATATCTTCAGATTGAATATCAATGGTTGCTGCACTTGCTGGAATATTTTCCAGAACATCTGTGGTGTTTTTTATGGTTGTTCCACATATTGGACAAATCATTTGACTATTAAGAAATGTTGATCCACAAGCTTTACAGGTTTGTACTTTTGATTGGATTCTCTTCCAAGTAAACCATCCAATTCCTCCTAAAATCAATGGTATTATTGTAATGATAAGCAATATTCCACCTGTTAAATCAATAATAAATTTTCCAGCTGTTGTAGGGAAAATAATAAGTAAAATCAATACCATCCAAATGAATGAAGATGGTTTATTCATAACTACTTAAGAAATTTCTTTATAGATTCTAATTTAAATTTTGTTGCTTGTTTCATCGATGTTTAACCGTATCGATTACGACGCATGCTTGCAATGACAACGCTCCAGCATTGACCAAAATAAATAATTACTCCTACCATCCAAACCCAAAGAGTCAATACTAGAACTCCACCAATGAATCCGTAAGCCTGAAATCTTGATCCCAAGGATAGGATACTTCTACTAACTGCCAAATTTAGAATAGTTAGCAAAGTTCCAATCATAAAAGCCCCAGGTATTAGTGGCTTTAAAGGCACTCTTCTACTTGGGAGTAAACCTTGTAAAAGTAGCGCCATAGTCGAAAAGCCTATTAAAGGAAGCATAAATTGCCCAACTTGAAGAACTGGTATTTTTGACATCACATTTTCAATCCAAGGTGTTGTATTTGCTAATTCTTCTAAAACGGCGCCAGGTATCATACGAATATTTGCACTGATTTGATCTATGACCATTAGAAAACCAACTAATAAAACAACAAAGAAAGCTTCTATTCGGTTCCTTATAAATCTAAATGCTTGAATTTTAAGTGGATCAGGTTTTGATTTAACTGGTAGAACGTCCTCCCATAATCTATCTGCTCCTCGTTGTAATGTTAGATAGGCATTACCCGCAGTGATCATTAAGAACATTGCTCCAAGGATTCCAGCTCCAAATCCTTGATTAACTAATTTTATTAGAGTTGAATCGACTAGGCCAACAACTGAAGGAGGTAAAACTTGAGCTGCTAAAGCAATGATTTGTTGATCTAATCCTTGCTGTTTCCCTAGAAACCATGATGCAACTGATAGAGATATTAATAATATTGGGAAAAAAGACTGAAGAGTATAGTAAGCAAATGCTGCGCTTAAATCGACGCAATCACATTTAGACCATCTTTCATAAGCTCTCCAGAGGCTACTAAAAAACCATCTTGCTTTTTGACTCCAGTTCAAGCCCACTTTGGTTGTAAAGCATTTACTATCACGCTACCTCGAAGGGAGAGGATTTTTCTTGGTTGAATCAGTAGATTTAAAACAATAGATTGTTTTTGTGTAGCTAATTTCATTATTAATTGAAAAAAAAGCAAATAAGAAATTATTTATCTTGGATTAATGCTGTAGCCCAAGGCAGCATGTTGTTTAATTGATCTTGTGAGGATGCTGTTAGTAAAGGGAAATTCACAGAAGCTAGATCTGTTCCAGAAAGAATATCTTTTGGATTTGTGTCTAACCAATTGATAAGACAATTAAGTTCCTCAAGTATTAACCATGCAGCTGCAATATCCCAAATTTTAGGTGTCGCCTCTAAAGCAGCAATAGTTTGACCGATGGCAACACTAGTCATATTTAAACTTGATACCCCAAGTAATCTGATTTTCCCTGGAAAAGACTGCTCTGGCTTCATTTGTAACACTTTAATGGACCGGCTACAAAGAGAAATGCAGTCACTATTTTTTTTGAAGCGAGATTCAGGCTTAAGTGGCTTGTCGTTTAGCCAAACTCCTTTTCCTCTAATGGCAAAAATTCTTTTTTGCAGAGCTGGGATGTCAAGAAAGGCTGTCTCAGGCTCTCCATTGGTGAAGCGTGCTATTGATATTGCCCAGTAAGGAATGCCTGCTGCAAAATTAGTTGTGCCATCAAGAGGGTCAACTACCCAATATTCACTGGAACTAGGAATTGACTTATTCCCTTCTTCACTCAGGACACCTTCTCCAGGAGCAATTTTTGATAAACCTTGAACTATTGTTTTATCACTCCACCTATCACATTCTGTAATAAGTGTTCCGTCAGGTTTTATATCAGAGTTGATTTGACCAAAATCTTGAAGCTGACGTCTTCCCACTTCATCAACTAGATGATGAATCGAATTTAGTTGAGCGTTGCTCAGAGGGTTGGATATTGGGTTTTGATTCATTGTTATTTAGGTAAAATCTATAGCTGGCATAAAGGAATTAAATTCGATTCATAGAGATTCGATTTGCTGTCTAAGTTCTTTTGATTCTTTGGATTGACTTTGATATCGCATGGCTTGATGTTATCTATGCCAGTTTGTCTACTTAAATCAGCTAATAAGGTGTTGTAGCTTGTGACAGCAATAATATAACGAACCTCAGAATCAGTTAAATCCCTTTGGTTATTTACAACTTCTCGTTGTGTAGTTATACCTGATTTATATCTAAGCTTGGCAAGTCTAAGAGATTCTCTTGCAGATAAAACTTCCGTATAAGAAGCAGAAATATTTAGTTTGGCAGATTCAAGTTTGAAAAATATATTTTCAACTTCTTTTCTAATCTGAGCTCTTCTTAGTGCAAAATTGAGCTTTGCTTCTTTTGCTTTACTTTTGTTGTAGTTATATATAGATCTTGAATTGCCTCCATCAAAAATAAACCATGTTGCATTGAGCCCAATGGTGTTAGAAAAACTGGAGGATGTATTGCTCGTATTTGGAGAGATTTGATTCAACTCACCTTTTGCAAATGAGGAAGTAGATGTATTTACGATACTTAATTTTGGTTGGCTAGCAGCAAGTGCAGCATTGGCATTACTATTGTTGATTGATATATCCAATAGAATATTATCCAGTTCTTCTCTTGCATCATAAGCAGCAATAATACTATCTTCTAATGATAAATCCCATATACCTATAACTTTGGTTTTTGAACCAATTAATGGTGTTATATCTTCTGGAAGATTAAGTATTTCAGCAAGAGATCTTTGACCAATTTTTTGATCTCCAGATTTAATATTAAATAATTGCTGATCTCTAGCTAATTGTGTTTTAGCTTCTAAAACTTCTAATTTTGTACCAACACCTGATTCAAATCTAATTTCTGCATCTCTTAATCCAAGAGTCGAGGATTCAATGGATTTTTTTGCAACTTCTATTTCCTCATTTGCTTTTTGCAAATTGAAATAGCGTTTTTTTGCCTCTAATTTTAAATCTCTTAAAACTATGAAGTACGAAGATTTTGACTTTTCAAAACTATCTCTAGCTGATGCTATCTCGGGAACTCTTGCAGGATTAATTAAATCCCACTTAACTTGGGCAGAAATAGAAGAGCTCCATTGCTTACTTGAAGTGTCTTGAATTATATTTGACTCATTATAGTTATTAGATTCAAAATACTGAGGAATGCCATTAGCTGTTAGGTTTAAAGTTGGGTACCAGGAGGACAACGAACTTTTTAATATTGATTTAGCTTGCTCAATTCTCTCTAAGTAAATCTTGATTGTCCGATTGTTATTGATAAGAATGTTTTCTAATTGATCGAGATTAATCTTTTGATAGGTTTTTACTGATACTTCTCGCGATCTAGAAGGTAAAAAAAGATCTTCAGGCGAATTTAATTCATATAAGATTCCTTGTTGTTTTTGACTTTGTTTTTTACTTAATTCCTCTTCAATATTTATGTTGGGATTTATTTTTTGCGAACTTGTGGCCCACAAAGGATTTAGCCCAGAAATAAATAACCCTGCAACAATTAGGAACTTTCTCTTTACTTTCCTCATAATTATCAGAAAAACTTAGATGGATTTAGTAAAGCAAAGATGCTTGAACAAGTGCTTTGTCCACAATGTCTTGAGCATCATGGACAATTCTTATATACACATTAAGTGACGAAGAGAGCTCTTGAAGAGTCATGTCATCAAGAAAGATTTTTTCACCTTGCCTTAACATCACAGCTGGTAGAAGTAACTCATCGCCTAATTCTTTGCCTTGCAGTCCTTCTATTAGGTCTTGACCTGTGAGTAAACCTGTAACTATTTGTTCTTGCCCCCAATAAGGACTTGGAATTCCATAAAGATGCAAAGTGAAATTATTTATTTTATTTAGTCGTTTACAAGGCATCTGTAATTCATTTTCAACAAGTTTGCCAACAACCCAGCTGCAGGTTTTCTTTTTATCAATTTTGATAGGCAAATTTCTTGTCGCTTCATCCATCGCTTTAAGAAAGCTTCGTATACTTCCTACTCCATTCTCTTTTTGAGGCAAATCTTCATAAGAATTGAGGGGAGGTAATGGCTTCTTCGCTATTAAATACCATTCGTCTGATAACCAGGCAAAACGAGAGCCCGTTGATTTATAAAATACTCTCTGCATTTGTTCAACTTGATTGATGACTTTTGAAGCACAGTTAGAATCTACTGGTATTAGCCCATCATTACTGGGGCGAAATCTAGTTAACCCAACTGGAACAATTGCTGCTGAAAGGACCACAGGGAAATCTTCTTGCGCGAAACTAAATAGATCATTAATGGTTCTTTCTAAAGCTTTCCCATCATTTATTTCAGGGCAAACAACAACTTGAGCATGAATTTGTATTCTTTTTTCCGCGAACCAGGTTAATTGATTTAAAAGGTCAATAGCTTGAGGATTTCTTAGTAATTTCGACCTTAAAGAAGGTTCCGTAGCATGCACCGATACGAATAAAGGACTGAGTCTTTGTTGCTCAATTCTCAGCCAGTCTTGTTCGGAAAGATTTGTGAGTGTTAAGTAAGAACCATATAAAAAACTTAGCCTATAGTCGTCATCTTTTAGATACAAGCTTTTTCTTTTCCCTGAAGGCTGTTGGTCTATAAAACAAAACGGACATTGATTATTGCATTGTTTTAATCCATCAAATAATGCTTCAGTAAAAGCAAGGCCTAACTCGTCATCATAATCTTTTTCGATGTCTATTGTATGTGTTTTACCTTTTTCATCTAATATTGTTAGTTGAATATTTTCTTCAGCAATAAGAAATTTGTAATCAATCAGATCTCTTGGTTTTACACCATTAATACTAATTAATTTATCTCCAACTTCAAGTCCCAGCTCTTCGCCTATTGAACCTTCTTCGATTGAGGCAACAATAGCAGGTTTTATCTTGTTTTTATCTATCTTTACTGTGTTCATTTATGCTCCTAAACAAGGAAATAACTTTTCTATATTTTTCGGGTGGTTGAAAAACAATTGAATTGATTTTAGAAAATCATTTATTTTTCAATATAAGTAAATTTTCAATAAAAAGTACTTAAGAAGTAATTTTGAATCATCCCTTTTTTTAAGGATTAAAAAGCTGAGCCTTTAAAAGCATTGCAATCATTCTAATTTAAAGACTTGTATGAATTTTTTTTTAACTTTGTTATTTGTATTCTGCAGACTGTTTGGTTTGGGTATCGACTTGAATGTAAATTCATAGAAGGTTGCACTGAAAACCAACTCAGTTTTATTAATTCTGATTTACTCAAACAATCCCACCAAGCCCATAAATCAAGAAACGTCCTATCTTTCAAAGCCAAGGACATTACAATTTTGGGCTAGCACAATGGTTGTCCTGCCGGTTTTTGTTCAGGCTCCATGGGTTCATGTGTTTCCTTTTTCAGCTTTTTTATTTAGTTTCATAATCTTTTTTCTTGGATTTTATTTACTTAAATTTTGTAGGGATAAATGGTCCTCTGTTGGTTCGCTATTGGTTGGCGTTAGTTGGAGCTGGTTAGGAGGATGTCTTTTTTGGGGATGGTTAAGAGGTCATCCAGTATGGCATTTACCTGTTGAGTCAATAGCTTTGCCCATAGCATTAAGCCTTTTAAAAACTCGATGGAAAATTGGAGCCAGTTTCTATTTGGCATCTTTATTAGGAACTGCTTTTACTGACGTAATGATTGTTTTAACAGGTGTTATGAAGGCTTGGCCTGCAGTTGTTGATGCGCCTTATTCGGAAGCCTCCAAAATGTTGAGTTTCACTGCGGAACAATTATTGGAACCTTTTTCTTTATTATCAATTCTTGTTGCGGCACTTTTAATAATTTTTATAGCAAATTGGATGAATCAAAAATCAAAAAGTGAACCTTTATCTTCTGATGCGTGGCTTGTATCAAGTTCAGCTTTGACAACAACCTTATGGGTTGATGGCTTATTTTTTGCAACCACTTTGATTCAGCCTCAATTAAGTGGATTGATTTGAAAAATAATATTTTATGGACTTAAATAATGGATTTAATAAAAATGATATTTACTCAACTAATTGGGATGTAATTGTTATTGGCGCAGGAGCTGCAGGCTTAATGTCTTCTCTTGAATTGCCATCAAATCTCAAGACTTTGCTTTTAAATCGCAATACTAGTAAGCGTTCTTCAAGTAGATGGGCACAAGGAGGAATGGCTGCTGTTACGCGAATTGAAGATAGCGAGAATATTCATGCTTTGGATACCATTAAAGCTGGTGCTGGCCTTTGTGATTCTGAAGCAGTGCAGATGTTTGTTCAGAGTGCTCCGAGATTAGTGGATAGACTTTTAAAAATAGGCATGGAATTTGATAGAACCTCTGGGAAGTTATCTACAACTCTTGAGGCTGCTCACACACATAGAAGAGTACTTCACGTAAAAGATAGAACCGGAAAGGCATTGGTTGATGTTCTTAATGAGCAGGTCGATCAAAGAGATAATGTTCTGCATCAAAGAGGAATAAGAGTTACCCAGATTTGGGTTGAGAGAGGAAGATGTGCAGGGGTACAAGTTCTTGATGGACCAGCTTTGCGTTGGATAAAAGCTAAGGCAGTTGTTTTGGCCACCGGTGGCGGTGGCCATTTGTTTGCTAATACTACAAATCCAACTCAAGCTGCAGGTGAGGGAATTGCGCTGGCGTGGAGGGCTGGTGCGTTTATAGAGGATCTCGAATTTTTTCAGTTTCATCCAACTGCATTGAAATTGGATGATGCTCCTTCGTTTTTGATTTCTGAAGCTTTACGAGGAGAGGGTGCTGTTTTAGTTGATTCACTCGGTGACAGCCCAGTAGATCATCTTGAAGGGAAAGATCTTGCATCAAGGGATCAAGTTAGCAGGGCTTTGTTTAAAGCAATGCAAAAGCAAAAAGTTGATCACGTTGGTCTTGATGTTAAATCTCTTGCTGTTGAGGATGTAGAAGCGCGATTTCCATCAATTTTTCAAAGGTGCAGAGAGCTTGGTTTAGAACCTTTAAAAGAAGTAATACCCGTAGCACCATCTGCACATTATTGGATGGGTGGAGTCGCTACAAACTTGAGAGCACAAACTAATATTAAAGGTCTGTTTGCTATTGGTGAGGTTGCATGTACCGGTCTACATGGTGCAAATAGGCTCGCAAGTAATTCATTGATGGAGTGTTTGGTTTTTGCTAATCAAATGCGAAATATTGAATTATATGATTTTCAAACTTCCGATATATCAGAAAATAATTTCAGTTTACACAAATCAAATCTTCGCTTTTCAAAGGAAAAAGGAACTGAGTATTTAACAAAAGAGATAGAAAAACTTAGACAATTATGCTGGCGTGTGGCAGGAGTTGATCGATCCTCAAAAGGCATGAGTTCCGCTCTTGCAAAAGTTAAACGGGATTATCAAAATCTTTTAAAAGAGCCTTTATTAAATTTGGTGTTTTCTCAATCAAAAGGAGTTATTAATGAATTTGATGAGATGTCCAGAAGAGATCTTAATTTACTTCTTGATCTAAATAATAGACAGATGTCAAGTTTGCTTATGTTGGAGGCTTGTTTATTTCGTAAAGAAAGTAGAGGAGGTCACTTTAGAGATGATTTTCCTACTTCAGTTCCTTTTTGGAGATGTCATACTCGTCAAATAAAAGGCAAGAATATACATACAAGATCCATTGTAGATAAAGCTGCTTTTCCTAAAAATTGTTAGAGCCATTGTAATTAGTAAGATCAGCTAATTCTTCTAGGCTTTTAACCCCTGAATCAATTGATCCATTAATTTCCCAAGAAGGGAACCCTGTGATCCCTTTAGCTTCACAAAGCTCTCGTTTGTTGTTAAATCCATCTTTTGCACATTCCACCAAATTTAATTTTTCTGCAGCTTCTTTCCCGAACATTTCTTTTTGATCATGACAATGTGGACACCAATAAGCGTTATACATTACTGCTCCTTCTTTTGTTAAATGTTCAGCAAGTTTTATTTTTTCGGGAGAACTTATAGCTATTACGGCAGGTGGTGTTCCTTGAACATTATTTGCAACTTCTTTGGTAGATGTATCAACTGATGATGACCATATTAGTCCTGCTAATAAAACTGCTACTGACATAAGAAAACCTCTGAAAAATAATTTTCCATAATTTTCCCACCCACCTCCAAATAGATTTAACAATAGAATTGAAAGTGATACTAGACAAGAAAGAAGACAAAAGAAACAGAAAGCCTTAATTTTGAATATCATTATTGATATTAAAATTAAACTAAAAACACAGGTCGATGTAGATATGTAAAAAGATACCCACCATGCTATTTTTGATATATTATTTTTTTGGTTTTGGAGAATTGGTATTAATGGAAATATTGCCATTAATAAAATTAATAAATAACTAATTAAACCAACTAAAGATAATGGAATAGAAAAATTATTTTTTTGAAAAAAAGTCCCCCAAGGGCTATTTAAAACTTTATCGCAGCCTACTAATCCTCCTGGACAGTTTAAATTTCCTATTAATCCCCATTTATTTAGAGTTATTGATCCAGTATCAATAACTCCAACTGTGGATAATATGGCTATTGATACTCTCGCCCATTTAGAGCCAAGATCTTGGCGACGCCGACTTGTTAGTCTTGAAGATCTCATGCAGATGAATTCTGAATAACTTGAATTTATTTTTATTCTAATAAACAATTCCTTTAAAGTCTTAATTTTTTAAATCAATTTCAATGTTATTTATTTTTAAATAACCATTTAAAAAATTGAATTATTATAAAATATAAATTGCCTGAACTAATTTAGAACTATTATGTGTAATTTATTTGTTCAGATTAATTTAATTGCTTTTAGGGCTTTTTGAATCAAGAATGCTGTGGAAAGACCTGCGCCAACAAAAACTAAGTAAAAAAGAATTCCCATTAGATTTAAATACCTCAAGTAATTATAGAACATCGGTGCTTTATCTTTTGAATTTATTAATTTTAATCTTGTAAGTATTGTTCTCCTGCTATTAGGCATAGCTCTGCTCGCTGTAATTCACGACCTATATACATGGCATGATCTATGCGACTGATAGGGAATGGACCCAGACCCTCGGAGATTTGAATACCTACCTGTTTTGCACTTTTTCCTCTATAAATATTGCTAGGTTGATTTCTGTTTTTTGTTTTACAACCAATTAGTTCTCCAGACTCTGGATCAATAGCGCGACCTTTTTGATCAATATTATTTAAGTAATGTTCAACTATTAACTCATTTGTTATGAGATCAATTTTAATTAAAAAATAACCTTTTGGATCAAGCTCTATTTGCCGCTTGGATAATTTATCGTCTAAAAGTTTTATTGAGTGAATTAAGTCTTCTTGAAGATCTAGATTTTTCATTTCTTTAATTTACAAATTAAAAAGATGATAGCTAAGTCACCTGTTTTCTTTCAGGATAAATTTTTCGAATTTCCTTCTTAAAATTTATCCTGAAATAAAGCTTTTTAAGATTAAAAATATAAGTAGGTTTACAAAAATAAAAGATAAATAAACAACTCCAGGATTTTTCAGACCTGCTGGTGCTGTTAGTTCATAACCAAATAGAGTAATAACCCCTTGAGTCCCCTTATCTTTATAATTGAAAATCCCTTGAGCAAAGAAAGGTTTTTCTTCACTAGAATCAACTGTCTCTTTTTCGGTGGAAAGTGATTTATCTTTCTCAGGAGAATCTAGTAAGTTGTTGTCTGTCATTTAGATTAAGTCTTTAATTTGTCTGAAGTTACTATGTATTTGATAGTTTTGGCTCTTCAAACTTAAAAGGTACTTCATTATTTGTAGCGTTTATTTGATCAAGCATTAACTTATTTGCTTTTGGTAGCCATTCTCTTATTAATGAGTCCATAGGTAAGTTGTACCATCTATGAAGACTTGCATTGGGTTTAGCAATAAAACCTCTTCGTTTTTTGTGACTCCCACCCGCTCCAGGATCAAAATATTTTATTTTATTTGCTATTGCCCACTCTATCGGTGAGTAATAACAAGCTTCAAAATGTAAATTATCTATATTTTTTTCTGCTCCCCAATATCGTCCCCAAAGCATATTTTCGTTCTTCACACATAATGACATTCCAATTGTTTTATCAATTCCTTCTTCTTTTGCATTAAATAAAACAATATTTTCTTTCAGTTCTTTTGATGTAAGTTCAGTGAAAAATGATTCAGTGAGGTATTTACTTCCCCATACTCCCCATCTTGAACAATGAAGCTCATAAAAATAATGCATTTTTTTTAAATTCATTACATTGATTTGAGACCCACTAAGAGGTTCAACTTTTATTCCACATTTTTTTATGCTTTCTCTTTCTCTCTTAATATTTCTACGTTGATTGGAATTAAATTTTTTTAAAAAATCAGAAAAACTATTTTCTTCTTTCAATTTCAACAAACTTTGTTGATTGACCCACTTAGCACAATTTAAAGATTCAGCTATTTTCATCCATTTAGGATCTACATACAAAAAATTACAACTGAGAATTCCATTCTGTTTGGCAAAATTATCAATTTCAGAGATTAATATTTTTGTGAGCTCTATATCATTCACTCCTTCTGCAAAAAGAAAGCGGTAACCTTCTATTGGACTTAATGGACTCATTCCTATTAGTTTTGGATAATATTGAAGCCCCATATCTTGAGCTAGTTGAACAAAGGCATTATCAAAAATAAATTCTCCATAACTATGAGATTTCAGATAGAGAGGTGCACTTGCAATTAAATCATTTTCACTCCACGCAGAGAGAAATAATGGTTGCCATCCATATTTTGCGCTAACACTTTTTGATCTTTCTAATGCATTTAACCAATCCCATTTATAAAAAGGAGTTGAATTTTCTTTTAAGAAATTATTCCAAATAATTTTAGGAATTTCTTTTATTGTTGCATGCCATTTGATTTTGATATTGTTCATTTCTTTTATAATAAATCTATATTCAGGATAAATTATTTCTAAAATATCTTATAAGTAATTCATTTTTGCCGAGCTTTTTACTTTCTTTTAAAATCCAGTTATTTTTTTTATTCATGATTGTATTTAAGTTTCTTAATTCAGATGAAACCCAGCAGTAATCTCCGCCTATCAGAAAAGGTGTAATGGTGATTTGTAATTCATCTATTAGATCCTCTAAAAGAAATGCTGAAATCAGATTAGCGCCTCCTAGTAATACAATTTTCGCAATTCCTTGATGATACAAATCATCAAGGGAATCACGCCACGTGATTTTTAAATTTATTTTTTTATCGAATCCATTAGGGAGCATAATTTCATTTTTCTTATCTTGCGCTTGGAGCAACCATTTTTGAAGAGGTTGTTTAAAAAAAAGCCAATTTTCTGGAAAATCTATTTGATTGCTGGCTATGAGAGCAATTGGTTGTTCGTTTTTTCCTGCTAAATTTCTCTTCTTTAATAAGCTTTTATTTTTAATGACACAAATTGATTGATGATCTCTCAGCGTTTGCCCTCCCATTAAAATCCCATCTGACCAAGCAAGTGATTTTTCTAAAACTAAACGATCACCAGAGTCACCTAATTGTGTTTTCCCTCCTTCTGGATATGCGATACGTCCATCAATACTAGAAGCTAAAACTAATTTAACCCATTTTTTTTTCAATTATCTCAGCAAACCAACCTGATTCTTGGAGTCCTTAGTATCGATCTTTGATTCAGGTACGTCTGCATACACTTCAGCTGCATTATTTGGACTCTCCTGTAGTTTTATCTTATATAAATTAGCCCCAATCGCACTAATTGGATTAGTTAATTTATCTGAAATGTGTAATGCAATATTTTCAGCTGTAGGTACACAATTTGCAAAATAAGGAATATCTTTATTTAAAAAGGTATGGTCAAAAGGCTCTACAACTAAATCATTTATTAAACTATTTAATGCTGATAGATCACATATCATTCCGGTTCTAGGATTAATCTTCCCTTTGACAGTTATATCTACTAAGTAATTGTGACCATGTCCATTAGGTCGAGCACATTTTCCGAATATTTTTTCGTTTTCGGTTTGAGGTAGGTCTTCTCTAGCTAAGCGATGAGCAGCTGAAAAGTGTGTTTGAACCGTTAAATAAGCATCCATAGAATTTCCTTGATAGTCAGCCCAGAGTTTTGGGTTTTCGTATAGACGAAGAGATTTAAGGGGTAAGTGAGATTTAAGGCGCTCCCATATAATACGAACTAAACTTTCAGTTGTGGGAAGGCAACCTTCGGGCTTAGAAAGGTCAAACTCTGGCCATGTGTCATTTAAAAAACGAAAGTCAAGTTGACTTGTTACTTCATTTTTTATGGCATGTTTTACATCTGAAAGGTTTAAGACCATGCCATATTTATTAAGATCTCCTTCCATGGTTACGATTAGCTCGTAATTATGTCCGTGGCCAGGAGCTATTGAGCATGGGCCAAATAAAGCTGAATTATCATCATCAGATAATTCAGGAAGCCTATAAAGGTGGCTTGCGCTAAAGCAGGCTCGCCTTGTGATTACACAGCTTCTACCCTCTCCGTGAGGGAAATTAGATGTGATCGCTTCCATAAAAATTTCACATCAAAACACATCTTAATAACTTTTAGTTACTTCTGTCTTTATGGCCGTCCAATCAACCCTTGAAACTCTTAAAGAAAAGTTAGGTGGTCGAAATATATTTTTGATAGGAATGATGGGTTCTGGCAAAAGTCAAGCGGGACCAGTTCTAGCAAAAATGATCAATTATGCTTTTGTTGATACTGATGATGTTATAGAAAAAGCTTCTAAGCAATCTATCTCATCTATTTTTGAAAAAGATGGAGAAAAAGTCTTTAGGGATGTTGAAAACAAAGTTTTAAAAGAAATTAGTCAACATCATTCGCTTGTAATTGCTACTGGAGGTGGTTTAGTTACCTTGCCTGAAAACTGGGGTATTCTTCATCAAGGAATAGTTATTTGGTTAGATCTTGATTTAAAACGTTCAATTCAACGATTAGAAAGTGATAAAAAGAAACGCCCTTTACTAACTGGGGATGATTTCGGTGAGAATTTTAGTCAGATTTATGAAAGTAGAAAACCAATATATTCAGAGTCAGATTTGAGAATAGAAGTTGAAGATCAATCGCCATGTGAGGTTGCAACTATGATTGCTGAATATTTGCCAAGCATCCTTATTGACCCGAAGACTCAAGCCGAACGGCATACCACTGAATTGTAAAACCTGTTTTGATTTCTAGGTCACAAGCTGTATCAAGCAAATGCTGTGCAGCTTCTGCTGTTGAAGACTTACATGCAAGATCTAATGGTAATGAATCCAATTTGTTTAACCAAGATTGAAGCCATAAAAGAGTTTGTTCTTTATCCAGGAATTGTTCACTTTCGCCAGGAACCAAAACAACATAATTATCCATTTCTCTAATTAGCGGATCAGACATGAGACAGAAATTTTTCTTTTTTTTGATTTCTATTTTAATTATTTTTACTTATACAGTTCCTGCACTAGCTGAAAGTATTTTTGAAATAAATAATTTTCAACCATCTAAGCTTTCCGAACGCAAATTAATCTGGCCTGATTGGCGCCTTACTTCTTCCATAAGGCGCCCAGGATTGAAAGATGATTTAATTTACCCTGATTGGTTTGAAGGTTTATGGGATGTTACTAGCGAGATAGAAAGTGATCAGAATCAAGAACCTATTATTCATTCAGCTAAATTTATTCACAACAACTTTGGTGATTTAATTGCTGACCGTGAATACAACACTAAGTCTTATGCTTTGAGCACAAAGACTGGTGGATTTCTATCAGTAAAGAATGATCCTAAATCTCCTAATCGTCAGTTTGCTAAATTAACTGAAGATAGATATTTAGAGACTAAGATTATAGGAAGACTTCAAGAAACAATAGATAATAATATTTTTATTACTGATGAATTAATTTTACAAATTTTGCATACTCCTGAATTTAGCCGCGTTAGTCAGGTCGAAACATTAACTGAATTTCAAAAATGTGGATCTACTCAAAATGATGAAATAAATCTGAGTGATTTTAATATTTGTGGAGAACAATTTCAGGCGATTTACAATCAACCTGGGCAAAATCTGATTTCTTTGCCGATTAAAACAGAGAAATCTAAATTAATACTTACAAAGATTAATGATGATTAGTCTTTGCTAATTGCTCTTCAATTAAGTCTCTCCAGTTGAAAAGATTTTGAAGACTTGGATCGTTTATATATAAAGAACAACCTTTGCCTGTTAGATTTTTTCCAGATGAATTTGGAAATTTGAGTAGTGATAAGTGTGAGGCTACAGCAATATCAGCAATAGAAAGCTTCTCTCCAATAAGAAAGTTTTCTTGATCTATTAAATTTGATAGATATTCTAGATTTAATTTTAGAGATTCCTTCTCTTTCTGGTTTATGAATCCAGAAATCTGACTAGCAATCTTTGTAGGAACATTAAAAAGAAGTTTTTGCATAGAATCCGAAATTTCATTGGTGAATAATGAGGAAATCAATATTGGATTTTTCATAAGTTCTTCAAAAAAGACTATTTTTATAGATTTTGCCAAGGTTGTATCTGCCCAATTCTCAATTATTTGAGCCTGAGAAGCTTCCTTTAAATCCTCTGGAATTAATTTGGGTTCTATTTCAATTTTCTCTAAGTGTCGTATTATTGAACTTGAGTCATGGATTGTTGTTTCCTGATCAAAAAGCACGGGTAATTTTTTTTGTCCTGTTTTTTGAAAGATATCTATTTGCCCTATGGCTGGAGTTATCTCAACGGTTCGATATTCAAGCTTTTTTGCAGCCAAAGCCATTCTTACTTTCAAGCAATAAGGTGAGTGCCTAAATTGATGAAGTTCCAACATTTTATGTTCCCTCAAATGGTTAGCAGAGTAGCTATTAATTCAGTCTTTTGGTGGTGAAAAATGGGTGAATTTTTTTCTAATGTTTCTAGATATCCCAAATATCTCATCACAATAGTTTTGGGGGTTTTCACTGCTGCAATTTCTCCATTAATTAAACGAGGTAGTAATCCGATCACAGCGATTGCTCTCATTGGGGCGTTTTTAAGTGGACTTATGACAATAATTTTCTTATTAAAGGCTATGGCTTTTCCTATACCAATTACTTAGTTATGGCTAATAAAAGAAGGGTAGAAAAATTAGCAGCTTTACTAAAAAGAGAGGTTAGTGAAATTTTAGTTAATGGTGTTAGAGATGAAAGAATTCATCAAGCTATGATTACCATTACATCTGTTGAAGTCTCAGGTGACTTGCAGCATGCAAAAATTTTTATAAGTCTTTTTGGTGAAGATAAAAAAAAATCTGAAGTACTAGTTGGTTTAGAGGAGGCAAAGGGATTTGTTCGTGCTGAGCTTGCTCGAAGGCTACAAATGAGACGATCTCCTGAGCTTGTGTTTAAGATTGACAAAGGAATGACAAAAGGTCCAGCAGTTTTAGATCTTCTCAATTCATTAGAACTTGAACGAAAAAGTAAAGATAAGAGTAGAGAATTATAGATTAATCAAAATTTTTGATGAATAAATCTGATCTTAGAAGACAAGTTTCTGAATTATTTATAGTTCGAGCTAGTGGATTTAGTCTTGATTCGCAACGTTTATATCCTAACTTGGAGGAAACTAATTCAAATCTAAAGAGACTTTTAGAAGAAGGTGTTGGCGGAGTTATTTTTCTAGGAGGAACAGTAAAAGAATTAGAAATTCGTTGCAATCTCTTGAAAAAATGGTCTGGTCAACCCCTTCTTTTATGTGCTGATATTGAGGAAGGTGTTGGTCAAAGGTTTTACGGGGGAACAAAGTTTATTCCTCCAATGGGTATCGCTCAGATTTATAAAAAAGATCATAATTTAGCGATATCTATTGCTGAGAAAATCGGTTATTTTACTGGTAAAGAAGCAAAAAATATTGGTTTGAATTGGCTATTAGCACCAGTATGTGATATCAATAACAATTCAAATAACCCGGTTATAAATCTAAGAGCTTGGGGAGAGGACGCTGAAACAGTACAAAGTTTAACTTGTGCTTTTCAGCGGGGTGTTTCTAGATCACAAATGCTGACTTGTGCGAAACATTTCCCTGGTCATGGAAATTCCGAAGTTGACTCTCACTTGGATTTGCCAGAAATACACAATGACTTATCTAACTTAGAGAAATTTGAGTTGATTCCATTTAAATCTTTAATCAATCAAGGAGTCAATAGTGTCATGATTGGTCATTTGCTTTTCCCAAAGATTGATCCTATTTACCCCGCAACACTTTCAAAAAGACTGGTTACTGATTTGTTACGGAGCAAACTTAAATATGATGGCTTGGTAGTCAGCGATGCTTTAGTTATGAATGCAATATCTAATCAATATAGTAGTGGTAAGGCTGCAGTCATGGCATTCGATGCAGGAATTGATTTGATTATGATGCCAAAGAATATCGATGAGGCAATTGATTCTCTTACTGATGCTTTTTATTCAGGAAAAATTTCTTTGGAAAGGTTAGATATATCTAGAGAAAGAAGAAAAAAACAACTTGATTTAATTAGTAATGAAAATGATTTAGAAAAAGAAGAATTGAGTAATGGAGATATTAAGAATAAATTTTTATTGGATGTCTCTAGATTTAGCCATTCTATAATAAAAAAATCAATTTTTATCAGAGAAGAAAGTATTATAAAAGCTGAATTTAATGATATTAATCTTATAAAAATTGATAATTTTGAACAAGTATCTAACAAATTTTGTCCTGCATTAGCTTTGCCTAAAGCAGTAGGTTTTCAAAATTTAATTATACATCCCCTTGGCATTAGCCCATGGCTAAAAAATAATAAAGGATTTTTAGAATCGGGACAACTTTGTAACAGTAAAATTCTTGTTCAGCTTTTTGTAAGAGGTAAACCATTTATCGGATTAGATTATCATAATGATCATTGGATAGATGCTATAAGAAGTTTAGAAATTGAGGAAAGATTATCAGGAGTAATTATATATGGATGTCCATATTTATATGATAAAATAAAAAAAACTATTCATTACTCTACTCCTTTGGCTTATAGTCCTAGTCAAATAGAGGAAGCACAACATCAAATTTTAAGTCGTATTTTGCAATCTAAAATAGCTCATAAGGAATTTGATAGAAAATCGATTAAAGAATTTACTGATTGAAAATTGTTTAATTAAAAATTTAGTATTCTAGAAAAAACCTATTATTGTTTAAATGACTGAATATTTATTTTTTAGCCTTCCTTGGGATGAAGCATACAGACATGGCTTTAATCGATAAGAAGATAATTATTACTCGTGCCCAAGAACAGTCTTCAGAGGCTCGTGAGATCTTTAGAAAAAATGGAGCTCAAGTATTCGATCTTCCTGCATTAGTGATTGGACCTCCAGATGACTGGGCTCCCTTAGATGAAGCTTTAAAGAAAATTTCTACCTTTGACTGGATCGTCTTTTCTAGTGCAAATGGTGTTAAAAATGTTGAGGATAGAATGAAAGAAATTGGCTTGTCTTTGTCGAAAATTTCTAATACTATTCAAATTGCTGCTGTAGGAAGAAAAACAGCTGCGTTGTTATCAGATATGGATGCAAAGATTAGTTTTGTTCCACCTAGTTTTGTTGCAGATAGCTTGGTTGAATATTTCCCCCAGAATCCAAAAGGTTTAAAACTATTTATTCCTAGAGTACAAACCGGCGGCAGATCAATATTATCTGACTCTTTTAAATTAAAGGGAGCAGCGGTTACTGAAGTAGCTGCTTATGAATCTTCTTGCCCTACGGATATACCTCAAAAGACTGTAGATGCTTTGAAAAGTGGAAAAATAGATATTATTGCTTTTACTAGTGGTAAAACAGTAATAAATACTGTCAGCTTATTTAAAAAATACTTTGGTGAAAATTGGTTGAAATTGATGGCAAAGATTCAACTTGTTACTATTGGACCTCAAACAACTATTAGCTGTAAAAACTTTATTAGAAAGCCTGATAGAGAGGCTCACCCGCATGATCTGGAAGGATTATTACAAGCTTGTCTAGAACTAAGTTTTAATTAAATTTATGCTGATTTTTCGACGAGTTCTTTAAATCCATCAAGATTTTTTTGTAATTCTTTTGTGACCATTCCTCCAAGAATATTTGCTTTCATTAGATTTGCTAAAACTTGAGGTAATTCATAAGATATTTTCAATTTAACCACAGTTTTAGAAATTTCTTCATTATAAAACCGTACTGAACCCTTAGTAGGTAAACCACCAACTGATTTCCATTCCAGTTTCTCTGCTTCTACTCTTTCTGTGATTTGAGCTTTCCATTTAAAACGAAAGCCATTAGCTGCAAGTGTCCATTCTGTTAAATCAGGAAGTGTGGAGGTTTTTTCATCGACTGTCTTAACCGACTCAATCCAAGTCATCCACAAAGGCATCGAATCTAAATCACTCCAAAACTTCCAGACAAGTTCAACTGGAGCATGAATTTCACTTATCACTGTGTGATCAAGCCACTTTCCCATTTCTTAAGCAACCGAAGAATTTTTTGCTAGTGAAACAGACTTTGAGAGCATTGCTGACGCAGCAAGATGACCGCTCATTGTTGCTCCTTCCATAGAGTCAATGTAATCCTGTTTTGTATAACTGCCTGCCAAGAAGAAATTACTAAAAGAAGTTTTTTGATCTGGTCTATATGGCTCCATTCCAGGAGCCTCCCTGTAAAGAGAATGAGAAACTTTGACTACATTGCTCCATAAAAGCTTCAAACCTCTTGAAGAAGGGAAAAGTGTCCTGACCTGTAGATCAGTATGTTTTACAATTTCATCTGAGGATTTGGTCATCCAAGGATCTCCAGGGGTTAATACACATTGAAGTAGTGAGCCCTGATCATCTTTTTTATAGTCTTCAGGGCTTGATAAAGCTAAATCTGCAAAACAACTAAAATCAGCATCGGCTGTATATAACAAATTGTCTAAACCAGATGGACTTTTTAGGTTTGTTTGAGCTTGTTTATTGTTGACCTCGGTTACCCAACCATCGTATCTAAGTTGCACCGTCGCGACTGGGACAGCATCAAGCTTGAAAAGTGAGTCAAACTCTTTAAAACGTCTCCATGATCTAGGAATTATTCTTTTAATCCCAGATACATCACAAGCAGCTAAATATTTGTCTGCTTGAATTTTTTGTTCACCTTCTGGTGTTTGAAGAGTTAATCCAGTAACAAATGGTTTGTCGGTATCCTCTGAATGAATTTCTTTAACAATATTTTCTAAGTGAAGCCTTCCTCCTCTTTTTTTAATGTAATCGAGTATTGGTTTAGTGAGCCATTTGTGGGGTGACCCTTTCAATAGGTTGAGCTTGGATGCCTCTGTTTTCGAAGCAAACATCATAAAGATAGTAAGCATGCATCTTGCAGAAATTGCTTCGCAATCAATAAATCCCAGTGCATATGCAATAGGATTCCACATCCTTTCGATACTATTTAGGCTTCCTCCATGGTTAAGAAACCATTTTTGAAAGCTTATAGAATCAAGTGATCGTATTGTTTTCATCGCGCCCTCGTAGTCAATAAGCCCTCTGACTATCGGACTTGTTCCAAGTGCAAGAGCATTCCTTAGTTTGTCAATCCAATTTAATTGAGGTGTTGTGAAGAAGGCTTTTAAGCCGTTAAAAGGAGCTCCTGCAAAAAATCGAAAATCAAGTGACTTAACGTCACCTCCCTTGTTAACAAAAAGGTGAGTGTGGTCTTTTGGTAAAAGATTTTCAAATGCCCCTACTTTTTTCATTAATGCAAAAAGATTGGCATAGTTGAAAAAGAACACATGCAAACCCATCTCTATATGATTACCATCGGAATCTTCCCAGCTTCCAACTTTTCCTCCCATAAATGGTTTTGCCTCATATAGGTCGACCTCATGTCCTTCATCAACAAGGTCAACTGCAGCAGTCAATCCTGCTAAACCTGCACCTATTATTGCGATTTTCACTCGTTTAATTAGATGGATACACTAACTCTATGAACAAAAACTCTTTTTTGGCACTTTTAAAATCGAATATGATTAATAGAGTGTTATTAATGTTTAGAAAAAAACAATGAGTGAATCAAAGGCGCCGCCCAAAACTCATAAAGCTCAAGGGGGTAAAGGAGTAATTATTACCTCTACTGCACTGGATCAGTTGTCTAAGCTTTGTAACGAACAAGGCTCAGGAAAATTATTAAGGGTAGGAGTACGTTCAGGAGGTTGCAGTGGTATGAGTTATACCATGGACTTTGTATCTACTGATGATATTCAAAAAGATGATGAAGTCTATGAATATTCAGTTGGTAGCAGTTCTTTTAAAGTGATTTGTGATCCAAAGAGTCTTTTATATATATATGGGATGCAATTAGATTTCAGTACAGATTTAATTGGTGGAGGTTTTAACTTTACTAACCCCAATGCATCACAAACTTGTGGCTGTGGAAGTTCGTTTGCAGTTTAACTTTAACTAAAAGAATTTTTAAATTAACAATGGATCAACCAGAGGAAAGTCTTTTTGAGGAAGCCCTAAATCGTTATAAAGCTGGTTCACCAGCAGATGAATTGATTGAAGATTTTCAGAAAATAGCTTCTACTACTCCAAATAATGCTGCTGCATGGACATGCTTGTCTTGGTTGCAATTATTATGTGATTCGCCTCAGGAAGCCTTGCGCTCTGCCCGGTATGCAGTGAAACTTAACGGTCAGGATCCACAGTCAAGGATAAATTTGAGTCTTGCATTATTAGAAACTAATTCTAAAGGAGTTAGAGATCATATTGATTATGTGAAAAGAGCTATGTTCGTTCTTCCTGAATTAGAAAAAGAATTAAAAGAATCATTAGAAGATGGTCTTGCACGGAAACCGAATTGGAAAAATTTACTTAAAATAAAAAATTGGTTAGATCTTTGATTTCTGATTAGATTCCATCAAAATTTTTAAGTTAATATTGCTTTAAAAGCGTCATTAATTGAGGGAAAACTGTATTTAAATTTGAGCTTATTCAATCTTTGAGGTTGTACATTTTGTCCTTCTAAAACTACACGAGCTCCATCTCCTAAAATTAACTTCAATATTGGCCCAGGAACTGCGAGAAGACTTGGTCTGCCAATTGATTTGCCAAGTGAGTTAGAAAACTCACTCATTCGCACAGGATTTGGTGCAACCCCATTGACGACACCTGACCAAGCAGAATTTTTTACACTTTCGTTAATAAGATTACAAAGATCTGTTCTGTGTATCCAGCTCATCCATTGTTTCCCATCTCCTATTGGGCCTCCAAGACCAGCTCTAAAAATGGGAAGCATTTTCCCAAGTGCTCCGCCATCTTTGGCTAATACTATGCCAATTCTTACAATTAAAAGTCGAGTCGCTCTTGGTTTGTTTTTTGCACTAATTTCCCATTCTTTGCACAAATTTGCTAGAAAATCATCACCATGACTATTTTCTTCAGTGAATTCAGTTTGAGGATGTGAGCCATAAAAACCAATTGCCGATGCATTAATAAGTACTTTTGGCGGTTTTCTTAGATTCCTTAGGTTTTTAATTAGATTCTTTGTTGTCTCTATGCGACTATTTGTAATTTCTTTACAGTGATCAGCTGTCCATCTTTTTTCAGCAATAGGTTCCCCAGCAAGATTGATAACACCTTCGCAGCTCTTAAGAGAGTTTTGAATTTCTTCTTTATCCCAAGACGAAGCCTCAGCTGGATTCATTTGAATAACATTGATGCTTTGGTCTTTAGCTATCGCTTTTAGTCTTTCTTTGGATTGTCTAGATATGACTGTGAGGCTGTGTCCTTCTTTGATTAGTAAAGGAATTAATTCTCTTCCGATAAAACCAGTGCATCCAGTAAGTAGTAATTTCATGATTTCTCTAATTAGATTTGATCAGCTTAGAGGGATTTTGATTAACTTATGGTGTTGATCGATCAAGAATATTTGCGTTAAGGAATTTACAATTAACTAATGACATGATTTTTACCATTTTGTTTTAACTGCTATTCTTCATTTGAATATTTGAATTAAGTCATTAGTCTTTTTTATTAATTATTGAACATGTCTGAACAAACCGGAAAAGTAGATGATTCACAATCACCTTCAAAAAAACAAAAGAAATTCAGAAAAGGAGATCTTGTCAAAGTTGATCGTGAAAAATATTCTAATAGCTTAGAATCTAAATCCAGCGATACAAATTTACCTGAATATATTTTTCAGGGTCCTGGTGAAGTATTATTGATTAAAGGTGATTATTGTCAAGTTAGATGGAGACGACCAGTACCTGACGTTTGGATAAATTCTGATCATATTGTCTCATATTAATAAATGAATAAAGATTGAAACTATAAGATAAGCCATTCTTTTTTATTGCTTTGTAAAAATTTTCTTTTTTTCTTAGCAATAGTAATCATTGCCTTTCCATCATGGAGATAATTGTCTACATAGCCCATTGTATAGCGTTCTAATTCATTAATACCATCTTCAACATGTGATAAGCAATGATATAGATCAAGGCTGAAATCCCTTATGATTGATGGACTTGCAAAAGATGTATAAATTTCTTTAATCTTAGTTATTTTGTTTTTACTTTCATCAAGATATAGGCAGAAAGAATCCATTAATATTTGATCATAAGGATCAGCTGACAAATCTCTTATTTTTGAACCTAAAGGATTAATTATTTGCCCTAATAATTTATCAATAGGGAGATATATATTCTGAAACCATTTTTTTATATCTTCAGATTTAGAGTAATTATTAGTTTCTCTTTTGTATACATTCTGGTTATAAACTTTTGAATGATTAACTGTAATTAAATTAAGATCTTTATGTTTTTTCTTTAATATTTCCCATGCTGAGTTTACTTCGAGCATTACTGCTGAATCTCCTCCTTTATCTGGATGATGTATTTTTACAAGCTTTCTATATGCTTTTTTAATCTCTTCTAGTTTTGCGCTGGGATGAACTCTCAATATTTGATATGGGTCTTTTCTCATTGTTGAATGATGATTTATTTTTTAGAGGTACTCATTCCCTGTTACTGGGTTTGCGGGGATGGAAGTAAACATAGTTGTGGAGAGATATCTTTCGCCAAAACTAGGCAGAATAACAACCAATCGCTTATTAGCAAACTCAGTCTGATTTCCTACTTTTAAAGCAGCGGCTACTGCGGCACCACTGCTGACACCACTGAGCAATCCCTCTTCTTTGGCAAGTCTTCTTCCTATGTCCATTGCTTCATTATCATTGATTCTTATGACTTCATCAATTTGATTCATATCTAATACATTAGGAATGAAACCAGCACCAATGCCTTGTATCGCATGAGATCCAGGATTTCCTCCTGATAAAACAGCGCTTGATGAAGGTTCTACAGCAAAAACCTTAATTTTTGGATTTTTTTGTTTTAAAAATCTGGCACAACCTGTGATTGTTCCTCCTGTTCCTACTCCAGCAATTAACGCATCAAGTTTGCCTTCGCAATCTTGCCAAATTTCTTCAGCGGTTGTTTTTTCATGAATTTCAGGATTGGATGAATTATCGAATTGCTGAAGCAAATATGCATTAGGTATGGAAGCTACTAATTCCTTTGCTAGCTGAATAGCGCCTTGGATTCCCTCTTTGCCAGGAGTTAGTTGAAGCTCTGCTCCAAATGCTCTTAACATTGATCGACGCTCAGTACTCATTGTGTCAGGCATTGTAAGTATGAGCCGATAACCTTTTGCTGCCGCAACCATAGCCAATGCAATTCCTGTGTTTCCGCTAGTTGGTTCAATCAGAACAGTATGTCCAGGTTTAATTGTGCCCTCTTTTTCCGCTGATTTCACCATTGCGCCAGCTATGCGGTCTTTTACGGATGCTGTAGGGTTGAAACTCTCTAATTTGGCTATAATTTCTGATCTACAATTAAATTCCTTAGGTAGTCGGTTTAGTTTGACCAGAGGTGTTTGGCCAACTAGAGATGTTATGTCATTAGCAATTGGCATGATTTTATTTTAAAAACTTGAATCAGTTTCGAGGCAAAAGTTATTTAATAATTCAATTCTTTTTTAATAATGCTTGAAAATTTGTTATTCAAAAGCTTTATTGGCCTTTTAGAGATATAAATAGATGGAATAATTTTGTGATATTGACCGAGAGCATTTCCCACAACTGTAGGCCTCCAATTCTATGGGTTTTTCTTTTTTGGACCATAGCTTGTGGAATTGCATTTGTCTCTCTCGGAAATTTGCCTTTAAGAGATTTTGATGAAGCAACTGTCGCAAGAGTTGCTTTGGAATTAAACCAAAAAAGTGGACTTGAACGATTGCTACCTTCTATCTGGGATAAGCCTTATTTGAATAAGCCCCCTGGATTGCATTGGATAATATCTTTTGCTATTGGAATGAGTCGAAATTTTCAAAATAGTTTTGATTTATTACCCTCAGAGTTTTCTATAAGATTTTTTCCAGCACTTTTTTCAACTTTTGTTGTTCCATTGGGTGGCTTGATTCAGTGGAATTTGCGCCCTAAAGATCGAATAGCCTGTATTACTACTTCTGCAATTTTATTGACTTTATTGCCAATTATTAGATATGGCAGAATGGCAATGTTGGATGGAACCCAGCTTAGTACCATCGCACTTTTATGGTTTTGCTTATCATCAATAAAAAATAATAGGTCTACTAAATTTAATTTTCTAGGAGCTGGATTTGCATGTAGTTTTATGCTTTTACTTAAAGCTCCTGTAATTATTCCTGCACTATTTGCATCTTTATTACCCTTAATCTGGGAGTGTAAATCAAAAAAATATTTTAATAATCTTTCATGGTCTTGGTTCTTTTATGGAGTAATTCCAGGTTTTGGTTGGCATGTATGGAACATCCTTTCAAATGGTTCAGGAGCTTTCTGGATGTGGTGGGGCGATGGAGCGGGAAGAGTTTTATTTGAAAAGGGCTCAGGTAGTGAGCTAGGAGTTCTAGTGCCAATAATTGAAATATTTGAAGGTGGATGGCCTTGGATTATTGTATGGCCAATTGGTTTTTTGTGGGCATGTTTTAGTCTTAATACTCGTTGGGGCGTTTGGGCGTTTAGCACTCAGATAATTATTGCAGGAAGTATTTTACCTCTAAAAATGCAACTTCCTTGGTATGTACATCCGTTTTGGTTGCCTTTTGCTTTGATATGCGCGCCCCCAGTATCTTGGTTAATTCAAAGAAAAGAGAATGATTATATTTTCGCCAGAAAAATATTAAGAAAAATTCCTTACATTTTAGCTTTCATTGGATTATGCTTATTTACTTTTTCTTTATTAATTAAATTAAAGATTTTTAACTTTGAAGAAGGTTGCTTTAATGCAATTTTTCCCATTAGTTTAGCTTGGCTTATAGGGGGATTCTTATTATCTAATTCAAGAAAGAATATTAGAAAAATTGGTTTTATTGGAATGATTTTTGGAACCATAATTGGCTTATTATTTTTTGTTAGTTCTAGCTTTTGGTTATGGGAAATTAATGAGAATTGGGACGTAAGACCAGTAGCTGAATTTATATCTGACTTTCCTGATCAACAAATTTATATAAGAAAAAGCTTTGAACGGCCAAGTTTAAATTGGTATGCACAAAAACAAATCAAAAGTTTTGACGAGCAAAAGCAAAATGAATGTAACGCAATTAAGAAAACTAATGATTGGGATCTTTATACATGTAATGATTAAATAAAATATTATTATTAACATATTTTTCACTTCTTTTGCTTTTCTTTGCAAGAATCAAATAGTTATAAGGTTTTTTAAAAAAGTGTATTGTATCGAACTTACTATTAAATTAAGTCCTATGCCTTTGATAGTACAGAGGAAAGAACATTCAGATGCTCAACGGCTTTATTCTGATGTAATAGATTCTATTCAAAAAGGTAATCAAAGGCTTCTAGAATTGACTTGTGAAAAAGTTGAAGATAAAAGAATTACAGTTCTTGTTAGTGAAGTTTCAGCTGTACAGATTTATGAAAAAACTAGTAGTAGTACGAGTAAAAGACCTGGATTCTCACTTCAGAATTAAAAAATTGGAGTAATTCAATTTTGAACTCAATTTTCTCTGGCTATTTGAAATTCGATAACGTTTCTTTTTCTTGGCCAAATGGAGTCAATGTTATTGAACAATGTTCTTTTTCGATTGTAAAACCTGGTTTATGGATGCTTGTGGGTGAAAACGGAAGTGGTAAAAGTACCTTGTTTCGTTTAATTAGCGGGGTTATCAGCCCTAACAATGGAAAAATTTTCTGTTCGCTGAGACCTTCAATGGTTTATCAAAATCCAGACCATCAATTGCTTATGCCAACATGTAAAAGTGAGTTAATGCTTAGCGTTCCTAAAACAGTTCCTCACAGCAAGTTATTTGATTTAATTCAAGCCTCTCTTGAAAAAGTGGATCTAGGAGAAATGTTAGACAGACCTATTCATACTTTAAGCGGTGGTCAAAAGCAGCGATTAGCTCTTGCTGGAGCAATTGTCAGCAATTCAAATTTACTTTTACTTGATGAGCCCACAGCGCTATTAGATCCTCAAAGTCAAAATTCAGTTTTGAAAGTTGTGAAAAAATTGACAAGTTCCTCAACTAATCCAATTACTGCAATATGGGTTACTCATCGTTTGGAAGAATTATTTTTTTGCGATGGGGCGTCAATAGTGAAAAATGGAGCTATGAGTAACTGGTATTCTGGTTCAAAAGTGTTCCAAGAGTTAAAATCACTTGCCCTTAGGTAGCTAGCAAGGGTAAGTTCTTAATGTCGCAATCCTCGGTAGCTCAGCGGTAGAGCGATCGGCTGTTAACCGATTGGTCGCAGGTTCGAATCCCGCCCGGGGAGTTTTAAAAATAGTCACAAGCATTCGTGAGTACTCACTCAACTGTCGCGAGGAGAGTTTAAAAACAAATGATAATTTTTTTACTTAAAAGAACAGATTTTTGAAATTTGAACATCAAAAAATATTTCTTGATTTGTAAGTTCAAAACTAATCTCAAGAAAATTTTATGAACGTTTTTCCGTTAGTTTTGAGAATTCCTTAACAGTAGAGCCCCGGAATCGAAAGACTTTCTAAAGACAGTTTACCTGATTTTCGCCTTTTTAGGCATTAAAAGTCAGTCATAGCAAATGATCTTATTAATTAGGGTATGGGAAACGACATTTTCCGAATTCTGCAATAAAAACAAAATTTTGAGAGAATCATATGAATCTTTAGTAATCGCTATTGCGGGTACTTTTTTAACTTGGTCAATTATTAATGAAGCCTTGCATTTTACTTATTGAAGACGATCAAGACATGAGAGATCTTGTTGCAGGGCATCTTGAACACACTGGTTTTGATGTCCAAAAAGCTGAGGACGGCATCAAAGGTCAAGCTCTTGCTTTGCAGTATGCCCCTGATCTAATTCTTCTTGATTTAATGCTTCCAAAAGTTGATGGATTAACTCTTTGTCAACGTTTGAGACGAGATGAGAGAACTGCAAGCATACCAATACTTATGATTACTGCTTTGGGAGGTATTAAAGATAAGGTTACGGGTTTTAATTCTGGCGCTGATGATTACATAACCAAACCATTTGATTTAGAGGAATTACAAGTCAGGATAAAGGCCTTATTAAGAAGAACTAATCGTGCACCATTAGGAAGTAATAATCAGCAAGAAATATTAAATTATGGACCTCTTACACTTGTTCCTGAAAGATTTGAGGCGATATGGTTCGAATCTCCTGTGCGACTCACTCATTTAGAATTTGAATTGCTACATTGCTTGATGCAACGGCATGGACAGACCGTCGCACCTTCATTAATCCTCAAAGAAGTTTGGGGTTATGAACCTGATGATGATATTGAAACAATACGTGTTCATGTTAGACATTTAAGAACCAAGCTTGAACCAGATCCTAGAAAACCAAAATTCATTAAAACAGTTTATGGAGCAGGTTATTGCTTGGAATTACCGACCGGCGATAAAATTAATGAAATTCAACCATTAATTATTCAATCAAGAGAAACTAATTCTTTTAAAGAAAATACTGATGAAAAAGTGATAGCTTAATCAATCAAATTTATATCCAATAAAGTTACTTCCCAAGCAAGTCTAGGTTGTACAAATTTTAATAATTGCTTTCTAAGCTCTTCAAGTTTTTTAACCATGTTTTGGTTTTTATCTTTCCTCCAAAATATATTTTGGAGGAAATCAATCAACCATAGTTGGTGCTCTATATTTAGTTCTTCCGTAATTTCTTTTGCTAATTTTAGTAACTCAATCTGATTAGTTAATTTGATTTCTATTTTTTTTCTTAAGGGACTTGAAATGGCTAACCAATTTTGAAGATTAATAAGATATTTTCCTGGAGATCCATATGAAAAATCTATTAATTCTCTAATTTTGTTCGGAGAAACATCATTTATTTCTTGATAAACTTCTAATTTCTGAATAATTTTGTTTACTTGATTATCATTTAATCGTATAAAAGGGACTGTCTGACATCTTGATCTAATGGTTGATAATAATTTCTCTGGTCTTTGTGTTATGAGAATAAATAATCCTGTATTTGTCTCTTCAAGAGTTTTTAATAATGCATTTGATGCAGATTCATTTATCCTTTCAACATCTTCGATTATAACTATGCTTCTTTCTGACTCAAATGGTTTTTTTCCTAGAAACTCTATTATTTCTTTAATTTGATTTAGTCTTATTTGCGGGGGTGATTTCATACTTAAATTTTCTGACCTGGCTTTTTTTTGAGAAATACTTTTTCCTTGGACTATATAAGAAGGTTCTATCCATAATAAGTCAGGATGATTATTGCTTTCTATTTTTCTTTTTGTGCTTTCTTTCTCAAAATTCTTATCAAAAATAGCTTTAATGAACACTTTAGTAGTTTTTTTCTTTCCTACTCCCTCTGGTCCAGAGAATAAATAAGCTGGAGGAATATGTTCATTTGAGATGGCAGACTTTAAAATTTGAATTGCTAAATCTTGACCAAATATGTTGTTAAAATCGTCCATTTTATTTAATTTATTAACTTCTTTATTTCATATTGAATCTCGGACATGATTTTTTCTTTAGAGCTAATAGCAGATATTTTTTTCCATTTATTGTTCTCAGATAATGCCTGAAACCCCATAGACACATTAGATAAAAATACTCTACCTTCTTTTTCTATTCGATCATCTTTTCTACTTATTCTTCTTTTTATACTTTCATCAACAGGTATGTCTAATAGAAATGTAATATCTGGCAAAATACCCTGCGTAGCAATAGTTTCGAGACTTTTAATTAACTTTATATCTAACTTTCTTCCGTAACCCTGATAAGCAACTGTGGAACCACAAAACCGATCGCTTATTACCCAATTCCCTTTATTTAAAGCTGGACGAATAATTTCATTTATATGTTGTGCTCTATCTGCGGCATATAGTAAAAGCTCAGTAATTGAATCTGGGCTTTTTTCTATAGAATTATCTAGTAGAAGCGATCTTATAGATTGTCCTAATCTAGTCCCTCCTGGTTCTCTAGTAATAACTAATTGATTTCTGTTAGGAATCAGATCATTTTCAATGAGCCATTGTGATAATTCATTTATTTGAGTAGTTTTTCCAGCGCCATCAATACCTTCAAAAACAATAAATTTCCCCTTCATTTTGACTTCAAAGATAAAGCATTAAATACAACGCTTATTGAGCTCAAAGCCATAAGTAAAGCCGCCAAGGGAGGAGATAGTATTAATCCTGAGGAGGGTAAAAGTGATCCTGCTGCAATTGGTAAAGCAATCAAGTTATATCCAAATGCCCATGCAAGATTTTGTTTTATTTTAAGCATTGCTTGTGTTGATAGTTGTAAAGCATTGGGAAGGGCTTCCAAGTTTTCTCCAAGCAGAACAAGATCAGCAGAATCTTGAGCGATTTGAGTCCCTGTTCCTATCGCTACGCCCAAGTCAGCAGCGGCAAGAGCTGGGGCATCATTAATCCCATCTCCTATCATCGCAACTAAACCATTATTTTTTAATAAGTTCAACTTATTTAGTTTGTCTGAAGGCAACATTTGCCATTCAATTTGTTCTTCGCTAAACCCTAACTTTTCTCCTAAAGATAAAACTGCGGCATCTCTATCCCCACTAAACAAACTTAATGAAAACCCTCTTGAGCGTAATTTGTTAATTGACACGAAAGCGTCTTTTCTTACTTGGTCATCAATTAAGAAAAAGCCTAATAATTTATTTTCTAAAGCAACTGCAACTATTGATTGAGCTTTTCTTTTTGAAAGATTTAAGTTGTTTTCAATTATTGCATTCCATTCAATTCCTTCACTTTTTATCCATTCCGGAGTTCCGACTCTGATCAGCCCTTCTAAATTATCAATTTTCCCAGCTATTCCTTTCCCTGCATATGTAGTTGATGAGGACACTTTTTGTAGTTTAATTTCTTTCTTATTTGCTTCTTGAATAATTGCTTGTGCCAGAGGATGCCGACTATCTTGTTCAATGCTTGCTGCTAATCTGAGCATTACATTTCTAGTTGATTCTTGATATTCCCAGCAGCCAACGACTAAAGGTCTACCAATTGTGAGTGTGCCTGTTTTATCAAAAATAATTTGACTTATTTTTGATGCCATTTCTATGACATCCCCACCTTTAAAAAGCCAACCTCGTTTAGCAGCTTCCCCTGAGGCAACAGTTATTACAGTTGGCGTAGCAAGCCCTAGAGCGCATGGACATGCCACAACTAAAACAGCTATTGATAGTTGAAATGATAGTCCAATTGGTGTTTGAGCTGTATTCATGAAATGATCATGCAAATGATGGCTTTGCATGAAACCTTGATTAGAGACTTCTAAAACTTCTGGCCATATTTTTGTACCTATTTTCCACCAAAAAAGAAAAGTCAGTAAAGCAAAAGTAGTTACTCCATAGCAGAATATGCCCGCCACCTTGTCTGCTAAGCCCTGAATAGGTGCTTTTCTTGCTTGAGCTTCTTCAACCATACTTATTATTTTTGCTATTGCAGTTTCAGATCCTATTTTCTGAACTTCTAATGTAATTGTTGACTCTAAATTTAAGCTGCCTGAAGGTAGCTCCACACCTGGTGATGCTTCTATAGGTAAAGACTCACCAGTTAAACTTGAGATATCTATTGCTGAATTTCCTTTTATAACTAAACCATCAACTGGGATTCTATCCCCAGCTAATAATTGAATTTTTTCTCCTTGTCTTAATGCACCTATTCTGATTTCACGAATTTCATTGTTTTCTAAAATTAGATTGGCTGTGTCTGGTTGCAGCTTTGCTAATTCTTTTAATGCAGTGCCAGTATTGACTCGTGCCCTTTCTTCTAAAAAACGTCCCAATAAAACAAATCCAAGCAGCATCACTGGCTCATTGAAAAAACATGGCCAGCCAACTTTTGGCCAAATTAACGCAATTATGCTTGCGAAGTAAGCACTGAGGACACCAAGGCTAACTAAGGTATCCATAGTCGGTGCAAAAAGGATTGCTGACTTAAGACCTGCTTTTAGGATCGATTGGCCAGGGCCCAGTAAAGCAAATGTTGCTAATGCAGCATGAAAAGGCAATGTCCCAATAAGTGGAAAAGCTATTTGTTGACCTTCTACTAGATGTCCCATCCCAGAGACTATTAATAAGGAAGTAGCGATTATTAGTTGTCGCCATTTATTCCATAAATTCTGGTTTTCGTTTGTATCTAATTCGATATTGTTTGATATTGATTGATAATCTCTTTCCTGTGATGGGAAGCCCTTTGATGTAAGAGTTTTTATTACATCCGATAGAGAATTGTTAGGCTCTTTAAATTCTACAAGAGCTGTTTTTGTAACTAAATTCACACTTGCATTATTTATGCTTGGATGGTTTTTAAGTATTTTTTCAACTGCCTGTACACAACTTCCGCACTTCATTCCATCTACATCAAGCAGAATTGAATTTTTGCGTTGGGCAATCTTTTTATTGCTCAAGGGAATATTAATTCTGGATACTTATTCTAAATTTAATAAATAATAAGCATGTTGCATTCATTTAATAATTTATTAATACATAAAAACTAGTTTTATTATTTCTGTTCATTTGATCTTTTTCCGGGCAGGGTAGAATTATATTTATTGAGATTGGTTCAATCGTGCCTAGAAGTCAAAACAAAGACAATTTTCTTGATAAGGCCTTCACGAAGATGGCTGAGGGAATAGTGAAAGTGATGCCAATCGCTTCTAAAGAAAAAGAGGCTTATCTGTATTACAGAAAAGGTTTAGCAGCGCAAAATGATGGAGATTACTCAGAGGCTCTTGAGTATTACGAAGAAAGCTTGAAACTTGAGGATAATCAAGTTGATAGAGGAGAGACATTGAAAAATATGGCAATAATTTATATGAGTAATGGCGATGAAGAGAGGGCTTTAAATACATATAAAAAAGCTTTGGGACAAAATCCAAAGCAGCCATCGTGCTTAAAAAATATGGGATTAATTTATGAAAAAAGAGGCAGGATGGCTCAAAGGAATGGCAATCAAGATGAAGGTGATATCTGGTTCGATCAGGCAGCTGAAGTCTGGAGTAAAGCTGTTCGTTTATATCCAGGAGGGTATTTAGATATAGAGAATTGGTTGAAGACTACAGGTAGAGGAAGTGTTGATATTTATTTGTAAATAACTTAACTATAATTAAATATTATTTAAAGCATAGATTAAAGCTTGATTGATATTAGAAGCTTTTAATATTTTTAACGTTTGATTTGCTTGAAACTCACTTGTATCTATTCCATCAGGGATAATTAATTTTTTATATCCAAGTCTTATAACTTCATTAATTCGTTGTTGCATTTGTCTTACTAACCTTAATTGACCAGCTAGACCTATTTCTCCTATAAAAACTAGACCTTCAGCAAGTTCAATATCTTTAAAGCTAGAAACTATTGCAGCGGCTATTCCAAGATCAGCGCCGGGTTCTTCTACTTCTAATCCCCCAGCTACAGCTAGATAACAGTCATACCTTGAGAGTGACAAATTCATATTTTTTTCTAGAACTGCCAAGATTTGATGAAGCCTATTAATCTCAACACCAGTCGTTGTTCTTCTGGGACTTGAATAACTAGTGGGATTTAAAAGTGCTTGTATATCTATAGCTAATGGTCTTGTCCCTTCGCAAGTAACAATTGTTGAAATTCCAGGCGCAGAGGTTTTGCTTAGAAATAATTCGCTTGGATTAGATACCTCTGATAAACCATCTGCTTGCATTTCAAACACACCAAGTTCACAAGTGGCACCAAATCGATTTTTCACACCTCTTAGAATTCTGTGAGAAGCGAAGCGATCGCCTTCAAAAGTCAGTACTGCATCAACAAGATGCTCAAGAACTTTTGGTCCAGCTAGCATTCCATCCTTGGTAACGTGCCCGATGATCAACAGGGATATGTTTTCTCGTTTAGCAATTTTCTGTAACGCTGAAGAACATTCTCTAACTTGAGCAACTGAGCCAGGCGAACTGGATAAATTTTGATCATGCAATGCTTGAATGCTATCAATCACCGCAACGTCAGGCTTTAAATAATCAAGCTCTTTTATCACTAGCTCTAAATCTGTTTCTGCGAGTAAATGAAGATTTGATTCAGAATTTTCAATTCGATTCCATCTGAGTTTTACTTGTTGAGCAGATTCTTCAGCAGCCACATAAAGGACTGATCTTTGATGAGCCATTACAGTTGCACTTTGCAAAATAAGTGTGCTTTTCCCAATTCCTGGGTCTCCACCAATCAATACAAGTGATCCAGGTACTAAACCACCTCCAAGTACCCTGTCTAATTCTTCATATCCACTTTCAATACGATCAATAATTTGGTTTTTTGTCCGGCTTATTAGTTCTGAACGATAGGGAGATTTCTCATTCGGAGAATTAATCTTTGTGTAAATAGATTTATCTGATTTTTGATTAATTTTTTCTTCTATTATTGAGTTCCATTCTCCACAATTGTTGCAGCGGCCAAAGAATTGCCTGGTTTGAGCACCGCAACTTTGACAGACATAAATAGAGACAGAACGAGACACTTAGTTGTAAAAAGGAAGTTGGCTGTAGTTGAATAAAGATAGTGATCTTTAAATGTTGGTGAACCTTCACTTAAGATCTTGTTGCAGCCGCCAAAGCTAAGAGACAAATGACGGCCACAAGTCCCTCAAAGGAAACCATCCTCGTAGCTGATGATGAGGCAAGTATTAGGAGGATCCTAGAAACTCGCCTATCCATGATTGGCTATCAGGTAGTTACTGCTTGTGATGGAAATGAAGCATTGGATCTTTTCAGAAATTGTGAGCCTGATTTGGTGGTGCTCGATGTCATGATGCCTAAATTGGATGGATATGGAGTTTGCCAGGAACTAAGAAAGGAATCAGATGTTCCAATAGTCATGCTGACAGCATTGGGAGATGTTGCAGATAGGATTACTGGCTTAGAACTTGGTGCTGATGATTATGTTGTTAAACCATTTAGCCCAAAAGAATTAGAAGCTAGAATCAGATGTGTACTAAGAAGGGTAGAAAAAGAACAAATAGCAGGACTACCTAATTCAGGTGTAATTGCGGTTATGAATTTAAAGATTGATACAAATAAACGTCAGGTTTATAGAAATGATGAGCGAATTAGACTAACAGGCATGGAATTTAGTCTTTTAGAATTATTGGTCAGTCGTTCAGGAGAACCATTTAGTCGAGGTGAGATTCTTAAAGAAGTTTGGGGATATACACCTGAAAGACATGTTGATACCAGAGTAGTGGACGTTCATATTTCTAGACTTAGATCAAAACTTGAGGATGATCCTGCAAATCCAGAATTAATTCTTACGGCAAGAGGAACAGGCTATCTTTTTCAAAGAATTGTTGATTCTATGATTCCTGAAGGATCATAAATCAGTGGAAAAAAATCATCTAAATAATAAAACAAATCGTTCTAAGGCAATTAGAAGATTGGTTATTTGGTATCGCCGAAATTCAGCTGTTACAAGTCTGGTTGATACTGCAACAAGCTCAGCTACTGCAGCAAGCAATGTTGCTGGTTCAGTCGTTTCTAATGCTGGTTCTGTTGTTACTAGTGCTGGATCAATAGCCAGGAGTACACTTGAGCCATTTGTCTTTGATCCACTTAGGAGACTACAAGGTGGAGTTAGTACAGACGCGAACAATGGAATTCAAGATTCCGAAAGGATTTGGGTCGCTGTCGATGGAATGGGAGGAGATTTTGCACCTGGAGCGATTCTTGATGGGTGTTTGAAATCTTTGTCATTACTTCCATTGAAAATTAAATTTGTTGGTGAAATTGAGAAAGTAGAAAAAGCAGCTGTTGAATTTGGCTTAGAAGAATCTTTAGAAAAAGCAATAGATAATGGAAATTTCGAATTAATTCCCAGCGGTCTATCAGTTGGCATGGATGAAGAAGCTACTGCAGTGCGTAAAAAAAAGGATGCGAGCATAAATATTGCAATGAAATTGGTTAAAGAAGGAAAAGCTATGGGTGTCTATTCAGCTGGAAATTCTGGAGCAATGATGGCCTCATCGATTTTCAAGTTAGGACGTTTAAAAGGAATTGATCGACCAGCAATTGGAGCATTATTCCCAACTAAAGATCCTGGTCAACCAGTATTGGTTTTAGATGTTGGAGCAAATATGGATTGTAAACCAACCTATTTGCATCAATTTGCTCTTCTTGGAAATATTTATTGTCGAGATGTGTTGCAGGTAGACAAGCCAAGAATTGGATTATTGAATATTGGTGAAGAATCCTGTAAGGGTAATGATCTCTCTCTAGCAACTTACAAACTTTTAAACGAAGAAGAACGTTTTTGCTTTTCCGGAAATTGCGAAGGACGAGATGTTTTATCAGGTGATTTTGATGTTGTGGTTTGTGATGGATTTACAGGAAACGTTTTGCTGAAATTCTTAGAGTCAGTTGGTAGTGTCCTTTTGGGAGTTTTGAGAGCTGAGTTGCCAAGAGGAAGAAGAGGCAAAGTTGGTTCTGCTTTTTTAAGAAATAATTTGAAACGAATAAAGAAACGTTTGGATCATGCTGAACATGGCGGAGCTTTACTTCTAGGAATTAATGGAATTTGTGTTATTGGTCACGGTGGAAGTAAAGCTTTATCCGTTTTGAGTGCTTTAAGAGTTGTTCATTCCGCTGCAAGCCATGGAGTAATGGATGATTTGGCAGATTTAAATAAACCAGATGTTTTAAAGGTCTGATTGGAACTGTCCTACTATGTGATTGACTTATGAGGTGAGGTCTTTTTTTAGATTTGATTAGAAATTCTCAATGTGATTCAGGAATATCTTTTGTGGGGAGCGGAAGCGCCATACCTCAAAAGGTAATCAATAATGATCAACTTGGTCAGAGAGTGGATACTAATGATGAATGGATTCAAAGTAGAACTGGTATTGGTGAAAGAAGAATTATTGGAGAAAATGAGTCTCTGATTGACTTGGCTACTGAAGCAGCACTTAATGCTGTCAAAATGGCTAGTTGGGATGTAAAAACTATAGATTTGATAATTCTTGCAACATCTACTCCGGAAGATTTATTTGGCTCGGCGCCTAAAATTCAATCAAACATAGGAGCTTCGAATGCAGTCGCTTTTGATTTGACTGCTGCTTGTAGTGGTTTTTTATTTGCTTTGGTAACTGCATCACAATTTTTAGCTTCTGGATCAATGAAAAGAGCTGTTGTTATTGGTGCAGACCAATTATCAAAATGGGTGGATTGGGATGACAGACAAACCTGCGTTTTGTTTGGAGATGGAGCAGGAGCAGTGGCTGTTGAGACGTCAGAAAAAGAAAGTGGTTTGATTGGATATGATTTGAAGTCTGATGGAAGTAAAGGAGATTGTTTAAATCTCTCTCAATCAAATATTTTTCTAGATTTAGTTCAAGGAGCTACCCATCAAAAAGGGGAATATTTGCCAATCAAAATGGAGGGAAAGGAGGTTTATAAGTTTGCAGTTAGAGAAGTTCCAATCATTCTTGGAGAAATCTTAGAAAAATATCAAATCAAGTCAGAAAGAATAGATTGGCTCCTATTACACCAAGCTAATCAAAGAATTCTTGATGCTGTAGCTTCGAGATTTTCAATACCATCAGATAAAGTGCTTTCAAATTTGAAACATTATGGAAATACCTCAGCTGCAACGATACCTTTGATGCTTGATGAGGCAGTCAGAGATCATAGGATTAAATCCGGCGATTTAATAGCTTGTAGTGGATTTGGTGCTGGTTTGAGTTGGGGAGCTGCTTTGTTTTATTGGCATGGTCCCTATTAAGCTGTTTAGTAATTAATCTAGAAAATTATGACTATTGCCTGGGTCTTTCCTGGACAAGGCTCTCAAAAATTAGGTATGGCAAATTCGTTACTAGATTTGCCTGGTTCGAGTGATAGGTTTGAATTAGCTTCAGAAATTCTTGGAAGAGATCTTTGGAAAATTTGTTCTGGTGAAGGGGTTCCAATCGAAGAAATATATGATTTAAATGATACGAGAAACACACAACCTGCACTTTTTGTTGTTGAGTCGTTATTGGTTGATGATTTAAAAAGACAAAAAAGGGAAACCCAAATAATTGCAGGCCACAGTCTCGGAGAAATAGTTGGTCTTTATTCAGCAGATGTTTTAGATGCTAAGACAGCGTTATTGCTCTTAAAGAAAAGATCTGAATTGATGGCATCTGCAGGAGGAGGAGCGATGATTGCTGTTTTAGGCTTTGATCGAAAAGAATTAGATGATTTGATTAGAGAAACTGAAGGAGCTGCAATAGCCAATGACAATAGTGAATCTCAAGTTGTTTTATCTGGTTCACCAGAAGCAGTGAGGAAAGTGGCTGATAATTTAAAATGTAAAAGAGCAATTCCTTTACAAGTTTCAGGTGCTTTTCATTCCAAATTTATGACTGAAGCATCTAAAAGTTTTGCCGAAGAACTTGATAGAGTAACTTTTCAAGATGCTCAAGTTCCAATTCTCAGCAACGTTGATCCAACTCCAACTTTAAGTGGTGAAATATTAAAGGATCGCCTAAAAAAACAAATGACTACTGGAGTTAGGTGGAGAGAGACTATGGATGTAATGCAAAAAGAAGGTATAACCACAATGGTCGAGATTGGTCCAGGCAATGTACTTAGCGGTCTTGCTAAACGATCAATGAAGGGGGTCTTGGCTAGTCAAATATCAAATGCAAGTGATTTGGGTTATTGATTTTGGAACAATTTAAAGTTGTTACGCGAGTTAAAAAAAACCATCAAAATTTACCCCGACAAAGCTTTGTTTATGCTTGCGTCAGTTTTCTATTAGTTTTCCCGATTTTTCGTTTTTTGTTTAGAGGTAAAACAAAAGGCATTTCGAATTTACCTAAGACAGGAGGAGTTGTTGTTGTTTCTAATCATGGATCCCATCTCGACCCACCGATTTTGGGCCATGCATTGGGTAGACCGGTAGCTTTCATGGCAAAATCTGAACTTTTCAAGGTGCCCATATTGTCATTAATAATTTCTGCTTGTGGTGCCTATCCAGTGAAGAGGGGAGCTGGAGATAGGGAGGCAATAAGAAATGCATCTAATCGATTAATTGAAGGATGGGCTACGGGTGTGTTTTTGGATGGAACCAGACAAGAGAATGGGAGAGTTAATGATCCTAAAGCAGGTGCTGCTCTTCTGGCTGCGAAGACAGGTTCCCCTATCCTTCCGGTGGCAATAGTCAATAGTCACAGAGCTTTTCCGAAAGGATCTCTTCTTCCCCGATTTGTCTCTATTCATTTAAGAGTTGGTGAATTAATTCAACCTCCTAAAACAAAGCAAAGAGAAGATTTAAGATTAACAACTAAAGAAATTCAAATATCTATAAATTCAATGCTGGATAAAGGCCTAATACTAAATATCTAAATTTAATTTATCTCTACAAGATTAGAAAAACTTGCAACTTATGCATTTTTATTTTTGATTATCGATTGGTGAAGTTGGATAGATGGGTAATGTTTTTTGCCAATCAGACTTGATATTTATATCTTGACAATATTGAGAAAAATTTATAAGTGAAATAATATCATTTTTTATATTATTAGTCGCCTTAATTGAAGGATTGATAAGTTTTTGATTGTTTATTAATTGTGGAGAAATTATTTCACTAAATTGATGAAAATTTGACTCTTGGTGAATTTTAACTAGTTGATATTTACCAGCCACAATTCCTCTACGTGGCAAATCATCTATTATCCAAAATGGATCCATGATCTGGTTTTTAGCAAGATCTTTGTATAGTCTTGGAGCCATTAAATGAAAGGAACTAATTGAATCTAATGAACAATCAATTTGCTGGGCAATAATTCTAGCCATAGAGATAGTTAATCTTGTACTAGTAAAACTCCCAGGACCTTTTGCTACTGAAATGCGAATAATTTGCTTCCAAAACTTTCTGGGGAGAATAGTTTCTATACAACTAAATAATTTGTTTGACAATGAGCGGCCAATATTAAATATTTCACTTTTTATTATTTTTTCTGGAGTTTCCATATCTTTAATGGCTATTCCAAAAGATTCAGAGCAACTGTGTAAGGCTAATAAATATTTAGATTTTGAGTTATGGAAATTTTGCAATGAATTTATTATGATTGTTATTTTGGAATCTCTTCTCCTGGACGTAGCCTACTCCATTTCCCTTGATCAAGTTTAAAACTATCGCATCCTCTGACATCCCATTCTATACCTGTCTTGCTATCAGGGAGATCAAAAATATTGATATGTATTTTTGGATTAGTGCCTTGAAAATCTGGATTTTTGGAGAGGTGTTTGACTTGATGATTTTCTTCAATTGTGTAGTAGGTCTTACATCTATCTACCCAAGCACAATCAACACAGATGCACATAACTATTCAAGAAAAATCTAGGTGTCATTTTGATGAGTAAAGACAGATTACTATCAAATGATCTTTTTGGAGTTTTAAACCCAAAAGATTGGCCAATATCCATTCATGATTTGCCTCCTGGCAGTGCATTAGTGGGCGGTGCTGTTAGAGATGGATTATTGAACAAATTGAGTCAAAAACCTGATTTAGATTTTGTGATACCAGTAAATGCTATCAAGTTCAGCGAAAATTTATCTAAAAAGATTAGTGCCACTTTTATAAGGCTTGATGAAAAGAGAGATATTGCTCGATTAGTTATAAATGGATGGACTTTAGATATTGCTCGACAAGTTGGAGAAAATCTTAGAGAAGATTTATTAAGACGAGATTTTCGAATAAATGCAATTGCTTTGAGGCTTAAAGAAAAGCCAGAGGTTTTTGATCCGACGGGAGGAATGGATGACTTGAAAAATAAGACAATTGTTGCAATAAGTGAAAAGAACTTACTTGATGACCCTTTGAGGATTCTTCGAGGTTTTCGATTAATGTGTGAATTGGACTTTAAGTTAGAGAAAAAAACTAAAAGGTTTCTCAAGAATAATGTAGATAAATTAAGTAATGTTGCACCTGAAAGGATAAAAATGGAAGTCTTGAAAATAGTTCATTCAAGATGGAGTCCTTCAATTTGGCAAACATATTTAGAACTTCAATTATTGAACAAATGGAATGAGGATAATCTTCCAAGTATAGAGCTAAAAAGAAAAGATATTTCTTCGACTGAGCTCTGGCTTGGAGGTATTTTAGCAAAACTAATATGTTTACTTAGTGATGAGGGCTTATCAAGTTTGACGTTTAGTAAAAATGAAATTAAAAGATGTAAGAACCTAAGATTTTGGGTTCATAAAATTAATAATGTTGGTTTAGATAATCTTTCAGAGGATGAAAGGTTTCAACTTCACATTGATTTGGAGGAGGATTTGCCATCTTTAATTCTTTTTCTGCAAGACAAATATGCAAATGTTTGGCTGGAACGCTGGAGAGACCCCTCTGATCCTCTCTTTCACCCTTCTTCACCCTTGGACGGCTATACGCTTCAAAAAGTCTTAAAAATCCCTCCAGGTCCTTTCTTGGGAGAACTTATGAAATATCTTTCTAAGGAAAAAGCTTATGGAAGATTCTTCACAAACCACGAGGCTTTGGAGGTCGCTCGTAAATGGATCCTAGAGAATTCCCCCTTTTTGTGATTAACTACACACAAATCAAATTTATCTCGGCCGTATGCCGTCGTCGTCTTATCCCCTTTTTTCTAAATGAGTGTTCGCCTTTACATCGGCAATTTGCCGCAGAATGTCAATGTTAAAGAATTGGAAGCCCTCCTATCTTCAATAGGAGACGGTATCAAATTTAAAGCTGTTTTCGATAGGGATACCAAGGCTTGTAGGGGATTTGGTTTCGCTAATATCAAAGATGAAAATGTTGCAAATGACCTTATTGAAAAATTAAATGGTCATGAATTTAATGGTAATAAATTGAGGGTAGAGCGCTCTGAGCGCAAAGATTCAAATTCCGGTGGCTCTAGAAGAGGAGCGAATTCTCATAATGGAAATAAGAGTTCTAACCGTAAGGATGTTAAGAAAGTTGTACATAGCGACGCACCTATTAAAGAAGCACCAGATCCTCGATGGGCTGGAGAATTGTCAAAATTAAAGGATCTTTTAGCTAATCAAAAAACACCTGTATAAATTTTCAATTAATTAGTGTCCTAAGTTTATATTTTTCATCGTTGATAGTTATCAAATAAGATATGGGTAGATTAACTGCCTTTATCCATCCTTTTACATATGCACGATTGTTGAAGACATCGTAATCTAATTTTTCAATTGAATTTAATATTCCACTGTAAAGTCTTAATGATGTCCATATGGGCCATCTAGCATCTATTGATAGCCATTTGATGCCTTCCTCAGATTTAAGGAACCAATCTCTTGCTCTGGCTAATTGAAAAGACATTAAAGCTTTCCAGTTCTCATTGATTGTTCCGTTCATTAAATCTTCTTCGGAATAATTAAATTTTTTTAAATCTTCCAATGGTAAATAAATTCTTCCTCTTCCTCTATCTTCTCCAACATCCCTAAGAATATTTGTTAATTGATTTGCAATTCCTAAAGCAATAGCAGCTTTTGAAGTATCAGGTGATGGCTTACTTGGATTAGATGTGTAGGCAGCATCAATTCCAATCACACCTTGAGTCATTAACCCAACCGTTCCAGCAACTCTGTAACAGTAGAGTTTTAGTTCTTCAAAAGTTTGATATCTGGTTGTATTTAAATCCATTCTCTGACCTTCAATCATGTCTATATAAGGCTGGATAGACTGAGGGAATTTTTGGAGAGTATCAGCTAAGACTGCATCAAGATCATCTTCAGTGTTACCAGCAAAAACTTTTTTTGTTTTGTCTTCCCATTTATTAAGTCGATCTGACAACTCATTTTTAGATTTTTTTTGAGCTTCTGCACTATCCATAAGCTCATCAGTTCTACGACACCAAACATATATAGCCCAGATTGCTCTGCGTTTAGCAGGAGGGAGCAACATGGTGCCAAGGTAGAAGGTCTTTGCCCATTGTGCAGTTTCTTTTCTGCAAGCCTCGTAGGCATCCTCAAGATTCAAAGAAGGCTGCGCCAAAATTAGAAATTTGTAAGTTTTTTAGTTTGCATTAATCTGTTGGACTTCAAGTTTAAATAAATTGCTATAGATACATTAAGACTAAGAAGAACCTATGTCAGTTGAGATTTGGATTTTTTCTGCACATAGCTTTCCACTTAAAACAGCACCTTCCATAGAAGCTAAATATTTTTGCATTGTGTAATCGCCAGTTAAGAAAAAGTTGCTGATTGGAGTCTTTTGATTGGGCCTTAAATCTTGGCATCCAGGAACAGCTTTATAGACCGATTGTGGGGTTTTTATTACTTTGTATTTTCTCAATTTAGCTTGATTTTCTCCTGAAAAATGCATGGGGAATAATTTATTCAATTCTTGCATTGTTGCATCAATTATCTCTTCATCTTTACGACTGATCCAGTCTTTTGCAGGAGCAAAAACTAATTCAAGCATTGAACGATTTGGATCTTCATATTCTTTACAAGTTATGCTCATATCTGCATAAACGCTTAATAGTGGAGATCTACTGAATAAAAGATGATCAATATTTGTTAGCTTTCGATCGAACCAAAGATGAATATTAATAACTGGAACTCCTTTCAATCCTTCTAGCTTTCTAAAAATATCTTTAGATGCCCATTCATTAGGCAAAATTGTTTTAAAAATATCCACAGGCATTGCGCTCACATATGCGTCGGCTTTAATTTCTTTTCCATGAGATTCTTTAGCACTTCCTATTAAGAAATTATCAACAGAGCCATTTTCTTTTAAGTTGATTTTTTTAAGTGGACAATTCAAAAATACATCTCCCCCTGCAGCTCTTATATGATCAACAATCGGTTGACAAAGTCTTTCTGGCGGAGCTCCATCAAGGAATGCCATTTTTGATCCATTTTTCTCTTGTAAGAAACGGTTTAATGCAGTTAATAAAACTGTTGAGGATATTTCATCAGGACCTATGAAATTGAGTGCCTTACTCATTGCAATAAAAACCTCGTCATTTACTCTTTCGGGAATATTTTGTTTTTTTAGCCATTCGGTCCAAGAGTACTTATCACAATCTTCTACATAATTTTGCCCGCGCAACATGGCTGGTATTAGTCCTAGACCAAACGAAACTTTTTCTGGCCAGCTCAGCATGTCATTGTTACTTAAAATTGCTGCCACTCCGTTAATTGGTGCAGGAAGATCAGGAAAATCGAAACGGCTATATGTGCCAGGTTCTTCAGGTTGGTTGAAAATCATTGAATGACTTTTCCATTGAAGACGATCTTCAATATTTAACTCTTTAAAAAGCTGAAGCATGTTTGGATATGCTCCAAAAAATATATGTAATCCCGTCTCGTACCAATCGCCATCTTCATCTTTCCAAGCGGCAACTTTCCCGCCAAGTACGTTTCTTGCCTCGTAAACGAATGGTTTATGGCCTGCATCGGCTAAGTATTTTGCACAAGAGAGTCCTGCTAATCCGGCCCCAGCGATTGCTACGCGCATTCTTAAATAAAAGAGTATTTAACAACTTTAGTGATTAAGACCACCCAACTAGGGATAACGTAGTTAAATTTGCAGTATAAATTTCGGTTTGTTGTATTAAATTCATGAGCGACACTATTCTTAAATGCACAACACGTCACGTAAGAATATTTACTGCAGTTGTAGAAAATAATGATTTAATTTTGGATAATGGACATTTGACATTAGACATTGATCCAGATAATGAATTTCTTTGGACTGATCTATCTATCAAAGAGGTACAAGATTATTTTCGTGAATTAGTTGACTCTCAAGCCGAAAATGAATTGAGCGATTACAGCTTGAGAAAAATTGGATCACTACTTGAAGATTTTATTCGTAAGTTGCTTCAAGACGGAAAACTTAGTTATAACCCAAATAGTAGGGTGATGAATTATTCCATGGGATTACCAAGAACACAAGAATTATTATGAATCAAGGTCCTTATAATCGGCGTCCATCATCTCGCAGAAGATCAGATTTAGCGAGAAGACAAGAAAGAAACAAATTTAATACTAGAAAAGATTCAAATATCAGAGATCCATATGAACCAAGAGGCAGTCGATTTAACTCTTCAGGTCCAACAGGTGGCGGAGGCGGAATCAAAATAAACTCTAATTCAATTGCAATTTTAGCTGGAGTATTGGTAATTGGTGTTGGCATTGGAAGCCTTATCACAAGTACAACTTCAGGCGGTCAGGGAAATATTGCAAGTCAACAACAATTGGACATGGCAGTTCCAGATCCAGACTTTTGTAGGCAATACGGTGCAAGTGCTTTTGTTATTGATGTTGAAATGTATACGACCCTAAATCCCTCTACAAGCTTTGTCACGCAACCTGCTCTTCAACCAGGTTGTGTCATCAGAAGAGAAAATTGGACTGTTTTGCAAAAGCAAGGAGCAATAAACAATGAAGATGTTCGAGAGTGTAAACAAAGAATGAATACATTTGCTTATATTGGATCAATTAGGGACCAGCCCATTGTTCGTTGTGTCTATCAAGCAGATGTTAATGAAAATAAATTTATAATTAAAGGTGCTGAAGAAGATGCGGTCGGTATCAATAAAGAAGCTATTCAGTTTTAATTTTTTGCATTAAATAGTGGTGAAAATGAACTAGCAAATAAAGGTAATATGTCTTGTGTGAATGCTGCTGCAGCTCTTGATGAATATCTACCAGGATTAGTGATTACTTTTAGTTCTCTTTTGACTTCTAGATCTTCAACTATCGCTCTGTGAATACTTCCGCCTGAGAGTTCTCTTTCAAGTGATACAACTGGGAGAAAAGCAGCTCCTAGATCTGATTGGACTGCATTTTTAATAGCTTCAAGAGAATTTAATTCCATCTCAATATTTAATCTTTGGACGTCCAACCCTGAAGAAGATAGTAGTTGATCTACGACTTTTCTTGTCGTTGATTGATTGTCTAAAGTTATAAATCTTAGACTATATAAATCTTCTTTTGTAAGTTCTTTTAATTTTGCTAATGGATGATTAATAGGTAAAACTAGCGCTAACTCATCTGTTCCGAAAGGAATAACTTCTAATGATTCATTTAATTCTAATGGAAGCTGACCTCCGATGATAGCTATATCTATTTGACCATTCGCAACACTCCATCCCGTTCTTCTGGTGCTATGAATTTGAAGTTGAACTGAAACTTCTGGGTACTTTTGTCTAAAAAGCCCAATCATTCTTGGCATCAAGTAAGTGCCAGTAGTTTGACTAGCTCCAATAATGAGAGAGCCCCCTTTTAGATTATTTAAATCTTCAATAGCTTTGCAAGTCTCTTGGCACTCTCCTAAAATTTTTTCGCAATAATTGAGAAGAAGTTTTCCAGCTTCAGTTAACTGAGCCTTTCTGCCTCCTCTATCAAATATGGCAATTTCTAGTTGTTTTTCCAAATTCTGCACTTGCAAGCTCACAGCTGGCTGAGTAACAAACAGGCTGTCAGCAGCTTTTTTAAAACTTCCCTCATCAACAATTGCTTTGAGGATTCTTAGTTGGTCAAGAGTGAATGGAATTTCGGCCATGGTGGCAGGCCTTCATGGCGGTTATTAAAATAAAATGTAGGGAAAAACAACACCAACTGTTGATCCGGTATGGATCTAATAATTTATTGAGAGGCTCTTTAAAGGACTAATGACATTTTCAGATACTCATGGTTCGAGTTTTGTGATGATATTACTTTTGTTTTTTTTTGCCGTTATTCATAGTGGAGGTGCGGCTTTAAGGGCGAAGGCGGAAGGTTTAATTGGTGCAAGAGCATGGAGATTGGTTTTTGCTTTTGCAAGTATTCCCTCAGCTATTGTTTTGGTTGGTTATTTTATTGCTCATCGTTACGACGGAGTTAGATTTTGGAATTTGCAAGGGGTTAGCGAACTAATTCCAATGATTTGGATTTTGAGTGCAATTAGTTTTCTTTTTTTGTATCCAGCTACATATAACCTTTTAGAAATACCAGCTGTTCTGAAACCTAAAGTTAGAATTTATGCTACAGGGATTATTAGAGTCACTCGCCATCCGCAGGCAATAGGTCAAATTATTTGGTGTTTTGCGCATTTACTTTGGATAGGCACAAGCTTTACTCTTGTGACTTGCTTGGGATTAATTGCTCATCATTTATTTGCCATTTGGCATGGTGATAGACGACTTAGCCTCAAATTCGGACAAGAATTTGAGGATGTGAAGAAAAGAACATCGGTCATTCCATTCTTAGCTGTGTTGGATGGACGACAAAAATTACAAATAAAAGAATTTCTCAGGCCCTCTCAAATGGGCATTCTCATTGCAGTAATTTTTTTCTGGTGGTCGCACAGATTTATTTCTGTTGGAGCTCAGAGATTTCTCTCTTTTGATTTAACTGAATTACTAGCAAGAATTGCCTAAACTTATTTCAATATGATTTAGCTGGATGCATTCGGCTGCAGATTTTGCTTGGTTAATTCCACTACTTCCTCTTTGTGGGGCAGTTTTGATTGGTTTGGGATTAATTAGTTTTAACGATCTTTTTAATCGTTCAAGGAAACCCGTTGCAATAACCCTTTTAACTTCGGTGGGTGCTTCCGCATTTATTAGCTATGCAGTTTTGGCTGAGCAACTATCAGGTAAGCCACCAGTTGAGCACTTGTTTATATGGGCGAGTGCAGGTTCTTTTGAGTTGCCAATGGGCTATGTGATTGATCCTTTAGCGGCAGTCATGCTTGCTCTTGTTACGACAATTGCTTTCTTGGTAATGATTTATTCCCATGGTTACATGACACATGATCCTGGGTATGTTCGTTTTTTTACTTATTTAGCCTTATTTAGCAGTTCTATGCTTGGGCTAATAGTTAGTCCAAATTTGCTTGAGATATATGTTTTTTGGGAATTGGTTGGCATGTGTTCATATTTACTCGTTGGTTTTTGGTACGACAGAGATGGTGCCGCGCATGCCGCTCAAAAGGCTTTTATCGTGAATAGAGTCGGAGACTTTGGCTTATTGCTTGGTATCTTGGGTCTTTTTTGGGCGACTGGAAGTTTCGATTTTCAAGGAATTGCTGACGGTTTATCAGAGTCAGTCAGTTCTGGGACTGTTCCAATTTGGGCGGCTTTGACTCTTTGTATTCTTGTTTTCATGGGACCAATGGCAAAGTCTGCACAATTCCCTCT
>QCHY01000006.1 GCA_003216975.1 Prochlorococcus sp. AG-402-I20
CCAGAGTTCCATTTCTCATATACACATGTATAAAAAGGTTCATTCAAGCTAGTTAAATCATTTTTTAGTTCTATTACTTCTCTTAGATATTTAGCCTTTGCCCTAAGGTATTCTTTTTTATATAACCAGTACATCACCTCGGCAACACCTACAAAAACCAAGGAGAATGCAAAAATAACAAACAAATGATTAATCAATCTTTCATGCCTGAGGAATAACATATTAGGCACAATATCCAAAAAAAGTAACTCGTAGATAATACTCAAAATAGTTTTCCTTATTATTTACTTAAAAATTCATTATTACCTTTGATGGTTTTCATTGCTACTCTTATATTCATCATCATAACAACAGCACCATTGCTTGTAAGGGAATAGGAATCATAAAATAAGTTAATATGCTTATGGGGCTATCTTCTTAGGCCTTACACTCGATGAATGATTTATTTTGTTAGAAGAAATAAAAATTACATAGAAAAATGTCATTAGAAAATTTCGTGCTTAACCAATTACAAGATCTCGTTTTATCTGGCAAAACAAGAAATGAAAAATGGCGAAGGAAACAGCTTCACGCTTTATTAAATTTATTAGAAAATCATCAGAAAGATATCTTGAATGCTCTAAATCAGGATTTAGGAAAGCCTGCTACTGAAGCGTTCTTTGAGATTCTTGCTGTCAAACAAGAAATAAAAGTTGCACTGAAAAATTTATCCAATTGGATGAAGACGAAGCGAATCAACGTTCCAGTTTCTCTTAAACCTGCTCAAGCATTGATCCAACCAGATCCTTTGGGCTGCATATTAATAATTGGCCCATGGAATTATCCTTTTTCTCTTACTCTTCAACCTCTTGTGGGAGCTTTTGCTGCTGGGAATACTGCTGTTTTAAAGCCATCCGAGCACGCACCTAATGTATCAATTCTAATAAAAAAACTCATAGAAAAATATTTTCCGCAAGAAATCGTCCAAGTTTTTGAAGGGGATGGGACAATGGCTGCGGATTTGATAACTAAAAAATTTGATCACATTTTTTTTACTGGTGGAGAAAATATAGGGAAAAAAGTAATGGAAGCTGCATCAAAAAACCTTACTCCAGTAACTTTAGAACTTGGTGGGAAAAGCCCAGCTGTTGTTATCGATGGTGCAAATCTAGAAGTAACTGCAAAAAGAATTGTATGGGGAAAAAGTCTAAACGCAGGTCAAACATGTATTGCTCCTGATCATTTACTAGTTGAGCATAAACTTTTTGATTGTTTAATTTCCAATTTGAAAAATTCGATTAATGCTTTTTACGGAAAAAAGCCCCTAGATTCAAAACACCTTGGAAACATTATCAATCAAACCCAATTCAATAGACTTAATAACTTACTACAACAAGCCAAAAAGAATGGTCAGATAATTTTTGGAGGTGAGAGTAATGAAATAGAGAAAAGAATTAGCCCTACTTTGATCAAAATAGAGAATCGAAATGATCCACTCATGCGAGAAGAACTTTTTGGTCCTTTGCTTCCTATTTTATGTATCAAAAATCTCGACCAGGCCATTTCGGAATTCAAGTTTTTACCTAAACCCCTTGCTCTATATCTATTTGGAGGGGATGAGAAAGAACAAAAAAAAATATTGTCAATGACCTCCTCTGGAGGTGTCTGTTTTAATGATGTTGTTTTGCAGGCAGGGATACCAGAGCTTCCATTTGGAGGGGTCGGAACAAGTGGTATGGGCAAATACCATGGCAAAGCAGGATTTGATAATTTTACTCATTACAAATCAGTCTTAAAAAAACCTTTTTGGTTAGATTTAAAGTTCAGATACCCTCCCTACAAGTTAGATTTATCTTTACTTAATAAATTAATAGGTTAACATAGATTTAATCGTTACAAGATAGATTATTAATTTTGACTAGAGATGACCAAAAAGATTCAAATACCTACACTCTTATTTTATATTAATAGTGTTATTTTTTTCTTATCAATATTTACTTTATTTGCTAGGGCAGAAACAAATATTATTGCAAAAAGTGGTGACACTCTTTTAAAAATATCTAGACGATATGGAGTCCCATTGAAAGAACTAATGTATATAAATAATTACAATGATGCTAGTAAATTAATAGAAGGAGCTGTTATAATTGTACCTGATAGAAACAATAACAAAGACAATAAAAATAAACATCTTACTTATCAAGTTATTGAGGGAGATACCCTTTATAAGATCGCCAGAGATTACAATGTAAATCCAAAAGATATTATTTCTTTAAATAATTTAAGTAATGATTCCTATCTTAGGCTCAATCAGATAATTATATTACCAAATTCTGCGAGCTATAAGAAGGTAATCAATAGTGAAAATATTAAATTAGCAAGCAAAAAAGTTTTTTATCATAAAACTTCTAAGACAGAAGATCTTTCAACAATCGCTAAGATTCACAACATATCAATAGAAGAAATTAACACTTTGAATAAATTAAGTAATCAAATAAAAATTAATCCTAATAAAAAATTGAAATTAAGAGAACATAAAGCTTTAAAATGGTTAAAATATGGATCATTAATGATCAATTGGTCAGACTGGACATATTTAGATGGTAATTATATTTCTGCAGCAAAAACAGAGAAGAATACATCTTTCTTTTTAGCCCTTAATTGCAAAAAAAGAGTATTGAACAATACATTAAATAATTACTACTGGACAAGCTGGTATTTCCCTAAGACTGATTTTGAATTTAAATTAATTAATGATTTTTGTGATAAGGATTTTAATTTTTAAACTATTTATTTATTTCTAGAGATGGAGGTTCTAATCTTTCAGAATCTTCCTCAACAAGTTGCAGTCTCAGCGTTTTACCACCTGAAAGTTCTCCAAGAGAAACTCTTATTGTTGAACCAGTGAGAGTTTGAAGAGTATCTAAAAGCTCTCTTAAATAAGGGGTGCTACTTCCAGACTCTACCCATAGTCTCTCTTGCAAGCCTTCTAATCTTTTCCAAGCAGAATGAAACTTTAAGATTGAACTCTCTATAGTTTTTGCTTGTCCAAAAGCATCTGAAAGTAATCCTAAGGAATCCAATCTGAGAGCTTCTTGAGTAGCTTTATCTAAATTTAAATTCTTATTATGAAAAGTTCTTAATGCTAGAGAAGCATCTAAAGACTTACCCATCCATTTTGCAGTATTCGTCATATCTTTTACTGAATCAATTTCAGGATTCTCTCTTAAGGTTGCGCAAATTCCTTCTTGCTGAATAGAAGACAATTTGGATAATTCTTTTACCAATGGCGCAACAAACTTGGCTGGCAATAGATTTGATTGGGTTTTTTCTCTAATTTTATCAGGCAAAAGTGGGCTCGTTGCGGCTATAAATTCGTCAGTCAAGCTCTTTACTTGTCTTCTTGTGATGTCCTTCCCTTCATTAGCAGCCTCAGAAATCATATGTTGAATCTCAGGCTCAGCTTGTGCCGTTTCGATAAAAGCCCTTTTAGAAAAATTATTTACACTTGATTCTTCAAGAATTCCATCAACCACAAGATTATCTGAGGAATCAGCTAACTTAATCAGAGAATATGCTTTGCTTTTACTTATCTCCATCTCCCTTAACCACTGCAAGAAACCTGTCCCCCTTCCATCGCCACCTCTTTTTTCTCTATCTCTTACAACACGTAAAATCCTTCCACGCCAAATTTCGGTTTGCAAATCAAATTGCTCGCAAATTGACCATGCACTTTCTAATCTCTTAATGAAATCAATATTACTTAAGTCGTCTTGCTCAGGATCAGGTAAATCAAAACTAAGAGAGGAGGGGTCTAAAGATGAATGTGATAACACAAAAAATAAAATCTTTTAAAGTTCAACCTTTCAAAGCTAATTGAAAATTCGCCATAAAATCAAAAAGAATATTTTTTGTCTGAAAGCAAAAAACTTTTTAAAAACTGTCTATTTTTTAAAATACCAGCGACAGTCTGTGACACAAATGCAAATTTCTCCTGTTCTGATAGATAATAAGTATATAAAAATCATTTAGGGAAGTCAGATGAGCTTTGCAAGAAAAGATAAGGTTCGCATCTTGCGTCAAGAATCATACTGGTTCAATCAAATTGGTGAAATAGTCTCTATCGATAAATCTCCAGCAATGCGGTATCCAGTAACTGTAAAATTTGAAAAATGTGATTTCAAAGCTTTTAGTGGTGTTGATGGTGGTGCCAATACCAGTCAATTTTCAGTTAAAGAGTTAGAAGCTGCCGCAAATTAGCACTTTCTTACTTTTGCCAGAATTACCTGAGGTTGAGACAGTTAGGAAGGGGCTTGAGAAACTTCTAAATAATTTTTATATTGAAAGAATAGAAGTATTAAAGGAAAGATCAATTGCAAGTATTGGTGGATCTAAAAATTTCATAAATAATATTAAATATAGTTATTTAGGTAATTGGGAAAGAAGAGGTAAATATTTAATAGGGGCCCTACATACGAAAGAAAAAGACAGAAAAGGCTTTTTAGTTGTTCATCTTAGAATGACAGGTCAATTTAAATTAATTGAGGAACAAATACTCCCATGCAAGCATACAAGAGTTAGGTTTTTTGAAAAGGGAGGGAAAGAGCTTCGTTTTATAGATATTAGAAATTTCGGACAAATGTGGTATGTTCCATCCTCGAAAACAGTACCTGAAATAGTATCTGGAATTAAAAGGTTAGGTCCAGAGCCTTTTAGTGCTGATTTCAATAGTCATTACTTAAAAGAATATTTGAAGAAAAAAACTCGATCAATTAAATCTGCATTATTAGATCAAGCAATTGTCGCGGGTGTTGGAAATATATATGCAGATGAAACATTATTTGATGCTGGTATTAATCCAAAAACTGAAAGTAAAAATCTAAAAACCCCTGAATTAAAAAAGCTTTGCAAAAGTATGATCAAAATCTTAAAAATAAGTATCGGAGAAGGAGGTACTACTTTTAGTGACTTTAGAGATTTAGAGGGAATTAATGGAAATTATGGTGGACAAGCCTGGGTATATAGAAGAGGTGGTAAAAGTTGTAAAAAATGTGGTGTAAAGATATTGCGAGAAAAGATTTGTGGCAGGAGTACTCACTGGTGTCCTAATTGCCAAAAATAATTGATCATTAAAAAAGAGTCTATAAAGACTCTTTTTTAAAAATTTTACCTGGCATTGAGCTATTTTCTCAGGGGGCTACCCCCCAAATATCGTCGCCGCTGATGCGTTTCACAACCGAGTTCGAGATGGGTCGGAGTGGTTCCACATCGCCATGAACACCAGGATAGTGTTATTTATGAACCCTGAAGACTGCATAGAAATTATTAAAAATAATCAGAAAGAACAAAGCAATAATTTGAGTAAAAGCAAAAGAAGGTCAAGCCCTCGATCTATTAGTACTCCTCCGCTGCATCTGTTACCAGACTTCCACGTAGAGCCTATCAACGGGTGTTCTTCCCGTGATCTTACTGGTTTAAACCATGGGAATACTCATCTTGAGGTGGGCTTCCCACTTAGATGCTTTCAGCGGTTATCCACTCCGCACATGGCTACCCAGCGTTTACCGTTGGCACGATAACTGGTACACCAGAGGTGCGTTCCTCCCGGTCCTCTCGTACTAGGGAGAAATCCTCTCAATATTCCTGCGCATACACCGGATATGGACCGAACTGTCTCACGACGTTCTGAACCCAGCTCGCGTACCGCTTTAATGGGCGAACAGCCCAACCCTTGGGACCGACTTCAGCCCCAGGTTGCGATGAGCCGACATCGAGGTGCCAAACCTCCCCGTCGATGTGAACTCTTGGGGGAGATCAGCCTGTTATCCCTAGAGTAACTTTTATCCGTTGAGCGACGGCCCTTCCACTCAGAACCGTCGGATCACTAAAACCGACTTTCGTCCCTGTTCGACTTGTAGGTCTCACAGTCAAGCTTCCTTCTGCTTTTGCACTCGACGACTGATTTCCAACCAGCCTGAGGAAACCTTTGTGCGCCTCCGTTACCTTTTAGGAGGCGACCGCCCCAGTCAAACTGCCCAGCAGATACTGTCCGTTTCCCGGATAACGGGTAAACGTTAGATCTCTAGCTCTGAAAGAGTGGTATCTCACCATTGACTCAGTAGCACCCAAAAGCACTACTTCGAAGTCTCCCACCTATCCTGCGCATTCAGAGCCCGAGAACAATACCAACCTGCAGTAAAGCTTCATAGGGTCTTTCTGTCCGGGTGTATGTAGTCCGCATCTTCACAGACAATTCTATTTCGCCGAGCCTCTCTCCGAGACAGCGCCCAGATCGTTACACCTTTCGTGCGGGTCGGAACTTACCCGACAAGGAATTTCGCTACCTTAGGACCGTTATAGTTACGGCCGCCGTTCACCGGGGCTTCAGTCGTCAGCTTCGCTTACGCTAACCAACTTCCTTAACCTTCCGGCACTGGGCAGGTGTCAGCCCCCATACATCGTCTTGCGACTTAGCGGAGACCTGTGTTTTTGGTAAACAGTCGCCTGGGCCTCTTCACTGCGACCAGCTTGCGCTGGCATCCCTTCTCCCGAAGTTACGGGACCATTTTGCCGAGTTCCTTAGAGAGAGTTATCTCGCGCCCCTCGGTATTCTCTACCACCCCACCTGTGTCGGTTTCGGGTACTGGCAGTTATGCCTTAACGGGTATAGGGATTTTCTTGGAAGTATGACGTCACCAACTTCGCTGCCGTAGCAGCTCGTACTCACGCCTTAGCTCAGAACGTTTTCTCCGTTCCTCAAAGCCTCGAACGCTTGAACCAGTAACCAACATCTGGATTGGCTAGCCTTCTCCGTCCCCCTTCCCAAAACATAACTGGTACAGGAATGTTGACCTGTTATCCATCGACTACGCCTTTCGGCCTGACCTTAGGACCAGACTAACCCTCCGCGGACGAGCCTGCCGGAGGAACCCTTAGGGTTTCGGGGCATGGGATTCTCACCCATGTTTTCGCTACTCAAGCCGACATTCTCACTTCTATGCAGTCCACGCCCGCTTACGCTAACGCTTCACCCCACATAGAACGCTCCCCTACCATTTATAAATAAATCCGCAGCTTCGGTACAACACTTAGCCCCGTTCATTTTCGGCGCAGGATCGCTCGACCAGTGGGCTATTACGCACTCCTTTGAGGATGGCTGCTTCTAAGCAAACCTCCTGGTTGTCTGGGCAATCCCACCTCCTTTATCACTTAGTGTTGATTTTGGGACCTTAGCTGGCGGTCTGGGCTGTTTCCCTTTCGACTATGGAGCTTATCCCCCACAGTCTGACTGCCTAGTTACACACAGGGTATTCAGAGTTCATCACGATTTGGTACCGCTCTCGCAGCCCGCACCGAAATGGTCGCTTTACCCCCCTGCTGGAGCACTAGACGCTACGCCTCAACGTATTTCGGGGAGAACCAGCTAGCTCCTGGTTCGATTGGCATTTCACCCCTAACCACAGCTCATCCGGTGACTTTTCAACGTCAGTCGGTTGGGACCTCCACTTGGTATCACCCAAGCTTCATCCTGGCCATGGTTAGATCACCAGGGTTCGGGTCTATAAACACTGACAAAACGCCCTATTCAGACTCGCTTTCGCTGTGGCTCCACCATTCTCGGTTTAACCCGCCAGTGCCTATAAGTCGCCGGCTCATTCTTCAACAGGCACACGGTCACCCGATAAGTCGGGCTCCCATTGCTTGTAGGCTCATGGTTTCATGTTCTATTTCACTCCCCTCCCGGGGTTCTTTTCACCTTTCCCTCACGGTACTGTTTCACTATCGGTCACACAGGAGTACTTAGCCTTACGAGGTGGTCCTCGTAGATTCACACGGAATTCCACGTGCTCCGTGCTACTCGGGATACAGATAGGCTAACTCTCCTTTCGATTACGGGGCTTTCACCCTCTATGGCGCGCCATTCAAACGCTTCTTCTAGGTTTGTTAGTCCACGTTTCTGTCCCACAACCCCGATAGTCGAAACTATCAGTTTGGGCTATTCCCCGTTCGCTCGCCGCTACTTAGGGAGTCGTTATTTACTTTCCTTTCCTCCAGCTACTAAGATGTTTCAGTTCGCTGGGTTGGCTCGTGCCAGCCTATATATTCAGCTGGCCGTTCTAAGGGTTGCCCCATTCGGAAATTCCCGGATCAAAGCGTGTATCCAGCTCCCCGAGACATATCGCAGGTAACCACGTCCTTCATCGCCTCTGTGTGCCAAGGTATCCGCCATGAGCCCTTTGTAGCTTGACCTTAAATACAATCACAAAATCAATTGTGCTCGGCTATTACTCAAGAATTAAACATGAATTCATGTGAATATAATTTAGTGTTAAAGCTAAATTATAAAAACTGAATTATGCATCCATGAGATGCTTTATTCTTTCTAATCTATGCAGTTTTCAAGGTTCTACTGAATTCTCATGGAATAAATCCATGTGAGCCCAGCATGTTATCAACTATAAATAAAGATGATAAGAAGCTAGGTTCTATTCGAATAGACAATACTAAGTCACATCTAAAAATTTTTCTCCGGAATTTAGTTATCAGGATAGTTTTCAGTGGAGGTAAGCGGACTCGAACCGCTGACATCCTGCTTGCAAAGCAGGCGCTCTACCAACTGAGCTATACCCCCAACAACGAATGGGCCATCCTGGACTTGAACCAGGGACCTCACCCTTATCAGGGGTGCGCTCTAACCACCTGAGCTAATGGCCCAGGAGAAAACTTTGTTGGGTGTGACCTAGACAAGTTTAGGAACTGAAATCAGAGAATTAATTATAAAACTAATCCAAAAATCTGAGGTACCGATCGACCTTAAGGTGACAGGATTGCGGCCTAAGATTAAATAACTTAGACATCACAATCAATTTATTGTCTCCCTGTTAGGAGGTGATCCAGCCGCACCTTCCGGTACGGCTACCTTGTTACGACTTCACCCCAGTCATCAGCCCCACCTTCGGCGTCCTTCTCCACAAGGGTTAAAGTAACGACTTCGGGCGTGGCCAACTTCCATGGTGTGACGGGCGGTGTGTACAAGGCCCGGGAACGTATTCACCGCAGTATGCTGACCTGCGATTACTAGCGATTCCTACTTCACGTAGGCGAGTTGCAGCCTACGATCTGAACTGAGCCACGGTTTATGGGATTTGCTAGCTCTCGCGAGTTTGCTGCCCTTTGTCCGTAGCATTGTAGTACGTGTGTAGCCCAGGACGTAAGGGGCATGATGACTTGACGTCATCCACACCTTCCTCCGGTTTATCACCGGCGGTCTTTCTAGAGTGCCCAACTAAATGCTGGCAACTAAAAACGTGGGTTGCGCTCGTTGCGGGACTTAACCCAACATCTCACGACACGAGCTGACGACAGCCATGCACCACCTGTCACTGCGTTCCCGAAGGCACCCTCTAATTTCTTAGAGGTTCGCAGGATGTCAAGCCCTGGTAAGGTTCTTCGCGTTGCATCGAATTAAACCACATACTCCACCGCTTGTGCGGGCCCCCGTCAATTCCTTTGAGTTTCACACTTGCGTGCGTACTCCCCAGGCGGAACACTTAACGCGTTAGCTACGACACCGAAGGGGTCGATTCCCCCGACACCTAGTGTTCATCGTTTACGGCCAGGACTACAGGGGTATCTAATCCCTTTCGCTCCCCTGGCTTTCGTCCATGAGCGTCAGTAATGGCCCAGCAGAGCGCCTTCGCCACTGGTGTTCTTCCCGATATCTACGCATTTCACCGCTACACCGGGAATTCCCTCTGCCCCTACCATACTCAAGCCAATCAGTTTCCACTGCCATGATGGAGTTAAGCTCCACGCTTTAACAGCAGACTTGAAAGGCCGCCTGCGGACGCTTTACGCCCAATAATTCCGGATAACGCTTGCCACTCCCGTATTACCGCGGCTGCTGGCACGGAATTAGCCGTGGCTTATTCCTCAAGTACCGTCATATCTTCTTCCTTGAGAAAAGAGGTTTACAGCCCAGAGGCCTTCGTCCCTCACGCGGCGTTGCTCCGTCAGGCTTTCGCCCATTGCGGAAAATTCCCCACTGCTGCCTCCCGTAGGAGTCTGGGCCGTGTCTCAGTCCCAGTGTGGCTGATCATCCTCTCAGACCAGCTACTGATCGATGCCTTGGTGAGCCATTACCTCACCAACAAGCTAATCAGACGCGGGCTCATCCTCAGGCGAAATTCATTTCACCTCTCGGCATATGGGGTATTAGCGGTCGTTTCCAACCGTTATCCCCCTCCTGAGGGCAGATTCCCACGCGTTACTCACCCGTCCGCCACTAACCCGAAGGTTCGTTCGACTTGCATGTGTTAAGCACGCCGCCAGCGTTCATCCTGAGCCAGGATCAAACTCTCCGTTGTAGTCAGGCCCTATTGTAAAAATTAATTCTACTCAGTCTGATTTGCTTCTCCCACAGATAACAGCACTGGCGTACTGATTGTGATTGTTGCCACCTTGAATTTAACAAGGGTTCTAAAGAGTGCACTTAGTTTTATCTACGTGACTTTCCCGGATCTCAGATCCGTCGTTGCTCTAACTCTGTAGCACTGAATATCAATATAGAGCCGTGAAACTCTAATCATTTAGTGACAGCATTATGCAACTAATTTCTTTTGACGGGACCTCACACCTTTATCGCAAATACATCCAATTAATAAATAATTGAACGCGATAAAAGCGTCAGTTCCTAAACTTTTAAGTTGTCCAGGTGCAATGTTTTTGACTTAAAAGCCAAGAACACTTTTCGATCTTTCGACCGTTTTTCAGCTTACATCACAGAAGGGTTTAGTCTTCAAATGTTGTAAAACTCCCACTTAACTAAAAAACTTTCGTTATTTTTGCTAACTGAGTACGCTCCAGATTGACTTTCGCGCAGAAAAATATTGTAGACCCTCAACGTACTTAGATGCAACAAAGTTGCAAATGAAATGTTTTACCTCTTAGTATCAATATCAAAGGAGTAAGCCATAACTAGCTTTTAGCGATGGCATCAGATTATCTTAATGCCCGCACGTTTTAGTCAACAACACCAAAGAGTACGCCCTAACTCGAATGAAGACAAAGTTGTAGCAAGAGCTAAAGAGCATTTCGAAAAAACACTCATTGAAATTTCTGGAGATATTGCAGGGAGTGTCGCGGCTTTAGAGCATCCCACAAAAAATGATGCTCTTAATTATGGAGAAATCTTTTTAAGGGACAATGTCCCAGTAATGATCTATTTATTAACTCAAAAAAGATTTGACATAGTCAAAAAATTCTTGACAGTAAGTCTGGATTTACAAAGTACTACTTATCAAACTAGAGGGGTTTTCCCAACAAGCTTTATCGAAGAAAAAGGAAAATTAATAGCAGATTATGGACAGAGATCCATAGGAAGAATTACTTCTGCAGATGCAAGCCTGTGGTGGCCAGTGCTTTGTTGGCTATATGTTAAAAAAAGTGGCGATCAAAGTTTTGGGACAAGTCAACAAGTTCAAAGGGGAGTACAACTTCTTCTTGATTTAGTTCTGCATCCAACTTTTGAGGGAAATCCTGTTTTATTCGTACCAGATTGTTCATTCATGATCGATCGACCTATGGATGTTTGGGGGGCTCCTCTTGAAGTAGAGGTTTTATTGCATGCATGTCTAAAAAGTTGTATTCAACTAATGGAATTAAGCAGGAAAAATCAAAAAAGTCGATTACTTGATCAGAGACTTGTTTTAACTCGTCAGTGGGTGCATGACCTTCGCCAATTTCTTTTGAAACATTATTGGGTAACAAGCAAAACGATGCAAGTTCTTAGAAGAAGGCCTACTGAACAATATGGTGAAGATCAACATCAAAATGAATTCAATGTTCAGCCTCAAGTTGTCCCTTCATGGCTGCAAGATTGGCTCGAGAATAGAGGTGGATACCTTATTGGAAATATAAGAACTGGTAGACCAGATTTTCGTTTTTATAGCTTGGGGAATTCTTTAGCTTGCATGTTTGGAGTTTTGACAGCACCCCAGCAAAGAGCATTATTTCGTCTGGTTTTGCATAACCGCGAACACCTAATGGCACAAATGCCAATGAGGATTTGTCATCCACCAATGGATATAGAAGAATGGCAAAATAAAACAGGTTCAGATCCAAAAAACTGGCCATGGAGTTATCACAATGGGGGGCATTGGCCTAGCCTTTTATGGTTTTTTGGCGCTTCTATATTGCTTCATGAAAAACGTTACCCAAAAGCAGATGTTTTACTCATGGGACAAATGAGGGCTCTAATTGAAGAATGTTATTGGAGTCAGTTGAATCAACTACCAAGACAAAAATGGGCAGAATATTTTGATGGGCCTACTGGTACATGGGTAGGGCAGCAATCTAGAACTTATCAAACTTGGACTATTGTTGGATTTTTGTTATTGCATCATTTATTGAGAGCTGAGCCTGATGACGTTTTGATGCTTAATTTAGAGGAAAACTTTTAGAACAAGCCTAAAGTTAGAGATTTATCAATGGGTAAGCATGCTCCAATACCTAAATACATTGTCAAAACTGTTCCAAATAAAAACAATGACATCGCAACTGGTCTTCTGAAAGGATTAGCAAATTTATTGATATTTTCGATAAATGGAAGAATCATCAAGCCCAAAGGTATTAAAGTTTGAAGAGCAATACCAAGCAACTTATTGGGGACAACACGTAAAATCTGAAAAACAGGATATAAATACCATTCAGGAAGTATCTCCAAAGGAGTTGCAAACGGATTAGCTTTATCTCCAAGGAAAGCAGGATCTAAAACTGCTAAACCAACAACACAAGCTATTGTCCCAAGAATTACTACAGGAAATATATATAAAAGGTCATTTGGCCATGCTGGTTCACCGTAATAATTATGACCCATTCCTTTAGCAAGTTTTGCTCTTAATTTGGTATCTGATAAGTCAGGTTTCTTAAGGGTAGACATGGTTTAAGAAAATTTTTGAAAATAATTTAAGGTTTATTTGGATAAATTTCGATTAAATCAATTTGATTATAGAGGGCCAGAGATACCTTGTTTTCTAATCATTAGAAAATGCATCAACATAAATACCGCTAATAGCCATGGCATCACAAAAGTATGGAGGCTATAAAATCTCGTCAAAGTTGACTGCCCAACACTCTCACCACCTCTAAGAAGTTCAACCATGAAGTCACCAATCACTGGAATAGCAGCTGGTACTCCAGAAACAATTTTCACTGCCCAATAACCCACTTGATCCCAAGGCAATGAATACCCTGTAACTCCAAAAGCAACTGTTATTACTGCCATAACCACCCCTGTTATCCATGTCAATTCTCTAGGCCTTTTAAATCCACCAGTCAAATAAACACGAAAAACATGCAAAATAAGCATGAGTACCATCATTGAGGCACTCCATCTATGGACTGACCTAATCAACCAACCAAAGCTGACGTCTGTCATCAAATAACTAACTGAGCTATAAGCTTCAGTTACTGTAGGTTTGTAATAAAAGGTCATCGCGAAACCAGTCGCGAATTGAATCAAAAAACAAACCAGTGTTATCCCACCCAGACAATAAAAAATGTTGACATGTGGAGGAACGTATTTTGAAGTGACATCATCAGCTATGTCCTGTATCTCAAGACGTTCCTGGAACCAGTCATAAACCGGTGAAGAATTCGCCATCCACTTATGCACAGTACTTTCAAATATCTTACTAGATGTGCCCCTTGGTCGCTGCAAAAGATCAATCCAATGCTTTCATCTGTTAAATCTTTAACCAAGCTTCTGCAAAGATTTTTTGCAGTTTTAATTAGCTTTGGGATTTTATTTCAAGTTTTAACGCAGCCCGCTTTTGCCCTCAATGATGGACAATTGCTGGTTATTGAAGCTTGGAATCTAGTTAATGAGGGTTATTTTGCTCCTGAGAAATTTGATGAAATTCAATGGAAAAAACTTCGTCAAAAAGCTCTTGAGAAGCCAATAAATAATTCTCAACAGGCTTATTCAGCCATAGAAGCAATGCTTCTACCTCTTGGAGATCCTTATACTCGATTATTGAAGCCAGATGATTACGAAGCGATGAAAAAAAGCAATATAGGTAGTGAAATCAATGGAGTTGGACTTCAGTTAGGAGCCAGAAAAGAAGATGGAGAAATAGTTGTAATATCAGCTCTTGAAGGTTCTCCTGCCTCAGATGCAGGTATTAAAAGTGGAACAATTTTAAAAAGAGTAAATGAACAATCTCCAAAACAATTAGGTCTTGAGGCAACAGCCGCAAAATTGAGAGGAGAAACAGGAACACAAGTAATTGTTAAATTACAGGAACCCAATAATGAAATAAAAGAAATTTCTTTAGAAAGAAGAAGTGTTGATTTAAGACCAGTTAGGACGAAGAGAATTAGAAATGAATCTCATACTCTCGGCTACTTACGAATTACACAATTTAGCGAGGGAGTCCCTGTTCAAGTCAAGGAAGCATTAGAAGAACTTTCTGACAAAGAAATAGATGGACTAATTTTAGATTTAAGAAATAACTCTGGAGGTTTAGTGAGTTCGGGCCTAGCCGTTGCAGACGATTTCCTAAGCAATATGCCTATTGTCGAAACAAAAAAACGAGATTCCATAAATGATCCGATCAGCTCTGGGTTAGAAACTCTTTATGACGGTCCTATGGTTACGCTTGTCAATGAGGGGACGGCAAGCGCTAGTGAAATTCTTGCTGGTGCTCTTCAAGACAATAAAAGATCTGAACTTATAGGTAATAAAACTTTCGGAAAAGGTCTAATACAATCTTTAACCAATCTTAGTGATGGCAGTGGTTTAGCCGTAACAGTTGCTAGCTATTTAACTCCAAGTGGAAGAGATATACAAAATCTTGGAATAGATCCTGATCGCATTTTAGAAATGCCAGAACCTCTTAATCCAGGTTCTGATGAAGACAGATGGCTTTTAGATGCAGAGCTAATTATGCAAGCTACTTTGGACAAAGAAGAAATCTCAGAAAAGCTTTCAAAAGAAAGTCAAATAAAAGAAGAACAATTACTTCGCAAAGAAATTGAATAAGTCATGTCAACAAGAACTTATTATGATCCTCTTCATCAGTCCATTACATTAAATAGCTCAATTCCAGAAGAAAAAATGGTGATGGAATTAATAGATTCCTCACCATTTCAAAGATTAAGAAGAATCAAACAATTAGGTCCTGCTTACTTAACTTTTCATGGAGCAGAATCAAGCAGATTCACTCATTCCATTGGTGTATTTCATCTAGCAAGAAGAGCAATAAATCATTTATCTAGCTTTGATTCAGAATTAAAAGAACACAAATTCATTCTCTACGGCGCCTCACTTTTACATGATTTAGGTCACGGGCCACTAAGTCATACAAGTGAGGAGATTTTCAAAATTAAACATGAAGAATGGACAGCCAAGTTAATAAATTCAAATCAAGAGATAACAGAGATACTTAACAAATATGGAGAGGGAAATGCTAAAGCAATATCAGATTTAATTCAATCGAGGAAAGCAGAAAAGAAAGTAATAGTTTCGTTAATTAGTAGTCAGCTGGATTGTGATCGACTTGATTACTTAATAAGAGATAGTTATACAACTGGGGCAAGATATGGTCACCTAGATATAGATCGAATAATATCAGCAATGACAATTGCTCCAGATGGAGATTTAGCAATACACCCAAAAGGTCTAATGGCAGTTGAACATTATTTAGTAATCAGGAATCTTATGTATAGAAGCGTATACAATCATCGACTAAATGAAGTTTGCAATTGGTTATTAGAGCAAATTATAAAAACAGCAAGAAAAATTGGACCAAAAAAATTATGGGCTGATAAAAACATGTCTGAATGGTTATGGAATCATGAAAAAATGGACGTAAAAAGTTTTTTGTCTAATGATGATATAGTAACTGGATACCATATTCATAGATGGCAAGACTCTGGTTTTCATAATCTAAAAAATCTATGTAAACGTTTTATACAAAGAAATTTATTAAAAGCATTAAATATATCTTCCTTCTGCTTGGAAATGAGACTAGAAGCTCTTGCAAAAGCAAGGCTTCTTTCTGAAAAGAATGGCATCGAGCCAGATATATCATGCGGTCTAAGAGAGCAAGTAGTTACAAGTTATCATCCTTATAAATATGGGCTTCGTTTATGGGATGGAGACAATCTTCAGGCTCTTGAGAAAGTCTCACCATTAGTTGAGAGATTAATAGAGCCTAATCAATCTTCATGGTTGATTTACCCAAACGAAATAGAAAGTAAGTTAAAAATAGAGATTGAAAATCTAAAAATGAAAAATAATTAAAAATGAATTCAAAACCTCAAAAAATTATTGTAAATATCCAAGATTGTAAATATCCAAGTTGGAAAGTATGCTTAAGAAATAAATTAAAATACCTGAAATCAAGCAATCTAGAAATCGATTGTAAAAATCTCGATCTTTCATGTACAGATTTATTGGAAGTTATTGCAATTTCAAATCAATCAAATTGTACAGTAATTAGTGTTTGTTCAACATCTTTAAAGACAACAGTAAGCGCTCAATCATTAGGTTATAAATCTCAATTTATTATTGAAAATCATTTAAATGAAACTTTAAAGATAAATGAAAAAAATATAACTATTTCAAAAACCAACTTTCATCAAGGAACTGTCAGGTCAGGAGAATATCTTGAAAGCTCTGGAGATTTATTAATCCTAGGAGATGTTAATCCAGGGGCAAAAGTTAGTGCAGAGGGAAATATTATTATTTGGGGAAGACTTCTTGGAATTGCGCATGCAGGAAGTAAAGGCGACTCTAAATCAACCATATCGGCACTTCAACTTAGACCTGTTCAACTAAGAATCGCTTCAAGAGTTGCTAGAGGACCTAAGGAAAAGCCCCAACTTGGTTTTGCAGAGCAGGCAAGAATAGATTCTGAAGAAATTATAATTTGCCCATTAGAGACAACATAGTTCGAAAAGTTAAATTAAGTAGGGGTTTTCAAATAAAAAGCAAGAAGAAATTACTACTTAAAACCTAAGAGATGTCTTCAAAAGCAAACCCAATGCAAACGATCTGACAATAAAGCTTTTTTCTTCATCAAAATCGAACTAAAGTTTGTCGAATCCAAGGAGGTCCGTGGCGACAGATACGCGCGTCATTCTTATTTGCTCTGGAAAGGGCGGGGTTGGCAAGACAACCCTTACTGCAAATCTTGGCATTTCACTTGCAAGGCAGGGGTTCACCACTGCTGTTTTAGACGCAGACTTTGGTCTGAGAAATTTGGATTTATTATTAGGTCTTGAAAATCGAATTGTGTATACGGCACAAGAAGTTCTTGAGGAGGAATGCAGACTTGATCAGGCCTTAGTGAAGCATAAGCAAGAAGCCAATCTATCTTTACTTCCTGCTGGGAATCCAAGAATGCTTGATTGGTTAAAACCGGATGATATGAGGCGCATAGTCGATATGTTAAAAGAACAGTTCAATTACGTTTTAATTGACTGTCCTGCAGGAGTTGAAGATGGATTTAAAAATGCTATGGCTGCCTCTCAAGAAGCGATAGTAGTTACCAACCCTGAGGTATCAGCAGTTAGAGATGCAGACAGAGTAATTGGGCTGCTTAATACAAATGCTATTAAACCAGTCCAGTTAGTTCTTAATAGAGTTAGGCCAAAGATGATGGCCAACCAAGAAATGCTGTCCATCGATGATGTGACTGATATTTTAGCCCTACCTTTACTTGGCCTAGTGCTAGAGGATGAGCAAGTAATTGTCAGTACAAACCGAGGGGAGCCTCTAACTTTAAATAGTCTTAATTCCCCAGCAGCTAAATGTTATCTAAATATTGCCAAGAGATTACAAGGAGAAGATATTCCGCTTATTGATCCGTTAGAGGAAAGTTCGGGATTTGGAGCGAAGTTTAGAAGACTTATGCAAACAAAAATTTTCTAAAGAAATGGCAATGACACTTAGAGACATTATCAACAAGTTACTACGTAGACAGCGAGCTAGTGCTAGCACTGCGAGAGAGAGGTTGCAACTTGTTTTAGCTCATGATCGATCAGATCTCAGCACAGAACTTTTAGATCAAATGAGAAAAGAAATACTTGAGGTGGTAGCAAAGTATGTAGAGATAGATGTGGATGAAGGTGCAGTAAGTCTTGAGACAGAAGATCGCATGACTGCATTAGTTGCAAACCTACCAATAAAAAGAACTATGTCTGGTCAAATCAAACTTAAAGAGCCTATTAATAAGTCAGAAGAAAATCCTCAAGAAACTGAAGACAAAGAACAAAATTCATAATCAATTAAAAGATGGTATTGATTTGTTTTGTTTGAGAACAAAAAGATATTTAAAAAGTATTTTCAACAAATTTTCTATATAGATTAACTTTTAGTTTACTTTCTTAGGTAAGATAAAATCATTGCCGGCTTAGCTCAGCGGTAGAGCAGCGCTTTTGTAAAGCGAAGGTCATCAGTTCAAATCTGTTAGCCGGCATCTTAAAAACCAGGACTAAAAAATCTATCTGGATTTACCAGAGATAATCCAAATTGAAAAAGCAATAACTAAGAATTTGAGAAATTTTAATTGATAAATCCAATCAAAACCCATTGTGGGAAATCGAAAAACCCACCAAAAAAGAGATTGCAAAAATAAAACACTTAGAAAAAGATAAATCATTCTTTTCTTTTAATTCAAAACAACTGAACCAGCTCTTAACAAATTCCATTCCCCTTTATTCCATTCAACAACTGTGCTTGCGAGACCAGAGGCCTTTGGCCAAGGAACAGGTCCAAGTATTGGGATCCCAGGGAATTTCATCGAAGCTTCTAACGCATCTTTAACAGGTGTCTCTCCAGAAATATTTGCACTTGTAGTTGCAAGAGGGCCAGTTTTGATAAGCAAATCCCTTGCAAGTCTTAGTGCGGGGACTCTGAAACCTAGAGAATTAGAATGGCAATTCAGATTCTTAGAAAAATTTCCTATTGTTGGCAAAACAATTGTTAATGCTCCAGGCCAATATTTTCTTGCCAATTTCAAGCCGTCTTCCTTAGCACAGGGATGAACATACTCAAATAAATCATCCAAGCATCCTCCCATTAATATAAGTGGCTTAGTTGAAGGCCTTTTTTTTATAGTCCATATTTTTTTTGAGTATTTAGGGTATGAACAAATTGCTGGCAAAGTATCAGTAGGGAATAAAGCTAAAGTTCCCTTTTTCAATTTTTTCGCCAAGTCAGATATTCCAAATTGCTGGGTGATCATTTCATTTTTTACGACAAATTGCATAACGCCTAATTCCACTTATATCTTTTTCAAAAGAAACTTCTTCCATTCCAATATTCTTCATAACAGAAGTTATCTTTTCACTTTGATCATAATGATGTTCAAGAATTAACCAACCTCCTTTAGCAAGTCCATTTAATGCCCCAAAAATGATTTTTCGAGAAGAATTCATTCCATCCTCTCCGCCATCCAAAGCCAGACGAGGCTCATGATTTTTAACTACTGGGTCTAAATCTTCAATTAAATTAGAGGGGATATAAGGAGGATTACTTAAAACCAGATTAAAGCTTCCCCACCATCTGCTTAAAGGTTCCCACCAATCTCCCAAAGAAAACCTCACATTCGCATTAGGAACAATAGATTTTAAATTTCTTTTTGCTAGGTCTAATGCTTCATTACTAATATCAGATGCATGCCCATTCCAACTAGGAAGAGATTTAGCTAAAGATACTGCTATAGGTCCCGATCCCGTACCCAAATCAGCCCATCTTCCACAATCAATATTAGACACTTTTTTCAAAGCAATATCAATCAAAAACTCTGTTTCTTGCCTAGGTATAAGAGCATCTGCTGAAGCCTCTAACTCAATATCTCTCCAAGGACATTTAGAAATCAAATATTGAAGTGGGATTTTATCTTTTAAATGAGATCCCCAAATAACTTCTAATTCATCAATTGAGATTTCTAAGGAAATAAAATTCTCAGGATTCAAAATAATACTTTGCAATTTAGACCAAGAGACTCCAGCAGCCATTTCTAAAAGCCAATCAAAATCAACTTTCCTACCGCCTTTCAATATCATTATCTTTCTCCATTGCAGAAAAGCCTCGCCAGTAATGGATTTAAAAATCATAAATTATTCAATTCTTTAAATTTTTGGGCCTTCTTCTAGCATTAATAATATATTTTTAATTTGTACTGGTAAGTCTTTTACTAACTTTATTGAGTCATTTATTTTTTTTACAACAACAAGTTCAATTTTTGCTTCTGCACCAATATCACCATTGGATTTCACAAATAAAGAGTTACAAATAAGTCTTATTTTATTTTCCATCTTAAATTGACTCATTAAAAGAACCTTTTCACCATGAATAAAAGATCTTTTATATTTAAGTTGAATTGAAATCACTGGGATTTCAAAACCATTTCTAGATAATTTTGAATATGAAAGTCCAACTTTATCCAAAGCATCAATTCTCCCCTCTTCTAAAAAGTTTAAATAAGAACCATGCCACATAACACCAGCATGATCAGTGTGTTGCGGGAGAACCGTTTTTATTAATTTCCAATGATTATTTATTGAGCTCATCAGAAAGCAAAGCCAAATATCTTAGTTCTTTAATTGAATAAATAAAGTTTTGAAGTAATACCCTTACCAGATACAACCTCATTATTAACTGAGATCTCAAGTATCTCTTGAGATCTTTGATTAGAAAAAGTCCTAAATTACTTTTTAGGACTCAATCTACCCTTACTGGAATCTGAATAAAAGCTTGATTTCTCACCCTCACTGGTAGAAACGAATAAACCGATAAGAAAGATCGTTGGTACTCCAACAAATAATAGACTTGCGGCAAAGCCAAAACTAGTGGTTTCCATAACCGAGGTTTTTACTCAGAACAAATTTTACTGAAACAAACTATATATCCCTTCAGCAGAAAAACAGTGATTTGAATCAAAGAGTCTGAGATTTTGTAATTTGCCGAAAAATAATCATTTGAATTCCCCTTTTTTAATTATTCGAAATTTTGATGATTTTGAAAAAATTTTTAAATAGATAGATTTAAGGTGAATTTAATCCCTGATTTTTCGTTTTTTTTTCTACTTGGATCAAAAAACAACTTAAAAATTACAAAATCGATTGAAAGTTGAAAAATTCTTTTTTTTCTTTTTTTTTTGATTTTTTCTTGTCCACCACTGCTTATTTTAGAATTCAAGCCTTCCAAAACAAGCTAAATTTCATCCAAGAGTGTCAAAAGTCATTTCAGGTATCTCCATCCTGTGCATTAACTCAAGCAATACCATTTACGATCATGCGAGTCTTGCTGCATTAAGCAGCTTCGTTATACGAACCTGACCCATGGGATTGCCCTGGTATCGGGTGCACACAGTCGTTATTAACGACCCTGGCCGCCTCTTGGCCGTGCACCTCATGCATACTGCTTTGTTAGCCGGCTGGGCCGGCTCTATGGCCTTATATGAATTGGCCATTTTTGATCCTTCGGATCCAGTACTAAATCCAATGTGGCGCCAAGGCATGTATGTCATGCCCTTCATGGCACGCCTTGGAATCACAGGTAGCTGGAACGGATGGGATATCACCGGTGCAACCGGAGTTGACCCCGGTTTCTGGAGCTTCGAAGGTGTTGCCGCAGCTCATATAGTTTTCAGTGGTCTCTTGATGCTCGCCGCCGTATGGCACTGGACATACTGGGACCTTGAATTGTGGGAGGATTCCCGCACTGGAGAACCAGCTTTAGATCTTCCAAGAATCTTTGGGATACATCTTTTCTTAGCTGGCTTGACATGCTTTGGGTTTGGCGCATTTCATTGCTCAACCGTTGGCATATGGGTTTCTGACCCATATGGATTAACTGGTCATGTAGAAAAAGTTGCTCCAGTTTGGGGTGCAGAAGGATTTAATCCATTCAATGCTGGAGGAATTGTCGCTAATCACATTGGGGCAGGACTTTTAGGAATAATTGGTGGAATATTCCATATCACCAATAGACCTGGAGAAAGGCTTTATAGAGCTTTAAAGCTTGGCAGCCTGGAAGGCGTCCTTGCTAGTGCTCTTGCTGCTGTTCTTTTTGTATCTTTCGTAGTCGCTGGAACCATGTGGTATGGATCAGCAACAACACCAGTTGAGTTATTTGGTCCTACTAGATATCAATGGGATTCTGGGTATTTCAAAACTGAAATCAACCGCAGAGTTCAAGAATCTATGAATGAAGGTGCTTCAAAAGCTGAAGCATATGGATCTATCCCTGAACAACTTGCTTTCTATGACTATGTTGGAAATAGTCCTGCTAAAGGAGGTCTCTTCAGAGTAGGAGCAATGGTTAATGGAGATGGAGTTCCAAGTGGATGGCAAGGTCACATTTCATTTACTGATAGCGATGGCAATGACTTAGAAGTAAGAAGAATTCCAAATTTCTTTGAAAACTTCCCTGTCATTCTTGAAGACAAGGATGGGAACGTTAAAGCTGACATTCCTTTCCGTCGCGCCGAAGCTAAGTACTCCATAGAACAAACTGGAGTCACAGCTACCGTTTATGGTGGCGAATTAAATGGACAAACATTTACTGATCCAGTAATAGTCAAACGTCTAGCTAGAAAGTCTCAACTTGGAGAAGCCTTCAAGTTTGACAGAGATCGCTACAAGTCAGATGGTGTATTCAGAAGCTCTCCAAGAGCATGGTTCACCTATGCACACTTGTGCTTTGGCTTGTTATTCCTTTTCGGGCACTGGTGGCACGCCGCAAGAACTCTCTTTGGCGACAGATTCTCAGGTATCGATCCAGAGCTTGGGGATCAGGTTGAGTTTGGTCTCTTCAAAAAACTTGGAGACGAATCAACCCGCCGAGTTCCTGGTCGAGCCTAAATCAGGATTCTTTACCCCCTTATTCCGAGAACTTAGATGGAAGCTTTCTCTTACGTGCTAATCCTTACTTTGGCACTTGTAACGCTCTTCTTTGCTGTCGCATTTCGCGATCCTCCTAAATACGACAAGTAAAAGACATAAAAAAGCCCTGAAATTTCAGGGCTTTTTTTATGTCTTTTACTTGATTGAAAAAACTTTATTAATTTAGTCTTCGAAAAAAATATAATTTTTTTGAGTAAAAAGTATTTTTATTTAATCTACCCCTTCTCAGAAGCCAAATAAATGTTTAAAGTTAGATAAATCATTGAAAAGGGCTGCATGCAGTGCCCATCTTGTCAAAACACAGACAGTCGAGTTCTTGAATCTCGTTCCGCAGATTCAGGAAGAAGCGTAAGAAGGAGAAGGGAGTGCTTAAATTGCGACTTCCGATTTACTACTTATGAAAGAGTTGAAACGACACCAATTATTGTTTTAAAAAGAAGCGGAGCAAAAGAGTTATTTAATCGAAGTAAAATAATTAATGGTTTAAACAGAGCATGTGAAAAAACACTTATAAATGGATCAAAAATTGAATTTATTGTTGATGAAATAGAGATAGAGCTCCATCAAGGAATTCGCAAAGAAGTCAAAACAAATGAAATTGGAGAAATGGTTCTTACACATTTAAAAGATATTAATGAAGTTGCATATATAAGATTTGCCTCTGTTTATAGACAATTTGATGGAATTAATGATTTCATGAAAACTCTTGAATCCCTTCATCCAATAAAAAAAGAACAATTTGCATCTGTTGTTTAACTAGAAAGACCGATCAGTAAAGTAGAATTTAAATTCAATATGGTCGGCGGGCTATATTGAGTTTCTATCGCACTGTCCTCATAAGGCAGACCGCCATTCAAGCATGTCTGAAAATCCAGCAAGCAAAGTTCAAGAAGAGAATCCTGAAAAAGAAACATCAATATCTGAAGAAACCATGTCAAATTCCCAAAGTGCAGAGTTTGAAAACAATCCCATTGACGAATTAAAAGAAGAAGGAATTCCCAAAAACATTCCTGCTGCTGATAACTCTACAAGCAGAATTAATAAGGGTGATCTTGAAAGTGCAGGATTCACTCTTGATGAATTTGCATCTTTACTAAGCAAATATGACTACAATTTTAAACCTGGCGATATAGTCAATGGAACTGTTTTTGCTCTTGAATCCAAAGGAGCAATGATTGACATTGGTGCCAAAACAGCTGCTTTTATGCCAATGCAGGAAGTATCAATAAATAGAGTCGAAGGTCTGAGTGATGTTTTACAGCCTTCAGAAATTAGAGAATTTTTTATAATGACCGAAGAGAATGAGGATGGCCAATTATCCTTATCAATTAGAAGAATTGAATACCAACGAGCTTGGGAAAGAGTTAGACAATTACAAAAAGAAGATGCAACAATTTATTCAGAGGTTTTTGCAACTAACAGAGGTGGTGCACTTGTTAGAGTTGAAGGGCTGAGAGGTTTTATCCCTGGATCCCATATAAGCACTAGAAAGGCCAAAGAAGAACTAGTTGCTGATTTCCTCCCTTTAAAATTCTTAGAAGTTGATGAGGAAAGGAATAGGCTCGTTCTTAGTCATCGCAGGGCTTTGGTTGAAAGGAAAATGAATCGTCTTGAAGTTGGGGAAGTTGTTGTAGGAGCTGTAAGAGGAATTAAACCTTATGGAGCATTTATTGATATTGGTGGTGTAAGTGGACTGCTTCACATTTCCGAAATAAGTCATGAGCATATTGAAACTCCTCACTCTGTTTTAAACGTCAATGACCAAATGAAGGTCATGATAATAGACCTAGATGCTGAAAGAGGACGAATTTCACTTTCTACAAAAGCACTTGAACCAGAACCTGGAGATATGCTGACTGACCCTCAAAAAGTTTTTGATAAAGCTGAAGAAATGGCAGCAAGGTATAAACAAATGCTTCTTGAACAAGCCGAAGAGGGAGAGGATCCTATTGCAGTAATGACTATTTGATTATTTACTTTTTTAGAAATGGCAGAGCTGTTAATCAAAAATAGTTCTGTTGGTTTTGTTAAGGCAATAATATTTGATAAGGATGGAACATTATCAAATAGTGAGCAACACTTATTAGAACTGGCAAAGACCAGAGTAGACTTTGCAGTTAATAAATTTAAAAAATTAAAAATAAACAATTTTAAAATTTTTTTATTAAGAAAATTACTTAATTATATTTATGGATTAAAAAATCAAGCTCTTTCAGCTAATGCATGTCTAGCTATAGCTTCGAAAGAGCAAAATATAATATCTACAGCAACAATATTCACTTTATTTGGTATTGATTGGTCCAAATCACTTTCAATAAGTCAATCAATCTTCGATGAAGTAGATATTTTCCATTCTAATAATCTAGACAATATACAAAGAAAAAGGACTTTAATTTCAGGGGCATTTGATCTATTAGTTACTCTAAAAAACAATGGAGTGAGTATTGCATTAATGACAAATGATACACAAGCAGGAATAGAAGAATTTATTTACAGCAATAAATTGGAAGGTCTATTTGATTATCTTTGGAGTGCTGAGAATAAACCGTCAAAACCTAACCCACAAGCAGTTATAGAACTTTGCAAAAGAATGAAGATAAATCCTTCAGAATGCGCACTCATTTCAGATGCAGATACTGATTTAAAAATGGCCAAAAAAGCTGATGTACCAATAATAATAGGCTTTACTGGTGGATGGAAAAATCCTCCCAGTCTTACTGAAAAACAATTCATTATCGAAAAATTAAATGAATTAAATATTCAGATAAACACCTAAAGTAGTATTCAATTCAGATTTCCAATGAGTAGATACGTTTTTACCTCTGAATCGGTAACCGAAGGACATCCTGATAAAATTTGCGATCAAATAAGTGATGCTGTCTTAGATGCTCTCTTAACTAAAGATCCAACAAGTAGAGTTGCTTGTGAGGCAGTAGTAAATACTGGCTTATGCCTAATAACTGGAGAAATAACTTCTAAAGCGGAGGTTGATTTCAATAAGCTTGTTAGAGAAGTCATCAAAAGCATTGGCTATGAAAGTGCAAGTGCTGGTGGATTTGATGCGAATAGTTGCGCAGTCTTAGTTGCACTTGACCAACAGTCTTCAGATATTGCTCAAGGGGTAGATGAAGCTGAAGATCATTCAACAGATCCATTAGATCAAGTTGGCGCTGGTGATCAAGGAATTATGTTTGGTTTTGCTTGTGACGAGACTCCTGAACTTATGCCATTGCCAATTAGTCTCGCTCACCGTTTAGCAAGACAGTTGGCATCAGTTAGGCATCAAAAATTAATTGATTATCTTTTACCTGATGGAAAAACCCAAGTAAGTGTTTCATACGAAAATGGAATCCCCTGTTCCATAGACACAATACTAATTTCTACTCAGCACAAATCAGAAGTCGATGGAATAACTCTTGAAGATGAAATCCAAAAAAGAATTGCAAAAGACCTATGGAAATTAGTTGTTCAACCAGCCACACAGGATTTAGCTTTAAAACCTTCAATAGAAACTACACGTTTTCTAGTAAATCCAACTGGGAAATTTGTCATTGGTGGACCGCAAGGAGATGCTGGACTCACAGGTCGAAAAATAATTGTAGACACATATGGTGGATATGCTCGCCATGGGGGTGGGGCTTTCTCTGGGAAGGATCCCACAAAAGTTGATCGATCAGCCGCTTATGCAGCAAGATTTGTCGCGAAGGCCTTGGTTGCAGCAAATCTTGCAAAAAAAGTTGAAGTCCAACTAAGTTATGCAATTGGTGTAGCCAAGCCAGTATCAATACTTGTTGAGTCTTATGGCACCGGTAGAGTTTCAGACGCTGCACTCACTCAAATTGTTCAAGAACACTTTGATTTAAGGCCAGGCGCAATTATTGAATCTTTTAACCTGCAAGAACTTCCTATGCTAAGAGGAGGACGTTTTTATAGAGATATTGCAGCTTATGGTCATTTTGGAAGAACTGATATTGCTCTTCCATGGGAAGATGTATCTAAAAAAGCAAAAGATCTAAGTTTGCTTATATAAAAAGGTTTTAGTCAAAAAAATGTTAAATAATTCTCTTGTACTTGGTGTTGATTTTGGGACATCGGGCGTAAGAATAGCAATCATTAATACTAAAAAAAAATTACTATTTACATCATCAAAAACATACTCTAAAGGTCTTGAGATATCTGAAGACTGGATCAATTGCCTCAAAAATATTATAAACGAAATTCCAAAAAATCTAAAAGAGAAATTGGTTTCTTGTTCAGTAGCGGGGACATCTGGAACACTTCTAGCATGCAAAAAGAATGGCGAACCTCTTGGGAAAGCTCTACCTTATTTCTTATCTTTTGCGGAATATTCATATGAGATTAAAAAGCTATTTACAAAAGAATGTGCCGGCTCAAGCATCAGTGGAAGTGTTAGCAGAGCACTTAAACTTGTAGACTTATATGGTAATGAAATAATCTTAAGGCACCAAGCAGATTGGATTAGTGGATGGCTTATCAATAATTGGGAGTTTGGTGAAGAAGGTAACAATATTAGGATGGGTTGGGGAATATCAAATAATTCATGGCCAAAAAATTTTCAGAATTTAAAATGGTTCAAATGTCTTCCTAAAATACTTCCTTCAGGCCATATAATGGGAAATATATGTAATAAAAAAGCCCATGATTTAGGTTTGCCAAAAAATCTTAAAGTAATTGCAGGAACTACAGATTCTAATGCTGGTGTTTTAGCCACTTTTCCTAATAAAGATGATGGGATAACAATTCTGGGCAGCACAATAGTGATAAAGAAGTTTGTTGATAAGACCCTTTCAGGGAAGGGCATCTCGAATCATAAATTATTAGGGAATTGGCTATCTGGTGGGGCATCTAATGCAGGAGCTGCAATACTACTAGAATTCTTTAATCTTGAATATATTGAAGAATTAAGCAAACAAATAAATCCTAATAAATCAACAGGATTAAATCTTCTTCCATTATCAAGTCAAGGAGAAAGATTTCCAATAGATGACCCAAATTTACAACCTAAACTTGATCCAAGACCAGTCAGTGATTCTCTTTATCTTCATGCATTATTTGAAGGATTAGCGAAAATAGAAGCAAGAGGTTGGCAAAAACTTAATGAATTAGGTGCTGATTTACCTAAGCAAATAATTACTGTTGGAGGAGGTGCGAAAAATATTACGTGGAAAAAAATTAGAGAACGAGAAATCGGTATACCAATAAAAATATGCAATACCCCCCCCGCAGCAGGAGTAGCGAGAATTGCTTTGCAAGGATTATTATGAATAAAGCATTAAACTCTTCGTAAAAATTTTAATCTCAATTTTTTAAAGTCCAACTAAATTATTAATTAATTTCTAAAGTCGCTAGCAAGAAAAATTTTATGCCTTTCGAACCGATCACTAAAGAGTCAAGCATGAGAATATGTAATCATATGAACAAAGACCATGAGAGTGCAGTCAATGCATATGCAAAATATTATGGAAAAATCAAAACTTTCGAATCAGCAAAAATGATAAGCCTATCTCAAGAATCTATGCAGCTTAAAATTGATGACCAAACATTAGAAATAAAATTTGATCATATTCTTCAAGACTGTTCAGATGCACATAAAACATTGGTTAGGATGAGTAAATCTATTCCTGAGTCATGAAAGTTACTTCCAAGAAAATCATTAGAACATTAGCTTTCTAATGATTTCCAAATTGCCATTTCAATTAGACAAAAGAAAATTAAGGAGATTTCAATTTATTTTTCAATAAGGTACTTACGAATTGGTAGATTACTAGGGGATACAGCCGGGATAGCTCAGTTGGTAGAGCAGGCGACTGAAAATCGCCGTGTCCCCAGTTCAAATCTGGGTCCTGGCACCATTATTAACCACCTTAACTGGTGGTTTTTTAATGCCTTGAGTGATACTTAATACCCCCTTCAAGGCAGTAGTACCAATGGTTATAGCAATATAAGTAGAGGATAACTCCTAAAGAGTACAGGACAATCTGGAAGATCTTTAATGGTATGGAAGTGGTATGGAAGTTTCCCTATCAGATTAATGAATTATTACTGCCACGATGTTCAATGAATAATCAGAATATTCAGGTATTCATTTTAGAAACCCAGAACTGATACATTCCTCTGAAGGTATGTGGATGTTTCTCTTCAAATTTTTGCCAATTTTGTAAGTTCGTTTGTTCTTTATCTTCTGGGAAATATTGCTTGTAGAGAGATTTAACTATTTTTGGAAGTAAGAATCCAAGAAACTCTAATTTATTAGATTTAAGAGTTTCTTGTAGTTGGTTAATTGTGAATCTATGTTCTTGTGGGTGAAAGCATAGATCACGGCAGGAAGAAAGTGTATAGAAATCACCACTGTTTAATAGAGAGTTTAGCTCTGGTATTTTTCCCGAGAATACAGTCTCTCTGAAATCACGAATGTTATCTTTGCTTGGTTGAAGTTTTTGACTGGCAATATAATGCCTTGCTTTAATAATATGTTGTCTTGCTAGTTCGCTATATAAACCTAGATGAAGAAATCCATTAGGTTTTAAAATATTTAATAATGCTTTCAATCCTTTTAAAGGATTCTCCATATGGTGTAAAACACCACTAGATTCAATAATGTCAAATTGTTCTTCTAGTAATCTAACTTCTAAGATATCCATTTGAATTAGTTCAACATTATTAATCTCAAATTCATTTATCTTTCTTTGAGCATAAGCAAGACTAGATGAACTTAAGTCTATACCAATAATCTGACTATTCTTATAATTTTGTGTATATAAAATATGCTGACCTGTTCCACAACCAGCAACAAGAATTTTTAATTGCTTATCACCTAGAGTTTGACTTATATTATTTGGGTAGATTTCATTATTAATTCCTTGCACAATAGATATCTTTTCTTTTTCTGAATGATTAGCATATCTCCATCTAGGATATGGATTTTCTTCATATTGAGATTTTACTTTTTTAGAAATATTGTTATTAATCAACCCTAGTTTTTTAATATTATGGGATAATTCAATTTCTTTTAGAGGTTCCTTTATTTGATAGTTTATTAGTTCTTTAAAATTTTCATTAGAAGAATTAAAAGATTTTAAAGATGGTATTAGATCAAGAAGTTTATATAGTGGGAAATAACAAGATAAAATTGCAATATATGATTCATTGCATTCCCCATCTGTACATTTCTTTATAATATTATCAATTGAAATATTTTCTTCTTCAGTAAATGAATAAACATATTCATTTAAGAAGCATTGCTCTCCTAAAGCAATAATAAAGTGTAATTCTGAGCGATTAATAATCTCTATATTGTAAGCGATACGAATGCATATATGCCTCCTTACGTTGGTTAATAGTATCTCTAATTTATGATCACAAAAGATAATTTTTTTAAGTGCATTAATTATAACTTTATCATTGATAAGCAATTCTATTTGTGAGAAGTTTGAATCAAGTTTCTCTAAATTACTGATTATCTTATTTCTATATACAAAGTTAAATGCTCTCCTTAATTCTTTATGAGGGACATCATTTTTCTCTAGCAGAATATTTAATATGTTTTTCAATTTTGAGTTGTTTAATTCAGCTAGATCCGAATATCTTAAAAAATAAGTGATTGCTTGGTAAACATTGGAATGTGTTGGATTGATCCGAATCACTTTCAAATAAGCATCAAATGCTTCTTGTGATTTTCCAAGATCTATCAATATATTTCCAAGATTGTAATGAGCATCTGCGAAATCAGGTTTCAGTGCAATTGCTTTGCGAGTAGATACTTCTGCTTTTTTTAAATTCCCAATATCTCTCAATATATTTCCAAGATTGTAATGAGCATCTGCGTAATCAGGTTTCAATTCAATTGCTTTGCGAGTAGATACTTCTGCTTTTTTTAAATTCCCAATATCTCTCAATATATTTCCCAGGTTGTAATGAGCATTTGCGTAATCAGGTTTCAATTCAATTGCTTTGCGAGTAGATACTTCTGCTTCTTTTAAGTTGCCAACATCTTTTAATATGACTCCATAATTAGATAAAACTCTGTGATCATTGAAACCTTGCTTTATACAATACTGATAATATTTGGTTGCTTCTGGAATATTTCCTTTTAGATGAAACTGAATTGCTTGATTGATTATTTGTTCTTTAGAAGGTTTAGAAGGAGTATTGGTAGTAATAGTTATGTTTCCTTTGATTTCTCCTAAAGCAAATGGCACTGGGAATGTTTTTAAATCAGTAATTTTCTTCTTTTTTTCTTCTTCTTGACCATAACTATCCATCTTCTCTTATCTTTTCTCTCTTTTAGTTCTTCCGATTTTACTACTAAAGCAAAGCGGATACTTGAAATTGGTTGTTTCCCGAAGTTGCTTAAAGATCTATTGACCTGAACGCTTCTGCATAAATTCCAATGCAATTGATTTGACTGCTTGCTTCTCCTTGAATAATCCTCTTTGGCAAATCTTTTTCTCAACATTACTTATGAATGATCAGGAATACGATCCACTTATCAACTCTTCTGGAACTTCTGAAGTGACTAAGTCCCCAGAACTTCCATACCAATGACTCATGAATAAGAAACAAAAAACAACTCCTACAGAAATGTACTGGTATGGAAATGGTATGGAAGTTTTTTTAAAGGCACCATATTTAGACATTTGCCTTTGGTCACCAAGCATAAATAGTGTTTTTTCATTATTTTTTTTAGTTGTCCCCAGTTCAAATTTGGGTCCTGGCAGCATTCAAATAGGAACATTTGAAGCATGAAAAAAGCACCTTGTTGGAAATACTTTTTTAATACTTATAAAAGTGTTAGTAATTCTTTGAATATTATTAGTTAGCCACTTAGCCACCATTTCTTTGGAACTGCTATGCCTTTAAGTCGTGAGTGCCTAAGTAGACCAATCCTAAATTATTACAAAACTGCATAAGAGTTGATACTAGAAGCTCAAAAATCAAAAGATCATTTCAATTTTGAGCTACCATAAATGAAATTAGTTGTTAAGAGATGATGAACCTTTTACTAGGAGTTCAAAGTACATTTGATCTATCTAAAGTAGATTTCTCCTCAGGCCTAGGTATAAATTCACCGGATCTTGCTGGCATAAATTTTTTAATGGTTATTTTTGCAGGGGTTTTAGCTTTGAGACTTGGAACAACTCTTAGAGACTCTTAGTTTCCAAAAGAATAAAAGTTAAATTTTTAAAGTTGATATTCTTAAAGAATAAATAATGATTTTCTTAAACCATTAATAAGATTAGATAATCTAATTTCGATTTCTTCGAAAGAAGTTCACAATAAAAATGAAGACAATTATAAGTAAGACTAAAAGATCGTTAATATCTGGCAAAATCAATAGCTGATAATCAAATATATTTTAAACAATAATCTTAAGTTTTGTTGGTTTTCATATCATTTATCTCCAAATGCATTAGTTAGCTTATAAAGCAGAAACCATACTGCGATAGGCTTGATCGACTAAAATAAATAATGATTAACTAAATTACAAAGACTGGGTGATTTTTAATATGCCATTAAGCAAGTAAAATACCTTAAAAGTTTGATTCTTTTCTAATGAATTTAGAGGCATCTAGTGAAAATTTATATAATAATGCTGATAGTTTTGCAATGGCATTTGATGCAGCCTGGAAGGATTGTGATATAGGAAAAAATAAAAATATAAAAATAGATGAAAAGATTGAAATAGCCTTTGAAAAGATCAAAAATCACCCTTTTCTAATTTCAAATCCAATCCAATCAAAAAATGTTGCTCTCTTCAGAATAAAATTATTAGGACTATCCTAAGTTTTAATAATCAGAAGGAATCAAAACCTTTCTTCAAAAAGTATTTTTAAAATAATCCAAGTACCATTCAGAAAACAATTTAATACCATTCTCTATAGATGTTGTAGGTTTATATTCTACCCATGAATTAAGCAAGTCCATCCTTGCAGCAGTTGAAACTACATCTCCTGGCTGCATAGGTTGAAAATTCTTTATAGCTTTCCTTCCTAAATTCTTCTCTAATAACTCTATAAAATATATGAGTTGAGTGGGATGTGAATTACCTATATTAAAAATCCGATAAGGTGCGGATGAAGTTGAAGGGTTAGGAAGAAGAGGATTAAATTTTTCATCAATACTTGCTTTCTTGAAGCAACAACGAATTATACCCTCTACCACATCATCGATGTAAGTAAAATCCCTCTGCATTTTACCGTGATTAAATACTTGGATTGGCTCATTATTTAATATTGATCTCGCAAAAATCATTGGAGCCATATCTGGTCTTCCCCATGGTCCATAAACGGTAAAGAATCGAAGCCCAGTTGTTGGCAAGTCATATAAATGGCTATAAGTATGGGCCATTAATTCATTAGATTTCTTAGTTGCCGCATACAAGCTAACTGGATGATTTACTGCTTGTTCTTCATAGAAAGGAAGATTTTGATTACCACCATAAACAGAACTGCTTGATGCATAAATCAAATGAGGAATCTTATTCTGCCTACACCCTTCAAGTACATTTGCAAAACCTACCAAATTACTTTGTATGTATGTAGCAGGATTAGTTATTGAATAACGAACACCAGCTTGCGCAGCAAGATGAACAAAAACTTGTGGATTATATCTATTAATAATGTCTTGCAATACTTTATTATCTTCTATAGGAATCTCATAAAAAAACCATTCTCCATTTTTCTCGGCAACTTTCCCAATTTCAGTTAATCTAGATCTCTTTAAGGCAGTAGAATAATAATCATTTAAGTTATCAATACCTATAACTTTGAAATCTAAATTAAGAAGAGCTTTTACTAAAGCAGCACCAATAAAACCTGCGGCACCTGTTACAAGAATTGCCTCCTTACTTACCTTTTTATTCATGAGTTATTACAATTTCCAAAAAATAAATAATTTCAATATAATAATAGCATCATATTGATTAACTTTATAAATTAAAAATAGTTAATTACTTATTTAGTTTTACAAAGGTTAATTTCTTTTCAAAATACTTTCTTGTAATTGCCAATCCTTCTTTGAACATTATTTTAGGTTCCCAATTCAATTCTTTTCGTGCGAGTCGAATTGAAGGTTTTCTTCTTAAAGGATCATCCTCAAGTTCTTTTAAAAATTGCAGATTTACTTTTTCAATTGATGTATTTCTAATTAAGTTAGTTATTTCAAGGATAGATAATTCTTCAGGATTACCTAAATTCATAGGTCCTATACTTGAAGAATTCATAAATAGAATTAAACCATCTATCAAATCATCAACATAACAAAAGCTTCTGGTTTGATTACCATTGCCATAAATAGTTAAGTCCTTTCCATATATTGATTGAACTAATAAGTTGCTAATAAGTCTTCCATCATTTAATAACATTCTAGGCCCATAGGTATTAAATATTCTGGCAATTCTGATCTCTATATCGTGCATTCTCATATAGTCATAACACAATGATTCGGCAACACGTTTACCCTCATCGTAGCAACTACGAATTCCTATAGGATTTACATTGCCGTTATATTTTTCAGTTTGAGGATGTATTTCGGGATTCCCATAAACTTCACTAGTACTTGCGAATAATATTCGAGCTCCAACTCTCCTCGCCAACCCAAGCATATTGTAAGTCCCAAGAAAACTCGTTTTAGCTGTTTTAATAGGGTTAAATTGATAATGAATTGGAGAAGCTGGACAAGCTAAATGCCAAATCCTATCAACATCAAGCTTGATTGGCTCGGTAACGTCATGATGTATAAGCTCAAAAGATGGATTTCCAATCCAATGTTCAATATTTTCTTTACTCCCAGTAAAAAAATTATCCAGACATACAACTTTTTCTCCAGATTTCATTAAGCGATCAACCAAATGAGAACCCACAAAGCCAGCTCCTCCAGTAACCAAGTTTTTTCCAGGAGATGTGGGCATCAAAAATAAAGCTTTAAAACTTTATTTTAGTATCGCGCCAAAAACCATGAAATTGATTAATTTCATGCCACGTAAATCTTTATGGATTAACTAAATCAAACACATTTTAAATAGGATAATTAAATTAGAAATCTTTTAAAAGCTTATCCTTTATAGCCAGGAGTTCAATTTGAAAAAAGAAAAATTAAAAAAGTTCCTTACTATTGCATTATTCACGGGTGCTTTCATTTTACTTGTCTTCTTAATTCAGACGTATGGAATTGAACCATTAAGAAGTGCCGTTAAAGAAATGGGTATTTGGGCACCTTTAGGAATTCTTATACTTCGAGGAATAAGCGTAATCCTTCCAGCATTGCCTAGCTCAGTTTATTCACTTTTAGCTGGATCATTACTTGGTTTCAAAATAGGCTATCTAACTATATTTATATCCGACCTGATTTTTTGCCAGTTAGCATTTTTTATAGCTAGAAATTTCGGGCGTGCTCCTGTTCGAAGATTAGTTGGCGTAAAAGCCATGAAAAGAATTGAGGGTTTTAATCAAAATCAACTAGAAGGAAATTTCTTTTTAATGACTGGACTACTAATGACAGGACTTTTTGATTTCTTAAGCTATGCACTAGGGATAGGTGGAACACGTTGGAGGCTGTTCACACCAGCTCTAATAATCAGTTTATTAATCAGTGATTCAATTATTGTTGCTGTTGGAGCAGGCGTAAGTCAGGGCGCCGGACTAATGCTTGGGGGAGCTTTACTTGGAATGTTTGCACTAGCAACCATCGCTGGATTTAATAAAAATAGAGTTTCCGAAACTCAAGCAAAAAGCCAATAAATTCGACACAAGTATTAAGAAATCAAATAATATAGACAAGCAAAGAGAGAAATTTTATATTTATTCTCTTTGTATTGTTAAAATTACTTTTTACTAAATGTAGATATGTCAAGTATTCCATTTAAAGCGCTCAAAATAGGAGCAGAAACTATCAATAAAAATCCAGTTAAGTATAATAAATGCAGAATATCTGGAAGTAAAAATATAACATACGGATTACATATAAGAGGAGCATCGATGCCAGGAGAAAAAGAAAAGTTTACAGTCACATCTAAAACAAAACCTAAACAATTTGAAAACTTAATTCATAACAAAATTATGAGCAGTTATAGAAGGGATAAGATTGAAAGTTATAACTACAAAATACTTAATAAAACAAGTACTGGAATAAATATGCTTAAAATCAATGAATTTGTTCCTAATGATGATGATGCATTACTTGTAGCAATCAATGCCTTATATAAAAACATCTTTGGTAACTTATCGTTAATGCAATCTGAGCGCCCAATTGATATAGAAAGGAAACTAAGGAATGGTGATATAACAGTGCGAGAATTTACAAGAAAAATTTGTAAATCAACTATTTATAGAAATTACTACTTTGATAATATTAGCCAATATAAATCTATCAAGTTAAGATACAAACATCTTCTTGGCAGACCCATCAGAAATCAAATCGAAGTAACTCAAAGTTCTAAAATTATAAATAACCTAGGTTTTGAATCTCATATTGATTTTCTAATAGATTCAGATGAATACAATAATGTTTTTGGTGAAGATATAGTTCCATACATGAGGACATGGAATTCTCCAATGGGTTTTAAAACTAAAAGTTTTCTAGAGACGTCATCCATAACAAAAGCTTTTGCTACAAGTGACATTTGTGAAATTATTTAATTGTTTAAAAGTAATTTAATCCCAACACAAATCAAGTAAATGAATATTGAAGAGTTTTTCTTAAAAAGCGTTGGGGAATGGAACTCAATGAGAAGCGGACATTCATTAGCGTTTCAAGAGTTTGAGGAAATAAGAAGTAAAATAAAAATCGTTCCTTCCAAAAGCAACGATTCTAGGGTTATTAAATTCTTAAAAGATAATTTAATAAATACTAATGCAATAAATAAAGCATTCCTAATTAATTGGGAAGCAAAAAGTGAATGGGTTGAAGAGAATCAAAAAGAAACCTCTTCTGGCGAAAGTATACTCGTTCCGATAGAAATTTCTAAAAAAGAAGGAAAAATAATTAGAAGCGTTGGATACACTGAAGCAGTCCAAGTAGTATCATTATATAAAATTCTTGATGATGGAACTCTAATTATTTATTCAGACTATAGTCATATTTGTACAGAAGAGAGAATATGGTTTATCTCAAACAATTTAAGGAGTAGATCTTCTGTTACAAGATCAATAGATTCATTAGCAATCCTACAAACCTCTTATGCATCGGAAATTCGTTCTATCAAAAAATAAAACATATCTAAAAAATGAAAAATAAAAATGTAATAGAATTTGCAAAGATCATTTCAGGCATATTTAGTAATAAAGAACAAGCTTTAGATAATCCAAAAAACTTTGCGCATATTCAAATACATATTCGACCATTGTTTTTTAAGACTTATCAATGTTTTGCGTTTTACTCAGAACAGAGATATCAACACGATATATGGAATCCATATAGACAGTCAATAAATAAATTATCCCACGAAAAAGAAATTTTTATTTTAAGTAATCATAAGGTTGAAGGGCAAGAAAGATTAACTGGTGGTGCTTTAGATATATCTCTTCTAGATAACATATCTAAATGTAAGTTATATAAAAAGTCTGGGTGCTCTATGCATTTTAGAGAAAGAAACCCAGGGAATTTTTCAGGGACTATAGAACCAGGTTGTAAATGCTATATACAATATGGAAAAGTTAAGACTTATGTAAATAGCGAAGTAAAAGTTAATAAGAACTGTCTTATTGCCAAAGATTCTGGATATGACATAGAAACGGATAAGAAAATCTGGGGATCAGAATTTGGGCCATTAATATTTAAAAAAATAGATAATTTTGATTGTTTTATTAACGAAAATTGGGATAGATCTTCAATTTAGCATTACCAAAAAGAAAACTACTAAGAACAAATTTCTTTTGCCTTTAATCTCACAAATCTATGACTATCAGTCAAAAATAATTTAGCTAAATCTGTTTTAATACATTCTTGCTTATTTTGTAATACAAGCAAGGCTGTATATCTATTTTTCCAATAAGGTGTATGTCTCTCATCTGAAAAATCTTTTATATTATTAAAAAATTTAGTTTCATTCAAGCAACCCAATATTTGTATTGCGGAAGATTTAAATTTCATGTAATCAGGCCAAATATCCGATAATAAGAAATCTACTTTATCTAAAATCAATTCATCATATAATTGACTATCTAATAGAAATTTATATACAGTAATAAAGAAATATATGGCTCCATAATCTGATTTAGCTCTATCCCAATTATTATTTAGATAATATAAAACTATATCTGAAGGGAATTTTAGCAATTCTTTGATTGATTGATAACATCTATTAAAGTCTGTATGAAAAAGTTGCTCAATACAAAAACTAAGATCTTTATTAAAATCATTAACTTCTAAAGTATCTATCTTAATTGGATCATCAACAATGACTGAATCTATACAATTAAAGAGATTTATATTTTTCCACAAAACCACATCACTAATCCAAAGAGAATCTATTGCATTTAATTTAAATGATGGAGAAATTGGGGATTTGATTAAAAAAGGTAAAACAGATAAATGACCAGCATTTATAATATCTTGAACTGCACAATGTCTATCATTTTGATTAGGTAGTCTCAAGAAATCCTTCAAATCAATAAGCTTATCCTCTTCACCACAAAGTTTTATTAATGCGGCAAGAGCGGCTCCTTTGACTCCATTAGATGATTGTGTATCCGTTGATAATGATCTTATTTTATCTATTTCTTTTTGAACTCCTAAATTAGTTAAGGTTTGTATTACTATTCTTTTGTTATTAAATTGCTTATATAATATTGAACAAATAGTATTAATAATATTAATATCATTACATTTAAGTTTACCTAAAGACCAAATAGCGGTCTCAACGAGATAGTCATCATCATTTTCTAGAAAATCTGCAATAATTGGTATAGCTTTTTTACAATCAAAAATAGCAAGTACTTCTATGGCTTTTCTTTTTGCTATGTTGTATTCAAGTTTTTGATAGTCATATTTGATAAAGTCAAGAAGTACAATTTCTGATTCTTCGCATGGGTAATTTGCCAAGTGGAATACAGCTTTATAATAGTCGGCTAAAATCTTAACTTCAGAAATTGGTTTTCTAAGAATATTGATAGCATCTCTTTTATTAATTTTAGGTAGATTATTAAATGAATTTAATTGCACTTTTAATTTAAAGATCTATATTTAGTAGATAAGCTTTAAGCATTATATTCAGCATAAAATACATGCTGAATATAAAAAAGATACTATTTATGAAAATACATGTAATAACATTACAGCGAATATATTAATCTAGATTACACAAGAAGCTTTTAAGTGGATAATTACTCGAAAAGCAAACTAACAACAGAAGAAGAGAAATCAACCACCCAGAATAGCCAACGCAAGATGAGGAGTCAGAAAAAATCAATTCAAAAAGACATAAAGTTGTCAATAAAAGGTCTTAATGATGAAAATGGTTTAGTTAGAAGAAGTCATGCAGAAGCTTTAGCTCAAATAGGAACAGCCGCTTTACCTGAACTAATTAATGCTCTTCTGAAAAGTAAAAACGTAATACAGAGAAGAGCCGCAGCCAAGACTCTAAAGTTAGTTGGAGATCCAGCTGCTTTACCCCATTTAATAAAAGCACTTACAACTGATTCAGATTCTGTTGTGCAATTTTCTGCCGCTGGAGCAATCGCTATTTTCGGCGAGGATGCTGTCAATCATCTAATCATTGTCTTAGAGAGTAAAGAACATACAGAAATGCAATACGGTCTTGCATCATGGTGTTTAGAATTTATTGGAGTCAAAGCACCAAATGCAATAAAGAGAGCAGCTAAATCAAACAACACTAATGTTAAATCAGCTGCGATTTCAGCCCTCGAAGAACACATTAGACAGTCACAAGACCTGGAAGCAATTGAGTTAGTAAAAAATGCTATTAATGATACGGCTGAAAATGTTCAGATTGAAGCTATTAAATTAGTTGGTAAATTAGATAGAATAGAATCATTAATACCTAGTTTAATATCAAAATTAAAAAACAAACGTCCAGATATTCGAAAAGCTTCTGTATTGTCATTGATGCAACTTAATATTAACAAAGCTGTAAGACCTCTCAAAGAACTCCTTGAGATTGAGCAGGATAATAATGTTAGAACAATAATTAAATTAGCTATAAAGAAAATTGATAACTAACATACTTAAAAATAATCAAGAATATTAAATAATTTTATCTCTTAAAATATCTTCTTTTATCATTGGATCAATAGATTTATCATTTAATAATTTATCAAATAAATCATCAATAGTTTGATCTTTCATTTCTAGAAGAGCACTAATAGAAGCTTTAGCTATTAACAAGTCTTTATCTCTACAAGTTTTGATCAAAATATTTCTACCAGTGTTACCTAATTGCCTCAAAAGAGAAATAACAGTCAATATTATCTCAGGTGAACCATCTTTAAGAGCTAGATCTACTACTAACATCTCCTTCTGAGTTAATTCTTCTAAGTTAAAATTAACAACAACTTTTATCATTGTTTTAAGGCAGCTAACTTTAACAATTGTATTATTGGTTTCCATATACAATGAAACGATTGAATTTAAAGCTTTTTCTCCAAACATACTCAAAGCTAATATTGATTTTCTTCTTATAAATAAATCTTCTTCCTTAAGATTAGCTATGAGATTCTCCATAAATCTAAATTCAAATTCTTTTCTTAAGATCAAAAATGCTTGAGAATTAATATTTGGATTTGGATGCAGAAAATCTTGATAAAGTTCAATATAATTATTTATATCTACATAATCATTCATTATTATTTAAAATCATTTGTTAAAACCCCCTAAAACTATTTTAATTAAATTAATTTATTTTTTCATGCAAGTGCGTTTATTAAATAATCCAATAATCCTTTAAATTCTGTTTCTGCCTGCTGACTCATAACATCATTTATTTTAATTTCATCTCTAATAAAAATAAATGCTTCTATATATGCAGCTGTTGGTAGTAACTGGATACGAATAATTTCTCTCATACCTGATATTCCCCATTCATCTAAAGGACCAGTGCCTCCAGTTACTAAGCAATAATTAATAAGACGCAAGTAATGATGAATATCTCTCACACACTTATCTTTATTAGCCTGCTCATATGAGCCATTTTGATATACAGCATCAACGGCAAGATTGGTAAATTTATCAATACAAGAAGCAAGTTTTTCTGCAGCCTCCAGACGAGCTTTAGCCCTATCAAAAGAACCTTTCACAGACTCAAAATCGCTCATGCTAGGAAATCTTCCTGCTGCATCAGCTGCGCTAACAACGGTTGTAACTGCTGATTTCATAGTGACTTAATAAGAATTGGTTGGAAGTGCTTTAGATGAGGAAAAAAGATTAAAGTTGAATATTCAACTCAAAGCCTCTATTACAAGGTCAAAATATGAAGCTGCCTCTGACGCAATATCTTGACATTGTGCTCCAGAACCAGAATTAATTCCCTTAAACATTTTTCTTCCTGTATTTGTCTCAGTCATAATTGCAACTGTGGCAATTTTCATTATTTCAACTGCTCGAATAGCATTAGAAGTTGGTACGCCAAGAGCTAAGTAAGTTTCTTTTAAACCATTTAAACATCGATCTTCAAGAACAGAAGCATCCCCAGCAAGAAGAGCGTAGCTTACATATCTCAGAATAATTTCTCCATCCCTTAAACAAGCTGCCATTCGACGTGTTGGATAACAATGTCCCCCCGGCTGAGTAAGTCCAGTATTTTCACAAACAATTCCTGCTACTGCGTCTGCAGCTATGCAAGAAACATTTTGAGTTATTGCAAGAGTTGCATCAATTCTTTTATTTGCATCTGCCACATACTTTCTTAAATCCGCAAGATCCTCACTTCCAAGCGATGCGCCTTTGGCGTCAGCACTTACAACTGTTCTAGAGAACGCATCAAGCATCTTTTAAATACCTAGGCTCTATAAGTAAAAAGTTAAATAAGTAATGATTTAATAGTCATTACTTATTTAACTTAAGACTTACAGTCAAATTTCACTGCAAGAGACCTAAGAACGCAATGCTTCTTAACTGTAAAAAGAATTTTTACTCAAATCATTCATAGAGTTATCTCAAAAAGCTTATAAGCAAAGGGGATATTACTAATTTGAGCTATTGTTGAGCTAAAAAATGCAACTTCCTACTGAAGAAGAATTAGAAGAATCAATTAAGGAACTAACCGAGTATAAAGATCGTTTAGAAAAAGAAGTGGTTACTATTTCAAATAAGCTAAAAATGCCTCAGAAAAAAATCAACGAAATTATCAACTCGCATTCAGAGCTTAATCAAATTAAAATAATACTTTCCAAACTAAATAAACAAAAAGAAGGTGTGACTTCTAACTTAATACCATAACTTTATTTTATCTTCTTAAATAATATAAAATGATCTCTATTAATATTGCTCAAACTAAATTTAAATTAATGTATTTTCAATCTGTAAAATGAAACAATCAAACAATATATTTTTGAATGGATTAAACCAAGCTCAGTCTCAAGCAGTTGATCATTTTCATGGTCCATTATTAGTGATAGCAGGAGCAGGGAGTGGAAAAACCAGAGCACTTACTCATCGTATTGCTCATTTGATTATTGAATATAAGGTTGATCCAAGCTCTATTCTTGCAGTCACTTTTACCAATAAAGCTGCAAGGGAAATGAAAGATAGACTTGAATTACTTTTAGCAAAAAGATTAGCAACTATCAGTCATGGAAAGCCATGGTCTGCCTTACAAGTTGCAGAACAAAGACAAATCCGCAATCGTATATATCGTGAAATAAGCCGTGAATTATGGATAGGAACTTTTCACGCATTATTTGCAAGATTATTACGTTTTGATATTGACAAGTTCAAAGATCCTGAAGGATTAACATGGACCAGACAGTTTTCAATATACGATGAAACAGATGCACAAAGTCTTATCAAAGAAATAGTTACTCAAGACCTGCAATTAGATCCTAAAAGATTTGAGCCCAAAAAAGTCCGCTGGGCAATCAGTAATGCCAAAAATCAATGCTTACTTCCTGATGATTTATCAAAGAATCAAGAGGGTCAGAGAGGTAAGTTAGTTGCTGAAACTTATAGACTTTATAGGAAAGCTTTAGCTGCTAATAATGCATTAGATTTTGATGATCTTCTATTAATACCTGTTCAATTACTGCAGCAAAATGAAAACATTAGAACTTATTGGCACAATCGTTTTAAACATGTTTTAGTCGATGAATATCAAGATACTAATTGGACACAATACGAATTAATTAAACAATTGGTTACCAATGGCAAAGATCCATCTTCTTTTAAAGATTGGAAAAATCGATCAGTTTTTGTTGTAGGTGATGCAGATCAAAGTATCTACAGCTTTAGAGCTGCGGACTTTAGGATACTTATGGGATTCCAAGAGGACTTCGGAAAGAAAACCCAAGACAATACAAATGATTCAACCCTAGTAAAACTTGAAGAAAATTATCGTTCGACCTCTACCATCCTCGAAGCAGCAAATTCACTAATTTCCAATAATAAAGAAAGAATAGATAAAGTTCTTAGAGCAACTAGAGGAAAAGGTGAACCTATTAAATTAACTAGGTGTGACGATGAGATAGCAGAGGCAGAGGCAGTTATTCATAGGCTAAGAATTTTAGATGCCTCGAATCCAGAATTAAATTGGGGAGATATGGCTATTCTTTATAGAACTAATGCACAATCAAGAACCATTGAGGATTCATTGGTCCGCTGGAGTATTCCGTACATTGTGGTTGGAGGACTGCGTTTTTATGACAGAAGAGAAATCAAAGATTTACTAGCTTATTTAAGACTATTAATTAACCCATCTGACAGTGTCAGTCTTCTAAGAGTTTTAAACGTTCCTAAAAGAGGGATTGGTAAAACAACGGTTCAAAGATTGAGTGATGCTGCTAGTCAATTAAAAATTCCTCTTTGGGAAGTTGTAAATGACCCCGAAGCCGTAAGGTCTCTCGCTGGAAGATCTGCTAAAGGTCTTTTGATTTTTAGTGAGCTTATCAATGAATTACAAAGTCATCTTCTTTCTTCAAGCCCTGCTGAGTTGGTTCAATTAGTTTTAGAAAAAAGTGGCTACTTAAGTGAATTAATTGCAATAGGAACAGATGAGGCAGAAGAAAGAAGGCGCAATCTTCAAGAATTAGTTAATGCTGCTCTGCAATATCAGGAAGAAAGTGAAGAAGGGAATTTAGAAGGTTTTTTATCTTCAGCTGCGTTGTCAAGCGATGCAGACAATAAAGACACTGCTTCGAATCGAGTCACATTAATGACTCTTCACAGCAGTAAAGGTTTGGAGTTTCCTGTTGTTTGTCTTGTTGGAATGGAGCAAGGCTTATTCCCCAGCTATAGATCACTTGATGATCCATCTTCACTTGAGGAGGAAAGGCGACTTTGTTACGTAGGACTTACTAGAGCGAAAGAAAAACTATTTCTCTTTCATGCATCAGAGAGAAGAATGTGGGGAGGCATGAGAGAACCTGCTATCGCATCTACATTTCTCTCCGAAATCCCAGAAGAGCTAGTTAAAGGCGATATTCCTTTATCGGGTGGAGCTACAATAAGAAGAGACAAAAATCTAGATAGACTTACTAGAATTGATCGCCAAACTAATAAAAAGTCTTTTCTTAGTGGAGCTGAAAATGGAGTAAGAAAAACATATTCTGGTCCTTCCCCAGGGAAAAGATGGTCAGTAAACGACAGAGTTGAACATTCCTCATTTGGAGAAGGGAAAATCACACATGTTTTTGGTTCAGGAGAAAAAATCTCGCTTGCTATAAAGTTCTCAGGGATGGGACCAAAAATATTGGATCCAAGACTAGCTCCATTGAAATTAATAGATGAGTAAAATTTAAAATAAAAAATATTAATTACTTAAAAATCATATATCTCATGGAATTATTTAAGAAATCTAAAATTGAAAAAGAGATAAGAGCATTACCAAATGGAATTTTAACAATTCTAGTAGAGGCAGCAGTCTCGGTTAATATAAATTCTATTGCGATAGTTGGAGGTGTTGTTAGAGACTTAATAACAAAGTCTAAAAATCAAGATTTTGAAATTATCTTTAATGATCTAGATTTAATCATTGAAGGCGATACATCAATCTATGTAAAAGAATTGCAAAAGATTCTTGGACCAGAAAGAGTAAAAGTCATACGCAATAACAGAAATTATAAAACCTCAGAAATACAAATTAATGGAATAAAAATTGATATTGCAGCTGCTCGTGTAGAAAAGTATCCAATCCCAGGAGAAAATCCAATAGTCGAATCATCAACAATCAAAAATGATCTAATCAGAAGAGATTTTAATATAAATGCAATGGCAATTGAGCTGAAAGAGAATAAATTAATAGATTTATTTTATGGATTAGATGCTATTAACCATATGGAAATGGACTTTTTGCATGAATCAAGTGTTCTAGATGATCCAACTAGAATCATTAGGGCTTCTCGCTATTCTGCAAAGTTAGACTTTGATCTATCAAATCAAGCCTTAAGACAAATAAAAGATACAGTAAATCTTTGGCCATGGAATTGGAATATTGGAGATAATACTGATTTAGCACCTTCAGCATTATCAATACGATTAAAAATGGAACTCGAATTACTTTTAAAAAGTAAATATTGGAAGAATGGATTAAAAAAATTACAAACCTGGGAGGGTCTAAAAATAGTAGATTCTAAATTACAGAATGATAAGAGACTCGTCGAAAAGATATTGATTGCAAAGAAGTCAAACATTGAACCTCTAACAGCATTAGTTTACGAATCTAAAAACCCTATCTCTCTTGCCAAAAGACTACACCTAGATCAACAACAAAAAGAAATAATAGAAGGAGCTTGTCAATTAAACAAATATCTAGAGAATCTAGCAGCTAATGATTTATATAAAAAGTGGCCTCCATCAAAGTGGACAAGTTTTCTAGAGGAAATAAATGCGAATGACTCTTCTTTCTTACTTGAAATATGCAAAGAAAACCCTCTTAAAGAATATTTGAAAGCTTGGCTATATAAATGGAGACATATAGATTCTCCAATAAAAGGAGATGATTTAATAGCTAAAGGTTGGTCCCCTGGACCAGAAATAGGAATAGAGATAAAACGACAAAGAATGAAATTAATTGACGAAGAAAATATTTACTAAGAAATGAACCCAATTTTAGTCCAAGGTCCTTTCTGTATAAGTTTTTCCGAATGAATGGGTGAACAACTAATAACTAAAGGGCCACAAGTTTGCGGGTCTATTAAAATTCTCAGCATAGCATTATAAAACGAATCTTTAGGAACAAAATTGTTAGAAATTAGATCAAATTTTAAATTTTTTTCTCCATAGATATATTTTAAAAAAATTTCATTTGAAGGAGCAAAAGTACTCTCAAAGCCTTGGTTTAAAAGTTCTATAACACCATCATAGACTGGTATATTATCTAGCTCAAGAATGATTTTGAAAGGATCTAAATTCATCTTCAATTGCTCGGTATTTGTAGAATCCAACATTTCAGATAAATGGCCTAGCAAACCAAAACCAGTTATATCAGTACATGCATTAATAATTTTTTTGCGTGGATTTCTATTTTCTAATTGATTAATATAATTAACAATATTATGCTGACTTTTATTCATTTCTTTTAAAACAGAATCAAGTATATAAGGTTTTAATTGACCATTCATAAATGCCGAAAAAATAATTCCAGTTCCTAAAGAACGACTAATTAGAATCTGATCTCCTTGTTTCATTCCTCGCTTAGACCAAAAATATTTTTTATCATCAATAGTTCCATTTACAGTTAATGAACTTTCAATAGCCAGAGAGAATGGTTCTTCTGATATTTTTCTTGATTCTAATGTATGCCCACCTATAAGGTTTGCGCCTTGAATAACTAAAGCAGAATTAATACCTTCTAATACTTGAAATAACAATTCTTGCTGTAAATCATGGGACAAGGTTGGTAAGTTCACAACAGATTGTGCAGAGATTACAGATCCTCCACATGCCCAAATATCAGAACAAGAATGAAAAGCTAAAAGCCTCCCATTCAACCATGGATCACTGACTAAAGATGGGAATCCATCTACACTTTGTATCAATGTCTTACCAGAATTTAGTAGTTCTATATCAATAGAATCATCTGTTGAAGATTCTATTAAATCTAATTTTTTTAATGCTGAATTTAATGGTTTAAAAGCTACTTTTGCGGCACATCCTCTACATTTAATCTTCTCTTCTTGAGAAAACATATTTGAATGTATTTCTTTGCTTAGATCAAATTTAGAGATAAATTTTCTATCAATTGATTCTTTTATTCTTGATAAAAAATGATAAGGTCCAATCATAAATTTACCCCAAGAAATAAAAGCTTTAGATTCTTTTTTTCTTGAGTTAATATCTAAAATCTGTATTGCTTTTCTTTGAGGTTTCCATTCCTTAAGTTTAAAATATTTACTCATACTCTCTAAATTCTTTGCAAGTGGTTTTGCTGAACGAACTGCCCATACTCCAGAAGCAGGGCGAGGATGATTCTTTATAACTCCACAATCTCCTACAGCAAATAACTCAGGATAATTAAGAACTTGAAGAGTTTTTTTTGTTAGTACTCTCCCATCCTCATCTAAAGGTAAACAACTATCTTTTATCCAATCAAATGATTCATTACCTGTACATATTAATTTTGGATATAAAATAGATGGATCTTTTTGTATGATCCTAATGTTAAAAGCCTTTAAATTTATTAATAGGTTTTTATTGAGTTTTATTCCTGATTTAACTTTTAATAGAATAGATCTTTTAGGCCATCTTTTTCTTAAAGAAAAAGCTATTTCTATTCCAGCGAATCCACCACCAATAATTACAAATGGTTTTGCAGAAGAATCATCTTTATGTATATCTTGATCGACAATAAACTTATATGATTCAGAGAAAGGTTTAATTGGAACAGCTAAATTTTTATCCCCTTGAATGAAGGATTTAGAATTTAAGTTAGTTTTTGTTCCTATATTTAGAGAAAGTGAAGAATATTGAATTTCTGGGCGTCCTGCTAAAAATAATTTTTTTTTCTTAGGTGCAATCCCCTCAATTTCTGCCATCACAAATGAAACGCCAGCTTTTGAAGCAAGGTTCCTCAAATCAATTAGTATTTCATCCATCTTGTATTTACCTGCTAACACACCTGGAAACATTCCAGAATAAATAGTAGTACTTGACTTATTGACTAAAGTAATCATTGCAGAAGGCTTCAATTTTGGATTCATTGCCCATCGAAGCAACACAAGGGCATGAGTATGACCACCACCAGCGAGAACGAGATGATCACTGAACATGATTTTTTAAATATTTCTGGAACACAATCAAAAACCTATGATTACAAAAAAGCTAGATTAGGAATTATTGGAGGAAGCGGACTATATAGGATAGAAAATCTTAAAAACATAGTCGAATTAAGCTTAGACACTCCCTATGGAAAACCTTCTAATAAGTTACTAATAGGAAATCTCTTTGGAATAGAGATTGTTTTTCTAGCTCGCCATGGAGAGAAACATACTTTAAATCCAAGCGAAATTCCATATAAAGCAAATATCTGGGCTATGCGCTACCTAAATGTTAGATGGTTAATATCGGCATCAGCTGTGGGGTCATTAAAAGAAAATATCAAACCTTGCGACATTGTCATCCCTGATCAATTTATTGATCGAACTCATCAAAGGCCATTGACTTTTTTCAACAATGGAGTTGTAGCTCACATAAGCATGGCAAATCCTTTTTGCGAAGTTCTTTCTCAAATTTTGTCGAAAGAAATAGAAAAACTTTTAACCAAAGAAAAAAAAATGCATATTGGAGGAACATATCTTGCTATGGAAGGACCAGCATTTTCAACAAAGGCAGAATCAAACTTATACAGAGATTGGGGATGTTCAATCATAGGAATGACAAACCATACTGAAGCACGATTAGCAAAAGAAGCTGAAATCGCCTATTCAAGCCTATCCATGGTTACTGATTATGATTGCTGGAATCAAAATTGCGAAAATGTATCTGTCGAGATGGTTATTGAGAATCTTCAGGAAAATGCAAATTTTGCAAAATCAATAATTTCTGCTGCTGCTAAAAGGATTTCATCATTGAGGCCTTCAAGCTCTTTTCATAATGCATTAAAAAATGCTCTAGTTACTCCAAAAGAGCACGTACCAAATAAAACTAAAGACAAGATAAAATTATTTACAGATAAATATTGGCTTTAAAAAACCAACCGACAAAAATTGTCAGTTGGTTGTTTTAAGTTATTTCAAATAAATAGTATTTTTCTAGTTAAAACTAACCAGCGTTACCAATACCAGTGTATGAACCGTAAAAGAAAATACCAAGAACAAAAATAACAGCTGTTCCACCTGCAGTAGCTACTAACCATAAAGGAAGTGCTCCCTCCGTCCACCGTCTTTCCCAGGAGACTGCAGGCATACCATTTGGTAGACGATCTCCTGCTCGTCCATCAGGTCCTTTTAATTTGCTCATGATAAAGAGATTTAGTTAAAGAAGTAACTGGAAAAAAGAATTCCCATTACAAAAACAAGTAAGAGTCCAAGATAAAGACTTGTTCGGTTTAATTCAACCGGAACTTTATTTGGATTTGGATTGACTTGCATGGATAGTAAAAGCAATCAGATGAAATTGGGTTATTTCAGACGCGTGTCAAGTTCAGCCTTGGAATCAAAGCGCTGAACAACAACAGGAGCTTTGCTTTCTCCAGCCTGAAAATACGTATCTGGTCTAGGAGTTCCAAAAGCGTCGTAGGCAAGCCCAGAAGACACAAATAGGAATCCTGCCACGAAGATCGCAGGAAGTGCAACCGCATGGATAATCCAATAGCGGACACTAGTAATGATCTCAAAAAACGGGCGTTCCCCGGTAGAGCCGGCAGCCATAGCCTCACTTAATCAGCTCAGTGATCTTATCAAGCGAAATCAAAAGAAACGATCTCTGTTGCAAGGTGGTTACACAGAGTCATGGAAATCATCAAAAATTAATGATTTCAACCCTGCCATCGCAGTAAATTCCCCCTTTCTCCAAATACAAATCCCTTAGGACTGTCACTATTTAAATCGTCCACAAATAGAATTCTGATGAAATTTGTTGGAACAGATTCACCAACAGGGTCTTTTTCCCAAGTTTTTCCATCATCATTGCTTACTAATAATGTTCCACTACCTCCCGCTGCCCAAATCGACTGAGATGGATCCCAAACTAGATCTTGATAGTTGTACCCATTGACGATTGGGATTATGGGCTTTGACCAGGAATCGACATCATCAGGATCTGCATTGAATCTGATTTCAGCTCCTCTAGAAAGCATCCATAAATCACCATTTGGCTGCTCGCCAACACTTTGAACTCTTTTACTACTTGCTCTTTGATGAGGTCTCCATGTCTCTTCTCCTGGGTTTAGAACCGAGAAGAAGTTCCCAAGGCTACTAACACTTATATAGCCACCATTATTTGTGCGTCTTAATTCTCTTATACCTCCTGAACCTGAGGTATCAACAACTAATGCTTCCCAATTTGTACCAGCATCAGTTGTTTTATAAATTGCTCCAGCAGTGGTTGCCAGCTCAGCAGAATCAGTATCAATTGTTGTTATCAGATATGGATCTCCTGGCAACTTATTTCCCAAATCGATACGAGTCCAAATTTTCCCTCCATCAGTTGTATGAAGAATTAATCCTGGTTGACCTGCAATCCAACCTTCTTGACCTTTGAAATCAACGCTTATCAAACGAAAGTTGCCTTCGCTTGGAATATCTAAATTTCTTTCATTCCACGTAATCCCTCCATCATTTGTCTCCAGAATTAACCTATTCGTACCGACTAAAAACCCATTTTTATCATCTACGAAGTCAACATCCAGTGGATTTGCCTCAGTATCAAGATCGACTAGTAACCAAGGGCTTGATGAACCCATGGAGGCATTGCTAACAGTACAACCACTAAGAGTTAATCCAACTATTAAGACAAGGGTCAAATTAATGACATTTGAAAACAGACGTTTCATTTCAAGGAATAAAGAGAGAGAAAACAGGCAGCTGCTAAAGCCAGGCTTCCAAAAATAAGAACGTTTTTCTGGCCTGAAGGAAGTTTATTAAATCCAAAGCCATAAGTAAGGTTTTCTTCAAATCCACTAGGCTTTGACTTAGGTCCAATATCCTTATATCCACTAAATCCTACTCGACAGACTGGACATCTAAACTTCTCTCTATCTATGTCAAAGAATGCCGTTCCTGGCTCAATATTTAGCTTTTTTATACCCTCATCAGGATCATAAATAAAACCACAACTCATGCATTCGAAGCGATTTCTTCTTGGATCAAAATCCTCGGTTAAATTTTTTGGTTCCAATGAAATAACTTGATTCTGTTTTTCATCAGAACTCGAATTTCCAATAGGATTGGATTTTGTTTTGGTGTCTTCACTCACAGTTTTCACTTTCACATATAACAACTCTATGGCACTAATCTAGAAAATGACTGTCAGACTGATATTGAAATCAGTAATTCATTCATGTTTTCCCTTCAGGGTTATGAGTATTTTTTAGGATTTCTTCTTATTTCTGGAGCAGTTCCCATTCTTGCTCTCACTACAAATAAGCTAATTTCTCCTAAAAGCAAAGCAGGAGAAAGGCAGCTTACATATGAATCTGGAATGGAGCCCATTGGAGGAGCATGGATCCAATTTAATATTCGTTACTACATGTTCGCTCTTGTTTTCGTTATATTTGATGTAGAGACAGTGTTCCTTTACCCATGGGCAGTTGCATTTCACAAACTTGGGTTATTAGCATTTATAGAAGCACTTGTTTTTATCACAATATTGGTTGTGGCATTAGCATATGCATGGAGAAAAGGTGCCCTTGAATGGAGTTAAAAGCATTGAATAAATCTCCCTCTTCTGAAGCAGTAAGAAATCTTAGAGAAGCTTCCTGTGGCCCTGTGGGATCACCAACAGTAACAAACGATTTAAGCGAAAATATAATTCTCACAAGCCTTGAAGATCTTCATAACTGGGCAAGACTAAGCAGTCTATGGCCTCTTCTTTATGGAACTGCTTGTTGTTTTATTGAATTTGCAGCTCTAATTGGTTCTCGATTTGATTTTGACAGATTTGGATTAGTACCACGAAGTTCTCCTAGGCAAGCAGATTTATTGATAGTGGCAGGTACGGTTACAATGAAAATGGCACCTGCTCTTGTAAGGCTTTATGAGCAAATGCCAGATCCAAAATACGTAATAGCCATGGGGGCTTGCACCATTACTGGGGGCATGTTCAGCGCTGATTCAACCACAGCAGTTAGAGGTGTTGACAAATTAATACCAGTTGACCTTTACCTCCCTGGATGCCCTCCAAGACCAGAAGCAATATTTGATGCTGTTATTAAATTAAGAAAAAAAGTTGCAAACGAATCAATCTCTGAGAGATCAAAGATTACTCAAACTCATCGGTATTTAACTGTCCCTCATAAAATGAAGAGAGTGGAGTCAAAAGTTAATGGACAATATCTAAATGCAAAATCCCAACTAATTGCATTAAATCCTTCCCTATCTGAAGAGTTCAATCAATCTTTAAAAGAGGTTCAAAAAATATCTGAAGAACTTTCAAGTAATTAAACATCTCTTATAAAAAAATGACAAATGAATCAGAAATTTTAATTGAAGAAAAAAACTCAGGTCCAATAAGCGATTGGCTCACTCAAAATGGATTTGAAAACACTCCTCTCCAAGATGACCACTTAGGAGTTGAAGTAATTAAAATCACACCAAGCAAGCTTTTATCAATAGTTGAAGCATTAAAAAATGATGGATTTAACTATCTTCAATGTCAAGGTGGATACGATGAAGGTCCTGGTTTAAATATTGTATGTTTTTATAATTTGATAGAGATGAGTGAATTCAAGAAAGATATTACTCCTCGTGAAGTAAGATTAAAAGTATTCCTTGCTCGTGATGGGGACCTAACTGTTCCTAGTTTATACAGTCTTTTCAGAGGAGCCGATTGGCAAGAAAGAGAAACATTCGATATGTATGGTGTTAACTTCAGAGGTCACCCTCATCCTAAAAGACTTTTAATGCCTGAAGATTGGAAAGGATGGCCACTTAGGAAGGACTATGTTCAGCCAGATTTTTACGAAATGCAAGATGCTTACTAATTTATTTACCTTTTTTGTATCTTCTATAAAATCTCATTATTGCTAAACCGAGACTTCTAGGATCATGCCTCAAAGTTGGAGTAGCCTTTGAACCCTGAAGAGATGCTAAATAAACCTTATAGCCTCTATTCAAAAGGTCTATTTTATTGCAACTAACTGGTTCAGCTCCTTTTGATTTGTAGTAATCAACCAATGGGGAGGGTTCTAATTCATCTTGAGCAAGTATTGAACTAAATATTTTTCTAGTAATTCCTCTAGATGCCAATTGCGCTTCGATAGCCCTCACATGCCCAGTGACATCAAGTCCATCAGTTTCTCCTGGTTGAGTCATCAAATTACATATGTATAGCTTTGGTGCTTTGCTCTTCTCAATCGCTTCAACTATTTCAGGAACAAGGAGATTTGGAAGAATTGAGGTGTATAGACTTCCTGGCCCTATCAAAATAATTTCAGCATTTCTTATGGCTTCCAGCGCTCTTGGCAAAGCCGGAGGTCTTGATGGATAACAACCAATTCTGATTATTGGTAGGCTAGCCTTTCCAATGGCTGATTCTCCATTTATTCGGGCACCGTTTTCAAGTTCCGCCCACAATTGAACATCAACATTAGTAGCTGGTACAACTTGACCCTGAACAGCTAGAACCCTACTTGATGCAGTGATTGCTGTCTCTAAGCTTCCAGTTATTGCAGTTAAAGCGGACAAAAAAAGGTTCCCAAAGCTATGTCCCTCAAGTCCACTACCGGAGGGGAAGCGATATTGAAACAAGCCTTTGATTAGTGGTTCTTCGGTTGCTAAAGCTGCTAAACAATTTCTTATATCACCTGGAGGTTGCACTCCAAGTTCTCTTCTAAGTACACCACTACTTCCTCCATCATCAGCGACAGTAACTATTGCTGTGATTCTACTGCTATATCTTTTTAAGCCTTTCAACAATGACGATAAACCTGTTCCACCTCCAACAGCAACAATGTTTGGACCTCTATTTAATTTTTGTTTAGCTCTTAATGCATCAACTAAAAAAGTATCTTTTTTTGAACCTAAAGCCTGCTTAATAGATTCAAAACTCCTTCCTTGACCCCAAACCATAAGAGATATCCCTATTAAAAAAACTATTGGTCCAGAAATAGTTCTTGGTATGAAAGTAGTTATGAATCCTAAAAACCAAAAAAGTATTTCAACAACCCAATAAATTGGTCGAAGATCAGCCCAAATCGAAGCTCCAATCAAAGCAATTAACAATCCCAATCCAGATGTCATCATCCACCTCTTCACTACTAGCCCTGGCAAAAGCCATCTAATAGCTCTTTTAAAGCGTGAGTAAAGCTGAAAAGACAAACTAGCGAAAAAGCTTTTACGCAAAGTAGATCTTCTAAATTTTCTTTTCCTTCTTTTGTTCAATGGATTCAAGTTAGAGAAGATTTCAACAAAGAGACCTAAATAATTAATTCATATAAACGCTAAATAAACTTCCCAATTCACGTATCTCATACAAAATGAGATAGGTAAACAAACATTAGGAGAGAGTGTGCCAAAAAACACTCAAGTAATGTTGATGAAAGATCTCAGTGTAGAACTGGGGTCAAATAAAGTTCTCAATGAAGTGAATCTTGCCATGCGTGCTGGCGAGAGACTGGCAATTGTTGGTCCATCTGGCTCAGGCAAGTCAACGATACTTCGCTTACTAGCTGGATTACTCTTACCGTCTAACGGAAGCCTTCAAATATCGGGCATTGAGCAAAATTATTTAAGGCTTGATCAAAACAACCCTCCCGACGTGAGATTAGTTTTTCAAAACCCAGCATTATTAGCATCATTAACAGTTAGCGAAAATGTAGGATTTTTACTGTTAAAGCAAAAAGTTTTTTCCGAAGAGATTATTAATAAAAAAGTCATAGATTGTTTACAGAAAGTAGGTTTATACGATGTTGCAGAAAAATTTCCAAATCAACTTAGTGGAGGAATGCAAAAAAGAGTAAGTTTTGCTCGTGCATTAATTAGTGACTCAAGTACAGGGAAAGACTCTATTCCACTTCTCCTATATGATGAACCAACTGCTGGTTTAGATCCAATAGCTTGTACTCGAATTGAAGATCTAATTATTAAAACTACTGATGCTGCGAAAGGCTGTTCAATTGTAGTAAGTCACGTTCCCAGCACAATTGAAAGAACAGCCAATAGAGTTATTTTGCTTTACGATGGGAAGTTTAAATGGGATGGATCTATAGATCAATTTAAACAAACTGAAAATTCCTATGTAAAACAATTTCGTACAGGTAATCTGCAAGGACCAATGCAACCTGAGGACTTATAAATTTATGCGTAGAAGTTTACGAGATGCGTTCGTTGGATTTTCACTATTAGGTGGATTAGTTATCTTTTCAGGCGCAATGCTTTGGCTAAGAGATTTTCGTTTGGGTTCTAAAACCTGGGAGATATCTGCAAGTTTCAAAGATGCAAGTGGTCTTGCCAAGTTGTCACCAGTAACTTATCGGGGAATAATTGTTGGCTCTGTAAAAAAGATTACTTTCACCCCAAACTCTGTTGAAACTAAAATCAAATTAAACAATGATGATTTAATTTTACCAAAACCTGTAATTGCTAAAATAGTTACGAGCTCTATGCTTGGAGGAGATGCTCAACTATCCCTCATCTCATTAGGGAAATCATTAAATAGAAAAGAAATAATTACAGTAAAAAAAGATTGTCCTAATCAAAGATTTTTGTGTAGTGGAGACAAGGTTAAAGGAGTAGAAATGGTTAGCATATCAAGCCTAACAGAGGGTATAAATGGAATTATTGATGAAGCAGATAAGCAAGCAATAGTAAATAAAGTATCAGAGTCTATTCAACAATTTGACAGAACTCAAGCCAATCTTGATGAACTTGTCTTGTTATCTAAATCAGAACTTATAAGAGCCAAACCTATAATTTCTGAACTTACAAAAGCTTCTATACATTTAAATAATATTCTTGAAAGCCTAGATAATCCAAAGACGCTAAATGATATTAAGGAACTCGCCTCAACATCTAGTTCTCTAACAAAGAAGATTGATCAAATGAGTTCAGACATGGGAAATATTATGGAAGACAAAGAACTTATAGATGCTCTAAAAAGGGTGACTATAGGTTTGAGTAAATTATTCGATGATATATATCCTTAAAACATAACGTTTCAGGTAACACTATTAATTGCATCCATTGCAATTGAAGCAATAGCCTTATCACTTGCCTTAGGTAATTGAACATATTTACCTCCAGAGGCCTCAGCCAAGTCTTTACCCATACCACTTGCAATAAATTTTCTTTCTGTATCAATTACAAGCAATTTGATACCAAGTGATCGATAACGAGAAGCAACATCAAGAACTTCTTGCTTCAAATCAGAAGGTTCTTCCCCATCAAGGACTGGTTGACCTAATGAAGTACTTAATGGAACATTTCCTCTACCATCTGTAATTGCAACTACGACAACCTGGCCTAGATCTCCAGTCGCCAAAGCATTTGCGCCTACTCTTGCGGCTTGAGTCAAACCATGGGCAAGTGGAGATCCACCTCCGCAAGGCATTGCCTCAAGTCTCCTTTTCGCCGCAGTGATTGATCTGGTTGGTGGAAGCAAAACTTCTGCTTGCTCTCCTCTAAAAGGTATGAGAGAAACTTCATCTCTGTTTTCATAAGCTTCGGTTAGCAAGCGAATAACAGCTCCCTTGGCACTTTGCATTCTATTGAGAGCCATGGAGCCACTTGCATCAACCAAGAAAATCACAAGCGCACCTGCTTTACGCTGAAGTAATTTCGCGCGTAAATCCCCTTCTTCAACAATAACTTTCCTATTTGGTTCTCTTTCCCTTCTGGCTTTTTGATAAGGAGCTGCAGCTCTCAAAGTTGCATCTACAGCAATTCTTCTAACTGGACCTCTTGGAATAATTGGTTTTACATATCTACCACGGTTATCACTTAAAACAGCTGAGCGACTTCCACTATTACCACTCTTGGATTTTGCAGATGAAAACAGCAATAAATCGGGATCCACAGCACATGCTTCTGGATCAAGCATAAATTCTTCAGGGATTGGAGGAGATGACTCTTGATCTTGATCTTCTTCTTGATCTTCCTCTTGATCTTCTTCTTGTTCATTATTGTCATCAGAGTCTTCAGGAGGCGGAGGGGGTGGCTGCTGATCTTCTGGCGCTGGGGGTTCCATGTCCTCTTCTGAAGGCATTTGCATAGCCCTTGGAGCAATCACAAGTCTTACTGCAGCCTTTAAATCTTCTGCGTCCACTGAATCTCTACCACATAAAGCAGCATGAGCCTTTGCAACTCTTACAGCATAGAGCTCTGACCTATGTCCCTCTACGCCTCCACGAATGGCTTCTGTAACTAAGTATTCGATTTGATCCGCACTGATTTGAACATCTGGGAGCCATTGCCTCGCCAAAAGTAATTGCGTTGATAGTGATTCTGTATCTTCAGACCATTTCTTAGCAAAAGCTTCACTAGATTGACCATGTGCAATGGCAGACTGAGTTATTTGAACTCTTTGTTCATTTGTAATTAATTGATCTGCAGACAGCACAATTGCAAATCTATCCAGAAGATGGTCCCTCAATGCCCCCTCTTCAGGGTTGTAAGTGGCAATCAAAAGTGGACGACATGGGTGACTTAGGCTTAATCCTTCTCGTTCGACTCTATTTTCACCTGCCCCAACTGAAGCTAAAAGGAGATTAACAATGCCATCATCTAACAAATTCAATTCGTCTATGTACAAAACTCCTCTGTGAGCTTCAGCCAATAACCCTGGCTGAAATACTGGAGTTCCACTTGACAATGAAGCAGCAACATCCACAGCGCCAACAAGCCGATCCTCGGTTACTCCTAAGGGGACCTGAACGAAAGGAGCAGGAACCACTTTTTTAGGGATATTTTCTAAGTCATTGGTATTATCGAGGCTTCCTATATTTTTTGTAAATAGCTTTTTAGTCAAATCATCCCACTCCCCTGAAAAAGAGGGATCTAAATTTCTACCTGCTGGATAAATAAATGAATCATCATCATGATCATTATTAGCTAATTTTTCTAAATCAATTATTTCAATAGGAGGTAGAAGCGCATGTAACCCTCTAGCTAAAACAGATTTACCAGTACCACGACCACCAGCAATTATCACTCCTCCCAAGCCTGGATCAACTGCGGCGAGCATTAAAGCAAGCTTTAAAGTTCCATGGCCTGTAATTGCAGCCAACGGGAAAGAACGATTAGCTCTATCCATTACAGCAGTGTCTTTTGAAGCTGAAGACATCTTGTTGTTATTCAATCCACTGGAAACCATAGGGTTGGATAAATCAAGCAAATTTTTAAAAGTCTTTTAATATTCGCATGACTTATGCAAAACAAAAACAGAATTGAAACTCGTCATCTCAATAGGCGCAAATATCCCTGGCATTCTTGGAGATCCCATAAGAACAATCGCTGCCATGAGGCCGCAAATAGAAAAAAGCATAATTGAGTGGAATATTGCTTTAAATTGCCGAATAATCGACTCCCAAAATATTGATAAGTCTTTATCTTTTCAATGGGCGCCTCTATTTGAGACTGCTCCTTTAGGGGGGCCAGTTGATCAACCAAACTTTATTAATACTGTACTTGTTGTTGAGGGAGAGGATTTTGCAACGGTAACCCCAAATAAAAAAGCAGCTATCTGTTTGATGGAAAAATTTTTAGAATTAGAAAGAATTGCAGGTAGGAATAGAGAAAAAGCAGGAATTTTTTGGGGTCCAAGATCTTTAGATATTGACTTCATTTCTTGGGGAGAACTGCACGTAAATTCAGAAACTCTTATTTTGCCTCATCCAAGATTAAGTGAAAGAAACTTCGTTTTAATTCCCCTTGCAGAGGTTTTATCAAAGTCTCAAGGAAAACCCAAACGTATCAATTCTCAAAAAATTTGGCCTGAATAAAACTCATAACCAAAATTACCTGCTTTTTCTAAAAAAATCAGTCATCCTAATATGAATAGGAAAAAATGTATGTCTATTCCAGGACCTGAACCCTCAGAAATTGTTGAGACAAAAGCTTGTCTTGATGCAAAAAAAATTCGTTTTGAAATTAATAAATTTCTTTTACCCAATTCAATGGAGGGTGAATTTGGGGTCATTCGGCATCCAGGAGCTGCGTTAGCAGTACCAATAACAGATTCCGGAGAAGTTATTATTCTTCGTCAATACAGATTTGCTTGCTCAAGAAGAATTCTTGAGTTTCCAGCAGGAACCTTAGAAGCAGGAGAAAGCCCACTGGAATCAATCAAAAGAGAAGTTCAAGAAGAAAGTGGTTACTCAGCCCAAAGATGGGACAATCTTGGAGAAATGCTTCCTTGCCCAGGATATTCAGACGAAACAATTCATCTTTTTCTAGCAAGAGGTTTAACTAAACTTAATCAGAAGCCTGAGGGCGATGCGGATGAAGATATTGAAGTACTGAAAATTACTCCCGAAAAGTTAAACGAAATCATTGCAAGTGGAAAAGAATCCCTTGATGGAAAAACCATTACTGCATGGTTCAGAGCATGCCAAATCTTGAATAAAAAATGACAAAGTTTCGATCAATATTTTGGCATAGAAGAGATTTAAGAATTGAAGACAATATAGGTCTATTTCAAGCATCTAAAAATTCAAAATACCTCGTAGGAGTATATATTTTAGATCCCAATCTTTTAGATATCAATAGAACTACATCTGAGGCAAAAAATTGGTTTTTGGGCGAAAGTCTTTTAGAACTCCAAAAGAATTGGAAAAAAAGAGGAAGTCGTTTATTAATATTGAATGGAGATCCTATTAAATTAATTTCTAAATTAGCGGACTTAATTAAAGCTGAATGTATTTACTGGAACGAAAATATTGAGCCCTATGAAATCAATAGAGACAAACTAATTACAGAACTACTTTTAAAGGAGAAAAGAAAAGTATATACATTTTTAGATCAATTACTTGTTAATCCAGTTCATATCAAAACAAACAATGATGAACCTTACAAAGTGTATGGACCTTTTTATCGTAAATGGATTAATTTAATCAATAAGACCAACATAGCAAATAATAATTCAATACAAATCTCAAGAACACCTGAAAATTTTCGAGGTCTAGATAAGAGAGAATTATCATTAATTAAAAACTCAGATTTAAACTATTGCATTACAAAAGAAAGTAAATATATTTGTGATTTACTTTCTTCAAATAGATTTAAGGATACTAATCTTTGTCCTTGCAAACCAGGAGAGTCTGAATCAATAAAGCAATTAAACTTTTTCATAGATTCAAGAGTAATAAATTCATATAATCAAGCAAGAGATCTTCCATCTTTAGAATCAACCTCTAATCTAAGTGCTGCTTTAAGTCTAGGGACAATAAGTTGCAGGGCAGTATGGAATGGGGCTCAAAAATCAAAAAATATGGCGACTGAAGAATATCAAATAAATTCTATTGATACTTGGATAAAGGAACTTGCCTGGAGAGAGTTTTATCAAAATGCTCTCATTAATTTCCCAGAGCTTGAGAAAGGTCCATATAGGAAAAAATGGTTAAATTTTCCATGGCAAAATAGGCCTGCTTGGCTGGATGCTTGGGAAAATGGATTGACCGGTATCCCAATAGTTGATGCTGCAATGAGACAACTTAAGGATTCTGGATGGATGCATAATCGATGCAGAATGATTGTTGCTTCTTTTCTAGTAAAAGACCTTTTAATTAATTGGCAATTGGGGGAACTTTTCTTCATGAAAAGCTTAGTTGATGGTGACTTAGCATCAAACAATGGAGGTTGGCAATGGAGTGCTAGCAGTGGAATGGATCCAAAACCTATGAGAATATTTAATCCTTTTAGACAAGCTTCTAAATTCGACGAAGATGGTAATTATATCCGGAAATGGATTCCAGAGTTATCACATATATCGACGCCTAATTTACTTTCAGGTGATATATTTTTAGCGGAGAGGAATGGCTATCCAAAACCTATAATAAACCATAAAAATCAAACACAAATATTCAAAGAATTATATTCAAATATTAAATAGATTATCTTTTAAATATTTCCTTTATTTTATCAATTACATATGATTGCTCAATAGGTTTTAACTCGGGGAAAATAGGTAGGCTAATAACCTGACTGCATACTTTTTCAGTAATAGGAAGAGAACCTTCTTTATAACCTAATGTTTTATATGCAGGTTGCAGATGTATTGGTATTGGGTAATAAATTATTGTATTTACTCCATGCCCTTGAAGTTCGGATTTAAATAGATCTCTACTTAGACTATTAAGAACATCCTCTGAAGTGAATTTTAAATTTTTAACAAAAGAACTGTCCATTATCCTTATTGCAAATTGATTCCAAGAATGACTAGAATTATCAATAAAGGTATTAGATGGTAATTTAATTGACTCAATAGTTGATAACTTGTTTATATAATTAATCGCTATTGATTTTCTTTGCTCGATCCATTTATTTAATCGAGATAACTTAACATTTAAGATTGCAGCTTGTAATGAATCAAGTCTACTATTATATCCAATATTTGTATGAAAATATCTCTTTGGCATCCCATGAATAGCTAATTCCCTAATTGTTTTTGCCAAATCAAAATCATTAGTAGTTATAGCTCCTCCATCTCCTGCTGCACCTAAGTTTTTTGTAGGGAAAAAACTAAAACAACCTACATCCCCATAACTTCCTACGGGTTTACCTCGCCAATGTGCACCAGCCGCTTGCGCACAATCTTCTACAACCTTTAGATTATTTCCTTCAGCAATTGCCATTATTTTATCCATATCTAGTGGATGACCAAATAAATGAACAGGCAAAATAGCTTTTGCTCTGGGAGTTATTGCTTTTTCTACTAAATCCAGATCCATAAGATAATTTTCAGGATCAATATCTACAAAAACCGGCCTAGCTCCAACTCTTGTAATTGCTTCTGCAGTAGCAAAAAAACTAAATGATGAGGTAATCACCTCATCACCTTGTCCAATATTGAGTGATCTTAAAGCAAGAATTAATGCATCAGTTCCACTATTACAACTAACTGAGTAAGAAGTTTCTGTAGCTAAGGCAAAAGCTTTTTCGAAGGAAGTTACCTCTTCTCCTCCAATATATTTTCCGCTTCTAAAAACCTTTATTAAAGCTTCTTCAATCTCTTCTCCAATTTCAGAAATTTGAGATTCAAGGCTAAAAGGAGGTATTTGCATAACTATTTAAATTAAGTGCAACGATGAAGAATCAAAAAGATACTCATGAATTCATCCAAACCACTCAGGCTCCATACCAGGATGCCATTTGATGTTGCAACCAATAGAAGGTTTTTGATTAGCTGAAATATCTTCTCCCTTTAATAATGATTTGAGTGCTTGACGAATATCATCACCAGAAACAGGTATTTCATTGCCAGGACGACTTTCGTCCATTTGTCCCCTGTATCTCAATGTTGAGCCTCCATCTGGAGAAGGCCAAAAAATATAAAAATCAGGCGTACATGCGGCTTTAAGCGCCTTTGCTAATTTTTGATCAGAATCAAATAAATATGGAAACTTCCATCCCAGTTGATTGGCCTGAGCGGCTAGGAATTCTGGCGCGTCTTGCGGATGTGTTTTCAAGCTATTGCTAGAAATAGCCAAAAATTGAACGTCATCACCAAAAGAATTGAATAAATTTGTGATTCCACTTTCTACATGTTTAACAAATGGACAATGAGCGCATATGACCATCAAAAACAATGGTCTTTTTGTTAATTCAAAACTACTGATATGACTGAGACCTTTTAAAGAATCATTCTGAGCGAGGCTCACGCCTGAAACCACCGCTAACTCAAAAGCAGGTAATTGAGTTCCTAATGGAAGCATTGTTGAGGCTGTTCGAACCATAATTCTTATATTTTTTGGGGTAAGTGGATTACAGAACTTTTAACTATATATTCATTTAACTATGAGTCTTAGCCCTAAATAAGGGACAATTAGTAATACTAACCAAATGAATCCGAAAGATGCTTCTCGATCTTAGTGGCAAAAAAATCCTTGTTACAGGAATAGCAAACAACAGATCAATTGCCTGGGGCATTGCACAACAGTTAAAAGCAGCTGGAGCTGAACTAGGAATTACATACTTGCCCGATGAAAAAGGTAGATTTGAAGCAAAAGTAAAAGAACTAACTTCTCCTTTAAATCCCAGCCTGTTCTTACCACTTAATGTTCAAAACTCTTCTCAAATTGAAGAAGTTTTTGAAGCCATTAAAAATCAATGGGGACAGCTTGATGGATTAGTTCACTGTTTAGCCTTTGCGGGAAAAGAAGAGTTGATAGGTAATTACAGTGCAACTTCTTCAGAGGGATTCTCAAGAGCCCTAGAAATTAGTGCTTACTCACTCGCCCCATTATGCAAATATGCAAAACCTCTTTTCAGTAAAGGTGCAGGCGTAGTGACATTGACTTATTTAGGAGCAGAAAGAGCGATTCCTAACTACAACGTAATGGGAGTTGCTAAAGCAGCTTTAGAGGCATCCGTTAGATATCTTTCGGAAGAACTTGGTCCTGAAAATCAGGTTCGAGTAAATGCTATTAGTGCTGGGCCAATAAGAACTCTCGCGAGTTCAGCTATTGGAGGAATTCTGGACATGATTCATAACGTCGAAGCAAAAGCTCCCCTAAGGAGAACCGTTACTCAAATCGAGGTGGGTAATACAGCTGCTTTCTTGCTTAGCGATCTTTCGAGTGGTATATCAGGACAAACAGTTTATGTGGATGCAGGTTATTGCATAAATGGAATGTAATTTCAAGCAAACTCAAATTTCCAATCAAATATGAAAAAAACTAGAGAAGGAGAGATTAGCCGGAAAACTAAGGAAACTGACGTTTTTGTGAAAATTGATCTGGATGGTTCTGGGAAATGCAGTGCAAATACCGGGATTGGTTTTCTAGACCATATGATCCAACAATTATCTAGTCATGGATTATTTGATATTGAAGTAAGAGCTAATGGAGATACTCACATAGATGATCATCACAGCAATGAAGATGTTGGAATTGCTATTGGACAAGCTTTGTCAAAAGCATTAGGTGATCGAGTTGGAATAAAACGCTTTGGTCATTTTTTAGCTCCGCTTGATGAAGCTCTTATTCAGGTTGTGGTTGATTGTTCAGGTAGGCCACATTTAAGTTTTAATTTAGATATTCCTTCTCAAAAAGTGGGCACTTATGATACCGAGTTGGTTAAAGAATTTTTTAGTGCTGTTGTGAGTAATGGAGGGTTAACTCTCCACATCAGACAACTGGCGGGAAATAATACTCACCACATAATAGAGGCTACTTTCAAATCTTTTGCAAGAGCTCTTAGGATGGCTACTGAAATTGACCCTAGAAGATCAAGTCAAATACCAAGCAGTAAAGGAGTTCTTGAACAGGCTGGTCAATAAAAACTTCATATGTAAATAAATCATTTTGACCTTGAGCTCGCAAAAGTAAGAAGTTTAAGCGAAAATCAAGTTCCAATCTAAGAAAAATAATGTCAGTTAGTTATTTAAAAAAAGAAACATCACCACAGCAAACAATCTTCAATCAAGAAGACTGGTCAAGTGCATATTGCAATGTTGAAAAAGAATTAGATCATGTTGAACTCAAACTGGTAAAAGGATCTATTCCTGAACAAATTTCTGGGACCTTTTATCGAAACGGACCAGGCAGATTAGAAAGAGGCGGGAAATGGGTCCATCATCCATTTGATGGAGATGGCATGATTGCTGCCTTCAAATTTGAAAATGGGAAAATAAACCTAACAAATCGTTTTGTTCGCACAAAGGAATGGGCAGAAGAAGAAAAATCCCAAAAATTTTTATATAGAGGTGTATTTGGAACTCAAAAAGAGGGAGGGGTATTAGCTAATGCTTTTGATGTAAGGCTAAAAAATATTGCCAATACTCACGTAATAAAACTTGGAGATGATCTACTAGCTTTATGGGAAGCATCTAGTCCATATTCACTTAATCCAAATACCCTTGAAACCAATGGTTTATCTGATTTAAAAGGAGTTTTAAAAAAAGGTGAGGCATTTAGTGCTCATCCAAGATTTGACCCTGGCCATCATAAAAGTCAAAGAATGGTCACTTTTGGAGTGTCTACAGGTCCTAAAAGCACAATTAGATTGATGGAATTTTCTACAGAGGGAGAAAATATAGGTTCTCTTTTAAGTGATAGAAGAGATTCTTTTAATGGATTTGCGTTCTTGCATGATTTTGCCATAACTCCAAACTGGGCAATCTTTCTGCAAAATGCTATTAGTTTTAATCCTCTTCCATTCCTACTTGGACAAAAAGGAGCCGCACAATGCTTAGCTTCCAAACCCAATGGGACTCCAAAATTTTTATTAATTCCAAGGGACGTAGGCAAATTTGCTGGTCAACCTCCAAAATCAGTTAATGCTCCCAAAGGTTTTGTGTTTCATCATTTAAATGCATGGGAAGAAAATGAAAAAATCAATATTGAAAGTATTTTTTATAATGATTTTCCTAGTATTGGACCCGAGGATAATTTTAGAGAAATTGATTTTGATGTTTTACCAGAAGGAATTTTGAAAAGAAGTGAAATCAATCCAATAGAAAATACATTTACCTGTTCAACCATAAGCAATCAATGTTGTGAGTTTGCAATGGTCAATCCTCATTTCGAAGGATTAAAGGCCCGCTTCAGTTGGATGGCAACTGCAGAAGAAAAAGAAGGAAATGGGCCACTACAGGCTATAAAAAAAATTGATTTTTCCAACAATAAAGAGATCAGCTGGAGTGCTGCTCCAAGAGGTTTTGTAAGTGAGCCAATCTTTATTCCATCCCAAGAATCAAAATCTGGAGAAGACGATGGATGGGTAGTTGTATTGGTTTGGAATGGTATTAGATCGGGAACTGATTTAATAATCCTTGATTCTAAAGATCTGAGTGAAACAGCAATTCTCGAAGTTCCTATCTCAATTCCCCATGGATTACACGGAAGCTGGGTTGAAAATTAAAAACTAAAAGTTTTGCAAGAAAACAAAAACTACTTTTTTATTGAAACCAGTAGTTTGTTCAATTCTGGTATGAGCAATTTGAATGCATTCCCCCTGTGACCAATATGCTTCTTTTTTTCGTGGTCCATTTCCGCAAAAGTCTCACCTAATCCAGACACTTCAAAAATCGGATCATAACCAAACCCTTTTTCCCCTTGCGGGGAAAAAGTTATTAGACCTTCGCAAAAGCCTGAAACTTCTATCAACACTTTTGTCCCACTAGCTATACATAATGCACATTCAAATTTAGCTTTTCGATTTGGAAAAGGTTTTAGCTCTGCCAATAGTTTTTCAATTCTTTCCTTATCTGAATTTGCATACCTAGAAGAATAAATACCTGGTGCCCCTCCAAGAGCCTCAACACTTAACCCAGAGTCGTCAGCAAGAGACAAATTACCTGTTGCTTGACTGACAGCAATGGCCTTGATTCTTGCATTTTCCATAAATGTATTTCCTGTTTCCTCAATCTCAAATCCAACAGGTTGAGTCAATAAATCAAATGGAAAATCATCCAAAAGTTTTTTAAATTCTCCAATTTTACCTTGATTGCCACTAGCAATTACTAGAGGGAGATTATCCAAAACTAATATCTATAAGTTGTTTTGCATAATACAAAGTTGAAGTAACTTCTGCACTGGATGGAGCTTCACAATAAATTCTTAAAAGAGGCTCTGTTCCAGAGAAGCGGAACATAAGCCAATGACTTTTATCAAGTACAAGTTTTATTCCATCAGTTGAAATAACCTCTAAAACAGATTTATGACCAATTGAAGAAGGAGTTTTCTTTTTCAAAAAATTCTCCAAATTCCTTTTCATCTCCATATCTTTGAGAGTTAAATCAATACGATCGAAATGACTATTACCAAAACGACCATGAAGAGAATCTATTTTCTCACCTAAACATCTACCATCAGCAACTATTGACTCCATCAAAAGCAAAGCGGTAAACAAAGCATCGCGTTCTGGCAAGTGATGTCCAAATCCAACTCCCCCTGACTCCTCTCCTCCTATGAGAACTTCTCTTGAAAGCATTTCCTCAGCAATATATTTAAAGCCAACGGGCTTTTCGAGCACTTCTCTACCCAAATCCTCCGCAACTAATCGCATCAAATCCGATCCGCTCACAGTTTTAACAACACAACCTGACATATTTCTAACTCTTGCTAAATGATCTATAAGGACAGGCATTAATAACTGTGTATTGCAAAATCTCCCTTTTTCATCAATTGCCGCAATTCGATCTCCATCTCCATCAAAAACCAAGCCCATGGACAACTGATCTGCTTTGAATGAAGCCTGAACTTCTTCTATTAATTGAGATAGGTAAGCCCTCATAGGTTCTGGTGGGTTCCCGCCAAAACATGGGTCTCTTTCAGTTCTTATTTCATGAATAAGGTCATCACTATCAACGCCAAATAATTCAGACATGCAGCCCGCCGCAGATCCATGCATTGGATCGACAAATATTTTCACACCTAATTTTCTCAAACCATTAGCAATGAAAGGTATGTCAAATTTTTGACTAATACCTAAAAGATGTTTTTTTCTAAAATCAATTCTCTCTGTTACATCTTCAATTGGAATTGATATTCCTCCAGCATCCAATCTTTTTTGAACGGAATCGGTGAAAGAGTTATCAACTGAGCCTCCAAAAGGACCTTTGATTTTCAAACCCAACCATTCACAAGGGTTATGACTTGCGGTGATTACTAGTGCACCAAGTGCATTTTCTTCAACTATTCCCCAGCTACAAGAAGGAGTTGGTAGAGCGGAAGATGCCAACAAAGGTACTAAACCTACTCCTCTAACTGCAGATGCAACTGCCTCAGCCATCTCCTCTGCAAGAAAACGACGGTCAAAACCAATAATTATTTTGTTATTTTTTTTCTCCTTCACATATGCAAGCTCTTGGGCTGCTGCTGCCGCAACTTTAAGCAATCTTTCCAATGTGAAATCAACTCCTAATATCCCTCTCCATCCATCTGTGCCGAAAGAAATTTTCTCCTTAGTAAGATTCAATTTTTTCTTTTTCATCTTTTATGTTGGAGAAACTTTGTACTTAAAGAAATGCAGATTAGTCTGAGAGTATGAAATGTAATAAATCCAAGACAATTAACGATCACCTTTTAAGGAGTTGGATTCGATGCAGAAGAAAAGCTTGGCTTGAAATCTATGGCGATAAACAAAAAAAATTGTGGACAGCTCACAGCACACTTCAATTAAATCATCAAATCGACTGCTTTCATAATCTCGCACAAAAAAGTTATGGGATAGGAATTCAAGCTTGTAAAGAGGGTAAAAATATCGTTTATGGAATCAGACTTAAATTACCTTTAATAAAACATAGACTTATCAAAGGTAATTTACCTATTTTGAAAAAGACATCTGGAGAGAGTATTTGGGGTAGTTTTTCTTACCAACCTGTATTAGCCAGGCAAGGTAAAAAAATCACAAGAGAGCACAGATTAATACTTTCCATGACAGGTTTATTCATAAATAATATACAAAAATATCAGGTCCAAAAAGGTTTAATACTCCATAAAGAAAGTGAAATCATAAAAGTCGAAAAGATAAGATTAACCGATAAAATGAATACAGAATTAATAGAATCATTATTAAATCTAGAGAAAGATATTGAATCCAAAACTCCTCCACCAATCACTTCTAATCGAAAAAAATGCACTATATGTTCTTGGAGAAGTCATTGTAATAGTGTCGCCAGTAAAAAAGGATATCTAAGTGAAGTGAGTGGAATAGGAGCGAAAAGAGAACTTTTGTTAAACAAAATTGGTATAAAAAATATAGAAGATTTAGCAAAAACTAAGCATTACAAGCTGAAGGGAAAGCTTGACAAATTTGGCACACAGCATGGTGATATTTCAAAACAACTTATTTTACAAGCGCAATCCCAATCAAAGGATAAGGCAATCAAGCTAAATCCAGCAAAAAATCTAAACAACCTAAAAGAAGCAAAAGGTTTATTGATTTATGATATTGAATCTGACCCAGATATTAAACATGATTTTTTACACGGTTTCATTCGAATACCAAACAATATTCATAAGGAGATAAATTTAAAAAAAATTAAATATTCACCATTACTTAATCTTAAAAAGGATACAGAAAATTCACTATGGAAAAGAATAAATAGAAAGTTAAATCATCACAAAGATCTTCCAATACTCCATTACGGTGAAACAGAGCCTATATCTTTACTAAAACTAGGATTACAGCAAGGGGCTAGTCCTCATGAACTTGATGCGATAAAAAAAAGATTTATTGATATACATCTATTAATTAGAGAATACTGGTGCCTTCCTGTAAGGAATTATGGACTGAAAGCAATCGCAGAATTCATAGGATTTGAATGGGAGCAATCAAATACTGACGGAGCTAGAGCTCTTTTATGGTGGAGGCAATGGAAGAAATCTCGTAAATTAAATCATGTTTACTCTAAAAATTTAAATTCAATCTTTAGATATAATCGTGATGATTGTATTGCGACGTTAATGATCGCAAAGTGGTTAATAGATCAAGAGTGAAGATATAGTAATAGATTAAAAAGGCATACTAAAAGAGATTGGCTTTTTTATAGTAATAGATTCATCTTTTTCAGAAAAACACATATCCTTATCAAGAAAATTATTTTTGATTAAAGCAAGTCCAAAACAAGAATTTTTAATTTTAATTGAAGATGTAACAACTCCTACTTTCTTTTTTAATTCGTTATCTTTATTAGTATTAAGAAATATTTTGCCAATTTCGAAATTATCAATTTCCCCAGCAGCCTCCCAATAACGAAGTTGATATTTTAAAGATTTAGATCTAAAGAATCTTGCAATTGCTTCTTGACCTAAATAACAACCTTTATCAAGCTTTATAATATCTCCTAAACCTAATTCATATGGGTTTGTTTCTCCATTCATCTCTCTATCATATGTAGGTATTCCTTGTCTTATTTTCCATATTTCTAACTCTTCTTGAGTTGCTTTCCTATAGTTTGAAAATTCATTTTCAACAAAATTACTATTCCCAATCCAACTTGGAGTTAACTCCTTCCATGATTGATAGTTATTTATTTTTTGTATTCTTCTGATTGGTTTTAGAACTTCTAACTTTACTTGATCGGCTGGAAATATTACTGATTCGAACCCCTCAATTATAGAATTAATTTCACCACATATTATGATTATTTGAGCCAAATTATTTGAAATTCGAATTTCCAATAAAGCTTTTAAACTTCCTTTAGATGACAACCAACAGCTCAAAAAAGTTCTGTCTAATTGTTTCTGAGCAAAAATATTAGCAGTTGTTTGACCATGTAAAAAAGCAGCAGTCCCCTCCCCTTTTAAAAGTAATGAAGGGAATGTTTCATCCCAAATCAATGATTTAGTTTCTGCCATTATAAGCTTTTTGCTCTTTGAACAATATCTTTTAAAAAGAAAAGACTATTTAAATCTAAATCAGCCTTAGACATAGCTTCTAGTCCTCCTTCTTCTCTATCAACTATTGCTAGTACTTGGTTAACTAAATACCCTTGATTTCTAAGTTGCTCAACAGCTTTTAAAGAAGAGCCACCAGTGGTAACAACATCCTCTAGGACCGTAATAACAGAACCCTTTGGAGGTAAAGGCCCTTCTAACCATGCTCCAGTTCCATGACCTTTGGCTTCTTTCCTTACTATTAAACCACTCAAATCAATACCTGATTGAGCTGCCAACATTACAACACCACTAACAAGAGGGTCAGCACCCAAAGTCAAGCCCGCCACGCCAGTATCAATTTCATTTATTTGCTCAAGGAATAGTGCACTTATAGACAAGATACCTGGACCTGAAAGAGAGACTGGCTTGCAATTGACGTAATGAGAACTTTTTTTTCCGGAAGCTAAAGAAAAATCGCCAAACCTATAAGCTTTTTGAGCTAATAAAGTTAAAAGATTTTCTTTTATTCCATCTAATGAGGGATCCAATGGATTCATATCTTTATATGCAAGTTTAATTATTAAACATCTTGGTTAGATTAGATATATATTTACTTTAGGCAAACTAATTAACTATTATCAAAAAAAGTTTTAGTCCTGCTTTTTTGGGGGTGTAGCAATCTGGTGAATGCAGCGAACTCATAATTCGCCTTAGGCGAGTTCGATCCTCGCCACCCCCATAGAAAATTTATTAATGAGTTTATTACTTCTTTTTGTATTGCTTGTAATACCAGCATTTTTCAATGCAGGTCAATTTGCCATTTTGCGACTTCGTTCAACAAAGGTTCAAAGGCTTGTAGAAGATGGACTACCTGGTTCCAATTCCATAATTCGTCTACAAAAACGGCTCAGAAGAACTCTTTTAATAGCAGAATTAGGTATAACAATTTCATTAATTTCAATTGGTTGGATCTGTAAAAATTTTGCAATTCAACGGTGGGGAAATAATGCTTCAATTAACTATTTTTTAGATCTAGGACTTTTTATTACTGTTGTACTTTTAGCAACTCTGATATCTGGTCTTCTTCCAAAAGCACTTGTTCTTAATCAACCAGAGACTTCAGCCCTAAAATTATCACCTCTAATTGAAGCTTCAATAAAATGGATGTCTCCATTGCTTTCTTTGCTAGAAGGACTTGCTTTATTAATTCTTAGATTATTTGGACTGAATTCTAAATCAGAAAGTCTTACGACAGCTGCATTCTCAGCAGGAGAATTAGAGAAATTAATTGAAACTGGTGGCGTAACAGGGTTAAAACCTGATGAAAGAAACATACTTGAAGGTGTTTTTGCTTTAAGAGATACACAAGTCAGAGAAGTAATGGTTCCCAGATCAGGGATGGTTACCCTTCCAAGAGAGGTTTCCTTCACTCAAATGATGGAAGAAGTTCATAAAACTCGTCATGCAAGATACTTAGTAATTGATGATTCACTTGATAATGTTCTTGGAGTTTTAGATCTAAGGCAACTTGCTGATCCAATAGCTAAAGGGGAAATGCAAGCCAACTCATCTTTAGAGCCTTATATAAAACCAGTTGTTCGTGTTTTAGAAACTTCTACTTTGGCCGAATTGTTACCTCTAATAAAAAATGGGAACCCACTACTATTGGTTGTTGATGAATATGGAGGTACTGAAGGATTAATAACATCAGCAGACTTAACAGGTGAAATTGTTGGTGATGAAATTCAATTTGATAATAAAGAATCTGAGCTCAAACCTATTGATGACTTAAAAAAAATATGGATTACTTCTGGGGAGATAGAAGTTATAGAACTAAATAGAGAGCTTAAATTAGAATTGCCAGAAGCTGCTGATCATTACACTCTTGCGGGATTTGTTTTAGAGAAACTCCAAGAAATTCCTAACTCAGGAGAAACTTTCGTTCATAATGAAATTGTATTTGAAATTATCTCCATGAAAGGTCCAAGGATAAACAAAGTTAAAATAACTCTTCCTAAATAATTTTTTTAAAAGGCTATTAATTAATAAGAATGTAAACATGCAAACAATTTCAAAGATCAACGAAAATATTATTCCTGTAAAAGTTGGGGTAATAGGTATTGGAAATATGGGGTGGCACCATGCAAGAGTACTAAGTCTTCTCAAAGATGCTGATTTAATTGGAGTTGCAGATTTAGACGAAGAAAGAGGAAAGTTGGCTATGGAGCAATTTAATTGTAATTGGTATAGAAATTACAAGGATTTATTAAATCAAGTAGAAGCTGTATGTATTGCTGTACCTACGTTATTTCACCATGGAGTAGGTCTAGAGTGTTTAAACTCAGGTAAACATGTGTTAATTGAAAAACCGATAGCAGCAAATAAAGAAGAGGCATCATCGTTGATTAGTGCTTCAAATAATGCTGAAAAATTATTACAAGTTGGTCACATAGAAAGATTTAATCCAGCTTTTAGAGAATTAACAAAAGTAGTCGCTAATGAAGAAGTTGTAGTTCTTGAAGCTAGAAGGCATAGTCCTCATCCAGAGAGAGCTAATGATGTTTCAGTCGTATTGGATTTAATGATCCACGATATTGATTTAGTTATTGAACTTGCAAATTCAAAAGTTATAAGGCTTGCTGCCGTTGGAGGATGCAGTGGAGATGGACCTATGGATTACGTTAATGCGACACTTGGTTTTCAAAATGGAGTGGTTGCTAGTCTTACTGCTAGCAAAATGAGTCACAAAAAAATTAGAAGTTTAAGCGCTCATTGCAAACAAAGTCTTATAGAAACAGATTTTCTAAATCACAATATTCACATCCATAGAAAGGCTCATGAATGGTATTCAGCCGACCATGGAGAACTGCTCTATAGAAATGATGGATTTATCGAAGAAGTCAGCACAACATCAATTGAGCCGTTGTATGCAGAGCTGGAACATTTTCTACAATGCGTGAGAGGCAAGGAGAAACCAGCTGTTGGAGGACTTCAAGCATCTAGGGCACTTCATCTTGCTGATTTAATTGAGAAAGCAGTATCAATGCCAAGTGAAGACATTTTGCTTAAAAAAGGTATATAGCTAAGCCTCATTAAATCACTACAAAAAAATAAAATTTTTGCCCGATATTTTACTTCGAACAAAAATTTTATTTTGTTAAGAACCTCTAATAGATTACTTAAATTGTAAAAAATACAGAAGAAAAAGCATCGCTTTTAGCGAAAGCCAACTGCTGCTTGCCAAACAAAAACAAGTAGAAAAAAGAATAGAGGTATGAGCGGAAGTACATCCACTGTTGGTGCAAAAGCCTGGTAAGCAACCGGAAGTTCAGCAAGTAAGTCGAGATTAATCAATGCCATCCCTAAGAAATAATGGACGTATTAAGCACGCACGCTACCACGTATGACGCGCTTTAGAGTCACTCTGCCACGGAGCGAAATCCTCTGAAAAACAACCTGCCCGAATTGCTTGCCTCATAGCACCTGTAAAACGGATCAAATGAGTAAGATTATGCAAACTTAAAAGGGTAAGACCTAGCAACTCTTTGTTGCGAATTAAATGATGAATATATGCCCTTGTGTATCCAGTACAAGCTTCACAAGGGCAAGATGAATCCAGTGGCCTGTAATCGTCTTTAAAACGTGAATTGCGTAAGTTCCAGGTCTCTCCATTAACCAAAGCGCTGCCATGCCTTCCCAAGCGCGTAGGGATGACACAATCGAATAAATCTATTCCATTGGCTACTGCTATTGCCATTTCTTGCAATGTTCCTATTCCCATAAGGTATCTTGGCCGATCTTCCGGCAAAAAAGGACAGGTCTCTCGAACGATTTTATGCATTTGACTTATTGGTTCACCTACGCTCACTCCTCCTATAGCGATCCCTGGCAAATCAAATCCTGAGACAATTTTTGCACTCAATTCCCTTAAATGAGGGAAACAACCCCCTTGAACTATTCCAAAAACTGCTTGATCATCTTTGGAATGAGCATTTAGACATCTTTCCAGCCAAAGGTGAGTTCTTTTACAAGCCGCCTCAACTTCTACTTCACTTGATGGGTAAGGGGGGCATTGATCAAAAGCCATTGCGATATCAGACCCTAAAGCCATTTGAATCTGAATAGCTTTTTCAGGAGTCAAAAAAATATGTTTACCATCTCTTGGACTTTGAAATGAAACTCCTTCATCATCAATTTTATTTAGCTTTGCCAAACTAAAGACTTGAAAGCCTCCAGAGTCAGTAAGTATGGGCTTATTCCAATTCATAAATTCATGTAGCCCACCTGCTTCTTGAACAATCTTTTCTCCAGGCTGCAGATGAAGATGGAAAGTATTAGCAAGAATCATCTCTGCTCCTGTTTTTTTAAGCTGCTCAGATGTAACGCCCTTGACTGTTCCTAAAGTCCCGACAGGCATAAATCTGGGAGTATTTATAATTCCATTTGGCGTTTTAAAAGAACAGACACGAGCTAATGTCGAATTGCATCTGCTTTTTATTTGGAAATCAAAGAAGGGCTTTTTCAATTATTCCTAAATATTCGATAACTTAAACTACTTATATAACTAATTTGAGACCGAAGGAACAGTTGAGGTTGCAATTCTGATTTTTCAAAAATGGCTAAGTGACCTTGCAGGTGCATGGGTTTTTTACACGGTTTTGCCTCAATGGCCAATAATCAGACCGAGATTCAAAAGAATTGCTCGTTTTGCTCCTTTAATAGGGGTTTTGATTGGCTTTTTACAATCATTTTCTTGGCTTTTATTGAAATACTTTAATTGGCCAAATATTTCCGTCGCCTTGATATCTATTGCAATAAGCATCTTCATAACTGGTGGACTACATATTGACGGCTTAATGGATACAGCTGATGGCATTGGTGCAGGACCATCAAAGCGAATTGAGGCAATGAAAGACAGCAGAGTGGGGGCAATAGGTGTGCAAAGTTTAGTAATCATTTTGCTTCTTCAAATAGCAGCAATTATCAAACTTGGTTTTTATGCACCCTTCGCCTTCCCTTTAGCTGCATTTTGGGGAAGAGTCTCCCAAATCTTTGCAATTGAAAATTATGAATATATTTTCAAGAAAGAATCTCTTTCGTTTCATCATAAATATTGGGAAGGGATACATAAAGAAATAAGACCATCCTTTATACTTCTTTCTCTAGGAATAATAATTTATCTCTTTTTCTCTAATTTAAATATATCTAATACTTTTTTATTAGTCTATTGCATTATATCAGGTTTTATAACTTCAATATTAATACCAAAATTAATAAACAACTCTTTGGGAGGACATAATGGCGATAGCTATGGGGCAAGTTTAGTTATAACAGAAACAACTAATTTATTACTATTAAGTATTATTTTGGTTCCAAATTAAAAACGAAAGCATTCCCTGATTCAGGTAAAGATTTTTTAAATGTACTGGGATTAACAAATAACTTTAAATCTCCACCTAATTGCCTAGCCAAATCTCTTGCAAGTGCTAGACCTATCCCACTTCCAGACATTTTCGAACCACTTTCACCTCTAAAACCTTTATCAAAAATCTTTTCTCTTTCATCCTCATTTATTGGGATGCCCTCATCCCAAATGCATATACTATCTTCAACTAACTCTATCCCTATGGATGATTGAGGAGGGCTATAACGAAATGCATTTTCCAACAAATTCGCAACAATTTCCGCAATAACGCCCTCTGAAATAGATCTTGATTCCATCCATTCTGGCCATTCTGAAGGACTAAACCATTTTCTACCTTGCAAATTAGCTCTAGCTTTAGCTCTTTCAATCAATGGCTCTATTAGGCTTTTTACGCTGATATTTGTCTCAGTTGGCAAAAGGGGAGGCAAGAGCAATCTATTTGATCCATCATCAGCTTGAGGTAGTTTTACTTGACTTAGTTGATCTAGCGCCGAAAGATATTTATTAACTTGTGCTTGTTCTGAAATTAGTCCTTTCAAAAGATTTTCATGTTCACTCTCAGGGCCTATTTTTCTCAAAAGAAGTTTTGCATATGTTCCAAGAGCCGCTAATGGATTTCTTAATTGATGAACCATTAATGATATCTGCTCCTTTTGATCATCTAATTGATCTAACAACCTTTTTCTGTCTAGTTCAGAAGCAAGAGAGTTAGCCAGTAAAATTGACATTGATTGCAATCGTTGATCCAGAAATTCAGGCCATTCTTCCTCAGATGCAATTCGCTCCGCTCGAATAACCCCCAATAATATTGATCCTTCTTGTAGGGGGTACCACCTCCTATTGGAAGAGGGAGTACGTAGAGCGATATCAGTTTCTACTGGCTGTAATATTTTTTCTGACTTAGGCCACTGTCCAACAACTTCCAAAGTGGGAGACCCACTGTCTCCAGATCGAGCTACATAAACAACAACATGTTCAAGTTCTTGATCAGCGTGAAAGCTCATCAACTGTTGTTGAACAAAATTCAAAAACCGTTCTGAATACTGCTTTGAGCTCATTATGCAATCTTAAAGAAGGGGAAAGAAGTATTCAAAAACTTGAAAAATTTGAAAAAAGTATTAAGATGTAAATAAAGATTTTAGATCCTTAACAGGAGGTTATCTCAAATTTAATTAAAAAGTGAGCACTTTGAGTGACTTTGAGCTTCGGAAAAATTGATGGGTAATCTCCGTAGTCCACTTTTAATTATTTGAGAATAAATTTCCACCTCAATTTCAAATCTATTTTTCTAAAAAACTCTAGCTTCATTCAGAGCTAATTCAAAAAGAAAATCCCTAACACTCTCACCCCCAATAAAGGTAGTTTTTTCATGTCTAAGAAGCGTAAAAGAATTAGCAGACGTCGACTTGCAGGCCAGCGAGTTATGTCTCATGTCCCTATCTTTCATTTAGGAACAGGCCAACACAAGCCAGTAACTGCTGCAAGACGCTTTATTGCTGAAGAGGGCTTATTTGCACCAGCGATACTGAATGTGCGTCGAAATGAACACACTACTGATCGTTTCTTCTGGGGAGAAAAAGGTTTGTTTAGTGCTCAATATGCCGAAGAGAATCACTTTCTTTTCCCTTCCCTGAGAGTTATTGTTGAATTTCTTGGTGAGGACAAAATCTTTGCAGGTTTAGAACTTACAGCAGATGATTGGGAAGAAATCGAAGAGTATGAATACGCTTTTGTTTAACTTATAAATTCTTTTTTAATCTTTTCTCGGCAATGTTCAATTAGATCATTAGTTATTTCGTGGCCTCCATCAAAAAAATATAATTCTGATTTAACTCCATTTTTCAATAACATATCAAAGCTTTTTTGTGAAGCAGCCTTGGGAACTACTTGATCAATATTTCCATGGTAAAGAAAAATAGGTGGCATATCTTTCAAAGGTCTCCACTCAGGATGTGAGTAAGAGCTCAATGCAAAAACTCCCTCAAAGTTTTTTCTTGTTGCAAGTTCTAATGCCATCGCACCACCTTGAGAGAACCCAAGTAGCAATGTTTTATTTAAAGGTATGTTTTTAAGGCAAAGATCATTTAAACGCTTTTCAAGATCTAATACTGCATTTGGAACCTGTTCCCATTCATGAGGGTACAAAGGATACCATTGTCTGCCTGATCCACTTGGATGAAGCTGAGGAGCTGAGAAAGAAACTATTTCAAAGCGCTCTTTTAACCCCTCAGTTAATAATTTTCCAACATTTACCAGATCATTCGCATCAGCTCCCCAACCATGAAGTAAAACTAATCTATTTGTTGCGGATTCAGAATTTAACAAGAGTAGTTCAGTCATCTTGATGCAATATGCCTCTTTGATGCGTAGGTTATCGAGAAGAATCGATTTCAAAAAATAAAGATGCCACCAATAGCTCTGCTCAGTGTCTCAGATAAAACTGGCTTAATTCCTCTTGCTAAAGCATTAATTAATGAATTGGGCTTCAAAATCATTTCAAGTGGCGGGACTGCAAAGTTAATTGAGAATGAAAATCTTCCTGTTACACGAGTCGCAGATTTCACAGGATTTCCAGAAATTCTTGGAGGAAGAGTGAAAACACTAAACCCTAAAATCCATGGCGGCATATTAGCCAGAAGAGATAAACAATCTCATCTAGATGATTTAGATCAACAAAATATCAATCCAATAGATTTGGTGGTTGTTAATTTATATCCATTCAAAAAAACAATTTCAAAAGAGAATGTTTCATGGGAGGAAGCTATCGAGAATATTGATATTGGTGGGCCAACAATGATCCGAGCAGCAGCAAAAAATCATCAAGATGTTCTTGTAATTACTGATCCAAGTCAATACTCAAACTTAATTGATGCCTATAAGTCAAAAAGAATCACTACTGAATTAAGAAGAAACTATTCTCAACAAGCTTTTGAGCATACTGCCACCTATGACCTAACAATAAGCAAATGGATTGCCAACCAAAGCTCTTCAAAAAAGACTTCATGGTTGCAAAGCTTGCCATTAAAACAAGAACTCAGATATGGAGAGAATCCTCATCAAAAGGCCTCATGGTATGGAGAGCCTGAAAAAGGATTAAGCGGAGCTAATCAATTACAAGGTAAAGAATTAAGTACAAATAATCTTCTCGATTTGGAGGCTGCTTTATCTACTCTTAGTGAATTTGGATATGAAAATACTATTAGTAGCCCTTCATATCAAAAAGCAGCGGTGGTAATTAAGCATACAAATCCCTGTGGAGTCGCAATTGGAGATTCTCCATACTTGGCTCTTAAAAGAGCATTAGATGGCGATAGAGTAAGTTCCTTTGGAGGGATTATTGCAATAAATTGCCCAATTGATGAAGCTGCAGCTCAAGAACTTGAAAATATATTTATTGAATGTGTTATTGCTCCATCTTTTGATAATAATGCAAAAGAAATCCTTTCAAAAAAGAAAAACCTAAGATTATTAGAATTAAAAGCTGAGTCTATTCAAAAAGCAGATAAGAATCACATAAGAAGCATACTTGGTGGTTTATTAGTTCAAGATTTAGATACACCAAATATTAATCAAATAGAATGGAAAAATGTTACTAAACTAATCCCAACAGAAGAAGAAATAAATGACTTATCTTTTGCGTGGAAGATTGTAAAACATGTAAGATCAAACGCGATAGCAGTAGCATCTAATCTACAGAGTCTTGGAATTGGAGCTGGTCAAATGAATAGAGTGGGTTCAGCTAAACTTGCATTAGAAGCTGCTGGTAGCAAATCAAAAGGTGCTGTTTTAGCTAGTGATGGTTTTTTCCCATTCGACGATACTGTAAAGATGGCAGCTGATTATGGTATTAGTTCTATTATCCAGCCAGGGGGAAGTATTAGAGACAAAGATTCGATTAATGCATGCAATGAATTAGGAATAAAAATGGTTATAACTGGGAAAAGACACTTTTTACATTAATATTAATATAGATAATTTTGAATTTTAAATATTATTTTCTGTTCTTCAAATTATTCTTAATTCATGTACCTTTTGGATAATAAGTTATTTTATTTGATTTCCTAAAAAGTGAAAGCCTTCCAGGCCCAGCACATAAAAAATAAAATGATATTGCTGCATAAATAGCTGACAATTCAAATATATAATTGTGATTTTCTACTACTGCAAAAGGGAATCCTTCTAAGCCGGTATCTATAAAGTGGAAATATAACGCAAACACCATAGTTGATAACAAACCCAAAGAGGATAATCTCGCCAATACCCCAGTAGCTAAACCAATTGGACAAACTATTTGAGTTACCGCAGCCATGTACGTCCAAATCACAGGATCACCAGGAAGAAAACTGAAATATTTACCCACAACAAATTCAGCGAACCCTCCTGGATCATTTAATTTCTCCAAGCCGTGATGAACCATCAACAAACTAAAACTTACTCTAAGAACTAATATTGAAAGTTCTCCAAAAATATTTACTTCTCCTTCAGGACTCTGCACAACTACTTCAACCTTTTGCGAGTCAGAATCTTTAATATTAGAACTTGTAGGTTGAGCCATCTTCAACAAATATTGATAGCTTATACTACGAGAAATTGGGTCAAAATTGTGATTTATCCTAATTAATCTTTTTCGCTTATCTTCATAAGCTTGTGAATAACATGCTCAACCACTCGATCTGGAGTAGATGCTCCAGAAGTGATACCCACTTTAATATTGCCAGTTGGAAGAAATTCCCTTTCAGTAATTAATTCACCTTCAAGGGGCATATGAGTAATAGTATTAGTATCTTCTCCAATTCGCTCAGGAGTATCAATATGAAAAGAGCGAATACCTCTGCTAACAGCTATTTCTTGAAGATGGGTAGTGTTTGACGAGTTATAACCTCCAATAACAACCATAAGATCAAGAGGTTCATCAACTAGAGAAAACATTGCTCCTTGTCTTTCCTCAGTGGCATCACAAATAGTATTAAAAGCTAGAAAGTGTTCATTTAATTCAGCAGGACCATATTGTTTTAACATCGTTTTTTCGAATAATTTGCCTATTTCTTCTGTTTCACTTTTAAGCATTGTTGTCTGATTGGCGACGCCAATTCGTTTCAGATCCTTATCGGGATCAAACCCTCTTGAGGATGCTTTAGCAAAACGCTTTAAGAATTCCTCTCTATTTCCTTTACCAAGAATATATTCAGCTACATAATTTGCTTCATCCAAGTCAAATACAACTAAATAAGTTCCGGCGAATGAACTAGTAGCAAGTGTTTCTTCATGTTTATATTTCCCATGAATTATGGAAGTAAATGTATGTTTTTTATGCTTTTCAACTGTATGCCAGACTTTCGAAACCCATGGACAAGTGGTGTCAATAATATGACAGCCTCTTTCATGAAGCATTTTCATATCTTGCACAGTTGCGCCAAACGCAGGAAGAATCACGACATCTCCATCTTTTACACCCGAAAAATCTTTGATTCCTTTCTCCTCAGTAATAAAAAGTACATCCATCTTTCTAAGCTGATCATTTACTGAGGGATTATGAATAATTTCATTAGTAATCCATATCTTTTCATTCGGATAATGCTTTCTTGTCTCATAAGCCATTGCTACAGCCCTTTCTACTCCCCAACAAAAGCCGAAAGCCTCTGCAATTTTAACTTTGAGTCGTCCATGCTCCAATTCATTTCCGTTATCTCTTATTGATCCGATCAATCCACTCTGATAAGCCTCTGCCAATGCCTGAGCTCGCTTATTAGCAGAGCCAAATCCTCTCCTGTTATATCTATCTGACTTATGAAGAGTTTGCTTGAATGCTTGAGTATCCATTTCAATTAAATAGTTATAAACAAATTGATAGGATTCACATCACTATTAAACCACACTAAAAAAGCCCGGAATATATCCGAGCTTTTTGAAGCTAAATGTTAGAGAAGAAAACAATTTAACTAACTAGAAGCAAAGTCAGGATAAGCCTCCATTCCATGCTCACCAATATCAAGACCCTGGGTCTCTTCTGCTTCGCTAACTCTGATACCACCGAAGAAGCCACCAATAATTTGCCAAGCTATCCAGCATGTAATCACAGTCCAGATACCATAAGCAGCTGCACCTAATGCCTGAATGAAGAATTGGTTGAGTCCTCCTCCATTGAGGAGACCAATTCCTGCAGCACCTGGGTCCATGCCATCAACGCCCCAAAGGCCGATAACAACAGTTCCCCAAACGCCACAAACACCGTGAACTGAGAATGCACCAACTGGATCATCAATACCTGCAGAATCCAAAGCAGCTACTGAAATCACAACGATTAATCCACCCACAGCGCCAGCTAGCCAAGATCCAGCAAAAGTCATATTGCCGCAACCAGCAGTAATACTTACTAATCCAGCAAGTATACCGTTGATGATCATTGTTAGATCAGGTTTGCCAGAAGTAATAGTAGATAAAACTGTAGCTGCGATTGCGCCACCAGCTGCTGCCAGTGTTGTTGTTACGGCAACATAAGCAACATATTGATCCATTGCTAATTCGGAACCAGGATTAAATCCATACCAACCAATCCAAAGAATTAGCGCTCCTAAAGTTGCAATGGCCATATTATGACCAGGCATAGCTTGAGCTTTGCCATCTACAAATTTGCCAATACGTGGTCCAAGAAGCATCGCCCCAACAAGACCTGCCCAACCTCCAACAGAGTGAACGATAGATGAACCAGCAAAATCAATAAAGCCAAGTTCAGCAAGCCATCCTCCATTCCACTGCCAACTACCAGCGATTGGGTAGATGAAAGCAGTTAAAACTATAGAGAAAACGACAAATTCACCAAACTTGACTCTCTCAGCAACTAATCCAGAAACGATAGTTGCAGCAGTGCCAGCGAAAGCAGACTGGAAAAGGAAATCAACAGCTGGAACAAGGCAACCTGTATCACCAGCAGCTGCACACTCTAATGCACCTGAAGGGTCAGGATCAACAAATAAGCCTTGGAAATAAAGCCATCCATCAATTACTGATCCGCCATACATTAGGGAATAACCAATTACCCAATAAGCCGTAACAGCAAGAGCGAAAACAAATAAGTTTTTAGCTAAAATGTTTACCGCATTTTTTTGGCGACACATACCAGCTTCAACCATTGCAAATCCTGCATTCATAAAAATAACGAGGATTGTGGCAATAAATAACCAAAGGTTATCTGCCAAGAATGTTGCAGCTTGAGGTCCAGTTAAATCTGAAAGTGCAACCTCAGCTCTTGCAGAAAAAGTGAAAACACCTAATCCTAAAAGGGCCAATGGGACAGACGCTAGCCAAGCCCAAGATTGACTTCTTCTAAAACCTTTAATGCTTCTAAGAAGAAGCATTGGCCCGTTCAAAAGACTTGCGTCTTGTAGACGAGAAGTACTTCGCCTTGGAGGCGATTGCAAAGCAGTGGTCATAAATGATGCTTACTTCGAAAAAAGAAATGGATAGTTAATCCAAAATTTATACACTTATTAATATGAATGCAACTGATACTGACAAGATGTAGGTGTTGATACAAAAAAAGAGTTTGGTGCTACAGATATGTTCTTATTTACACATTTTTCATGCGAATTAATTAATTTTTTAAATTGATTTAAATCCCAGAATTAAAAATCCAAATAAACAACTAGCTCAAATAGTTAAAATAGATACACATAAGTATTTCTTCTAGATATTTTATTTTTGTGAAACCTGAAAGGGTTTAACACCCTCCCAAGTTATATGGTCTAAAAAGAAACCAAATGCACATGGAATAACCTCTAGACCCATAGATATCGCCTCTCTAAATAATTTCCCATATAAAGGATCTGCTAAATCACAAGGTGCAAACATTTCCATGTCACTTCTACTAATACAAGGAATCAAAACTGCTCTTGAATTGGTACAAATACTCATTAACTCCCTCAAATGTTTTTGGCCTCTTGTAGTTACCGTGTCCGGGAACAAAGCCAATGTTTTTTCACACCAAGTTGTATTTTTAACCTCTATATAAATATTTCTACTATCTGAGTTGCTTTTTTCTGGTTTAAGTAATAAATCAATTCGACTTTTACCTTCCATACCATATTTAACTTCAGGCTTAATATTTGCAATTAAACCCAATTGTTTTTCTAAGCCATTCGCTTCAACCAAATTCCTAATCAATTTATTAGGTAAAGATGTATTTATACCAACCCAGCATTTCTTCAGCTCACTTTGGCTTGGCACCTCAGCTTGCTCCCAAGACCAATCTAATTTACGTTTAGGTGAAGGAGAGTACTTAAGTCTGACTCGACCACCAGGCCACAAAACCCCTTTCATTGGTCCTGTATTTGCACAATGAGCGGTAACAATTTCACCATCAGCCAACTCAACATCAGCCAAAAATCTCTTGTATCTCTTAATCAAGATTCCCTCTACAAGAGGGGGAAACTTAATAATAGTTTTCCCGATCTCAATCACTTAATTAACATCCAAATAGAACAAGAAGTAAAGATATTCTAGAAAAATGAAAGCTCTCTTTTTTCAAAACTAACATGCCGAAATCAATCAAAGAAATTGCTTTCGTCGTAAGTTTAGGAACTTTATTAAGCAAATTCGGAGGAATGGCAAGGCAATTAGTTATTGCTGGTGCTTTCGGAATTAGTTCAGCATATGATGCATATAATTATGCTTATATTATACCTGGATTTTTCTTGATTCTTTTAGGAGGTATTAATGGGCCATTGCATAACTCAATGGTTACACTATTAGCAGATAAAAACAAAGTTGAAAGTAAATTATTTATAAGTTCAATCAATAATATTTTATCTCTAATACTCTTAATAATAAGTTTTTTAATTTTCATTTCATCCGATATTTTCATTAATTTAGTAGGACCAAATTTAACCCCTGAGATAAAAGAGATAGCGGTTTCTCAATTAAAAATAATGTCCCCAATTATATTCTTATCTGGACTAATAGGGCTAGGTTTTGGATCTCTAAATGCGAAAAAAGAATTTTTCATCCCGTCGATATCTCCATTAATTTCAAGTCTTATAATTATAATTGCTGTATCAAATTTTTGGATAAATAAAGAAACTTCAGTTGACATATATGAATTAAATTTGAGGGGAGGAGTTATCCTTGCAAAAGCAACATTCATAGGAGCTCTAACTCAATATTTAATTCAAATACCTTTTCTAATTAGAAAAGGTATATTTACTATAAGTTTCTCAATACAAACAAAATATTCAGAACTAAAAAGAGCCTGGGAAATGATTGCTCCTGCTTCACTTTCTTCAGGAATGATGCAAATCAATGTTATTACTGATTTATTCTTTGCATCAAAGATAGTTGGAGCTGCAGCTGCTCTAAGTTACGCAAACTTTTTAGTTCAAGCTCCTCTTGGAATAATATCAAATTCTATTTTAATTCCATTATTACCTGTTTTTGTAAGTTTAAGAGCTCGAGAAAATCATTTAAAGTTGATCAAGAAAGTCCATCAAGGCATAATTATTTCCTCGTCTTCGATGGTATTTCTAGGTTCGATATTTATTTCACTATCTTCTCCAATAGTAATATTAATCTATAGCAGAGGTTCATTTAATCAAAATGCCATAGATGTTGTCAGTCAACTATTGATTGCATATGCAATAGGTATGCCTTTTTATCTATTAAGAGATCTATTAGTTAGAGTATTTTATGGTATTGAAGATTCAAAAACACCATTTAGAATATCAATTATAGCAATATTATTAAATTTATTTTTTGACTGGTTTTTAATAGGGGGAACAAGTCCATGGGGGGAACTATCTCCAATCAATTTAGGCGTAAATGGTTTAGTATATTCTACTACATTTGTTAATTTATTTGCCTGCATACTATTACTATTAAAATTAAATAATAAACTAGATAACCTGAGGTTATCAAAAATAGTATCTCAAAATCTTAGAATTATTTTGATTGGCTTAATTTCTGGTACTAGCTCATTTTTTATTTTTAAAATAATATATTTATCCCATAATTTCTTTGATTTATTATTTAAAATAATAATGTCATCAGGAATTAGTCTTATCATATTTTATTGCCTAGCAATTATTCTTAAAGTTGACGATATTGATAGTTTAAATAAGTTTTTAAAAGAGAAAATTATTCGTCTTTAAGAAAAATATCTTTTTCTGATCTAACTTTCAGTGGGATTTCTAAACAGTTCATTTCATCAGTTTTTACTCCACTTACTGAGAGAATTCTTGCTTCAATACCAAACTCTTGAAAAGCTATTTCCATCTCTTTCATCAATTCCTTTTCAACCTGCAAATCAGCATCAGCAACTTTTCCTATAAGTCTTTCTCCTAAGCGACCAATTCGCTGCCTTACAACCTCTCTGGCATTTGTTACCTGAATGATTAACAAGAAAAACAAAGCAATTGATCAAATCTTATCTGCAATAGGGTTCTAAAATCTCCTCAAGGTCAAAAAATTGATTTGGAGGAATCAATTTTGATAATGGCAATTTAGTTTTACCTCCTCCAAGTTTTACTTGAATCGCTTCAAGACCTTTTCTGGCTGCTACATTTGAACCTTCATCAAAGTGAGCCTGACATTCAATAGCTAAATCCTTTGCAATCCCAGCATCGCCTAGATAAAGGTTCCAATTTCCAACTTGAATAAATAATCTGTCCGCTATTGACACTGCTAACTCATTAATTAGCGATGAATCGATCGAAGTGGGCATGAAAACATAGTTTTTTCTATTATTAGTAACCTTTGATAGAGTTTGGTTACTATCTCAAAACTTAAAAATTTATTGAAAAATAAATTTTTAAGTTTCACGATCGTATTTCAATGAATTTTGAAGACATAGATACAAACATATTTTCCTATTCTTTGGGAGTCAATCTGATATTGTTTTTTTATGCGCCTGTAGCTCAGCGGATTAGAGCATCTGACTACGGATCAGAGGGTCGGGAGTTCGAATCTCTCCAGGCGCGTTTAAAAAATTTGTAAATCCTTATATAACTAGAAAACAAGAGAAAGTTTTTTCTCATTAGACTAAACATATGCCTACTATCACATCATAAATAAAAGAATAAAGTGACTATTAATTCTTCTTTGATGGAATGTGATCCAAGTATTGCGAAATTAATAAACAATGAATTATCAAGGCAAGAAACTCATTTAGAACTTATTGCAAGTGAGAATTTCGCCTCAAAGGCAGTAATGGAAGCACAAGGATCAGTCCTAACAAATAAATACGCTGAAGGTCTCCCCAACAAGCGTTATTACGGAGGATGTGAATATATAGATGGAATTGAGCAGTTAGCAATAGATAGAGCAAAAAACCTTTTTAGTGCCAACTGGGCAAATGTCCAACCTCACAGCGGAGCACAGGCTAACTTTGCAGTTTTCTTAAGCCTTCTTAAACCTGGTGAAACAATCATGGGAATGGACTTATCTCATGGAGGTCACCTAACGCATGGTTCACCTGTCAATGTCAGTGGAAAATGGTTTAAGACATGCCACTACGAAGTTGATAAAACGACCGAAATACTCGATATGGAAGCAATCAGAAAAAAAGCAATTGAACATAAGCCTAAACTAATTATCTGTGGATTCTCTGCGTATCCACGAAAAATTGACTTCCAGGCTTTTAGATCAATTGCTGATGAGGTAAATTCTTATTTATTAGCTGATATTGCTCATATTGCTGGTTTAGTGGCAAGTGGTCTTCACCCGAGTCCAATCCCGTATTGTGATGTAGTTACAACAACCACTCACAAAACCCTTAGAGGGCCAAGGGGGGGACTAATCCTCTCAAAAGATGAAGAGCTTGGGAAAAAACTAGATAAGGCAGTGTTTCCTGGCACCCAAGGAGGTCCTTTAGAACATGTAATAGCAGCCAAGGCAGTGGCATTCAAAGAAGCTTCTGAATCCTCATTCAAGCTCTACAGCAAAAGAGTAATCTCAAATGCACAAGCTCTTTCAAATCAACTGCAAAAAAGAGGTATTTCTGTTGTAAGCAAAGGGACTGATAATCATATTGTCCTTCTTGACCTAAGAAGTATAGGTATGACAGGAAAAGTTGCTGATCAGTTAGTTAGTGATATCAAAATAACTGCAAACAAAAATACTGTCCCTTTTGACCCCGAATCGCCATTTGTTACTAGTGGGCTAAGGCTAGGTTCAGCAGCCCTTACAACCAGGGGGTTTGATGAACAAGCCTTTGAGGATGTTGGAAATATCATTGCAGATAGACTGCTTAGCCCTAAAGATAAAAAAATAAAGGAAGAATCAATCAAAAAAGTATCTGAACTTTGCAATAAGTTTCCTTTGTATAGTGAACACATTTAAAGAAATCAATATTAACAATAAAAATCAATTTGGAGCAGAGGTTTTATGCATTGGTAGTGAAATACTTCTAGGAAATATTGTTAATACTAATTCTCAATGGATAGCAGAGCAACTAGCAATTTTAGGTATTCCACATTTCAGACAAACCGTTATAGGAGATAACCCCGACAGATTAAAAGAAGCAATACTTGAGGCATCTAATCGGTCTGAAATTCTAATAACAACTGGTGGTCTTGGACCCACACCTGATGATATAACTACGCAGGTAATTGCTGATACTTTTAAAACACCACTAGAACAAAGAAATGATATTTTAATTGACTTGAAAAACAAATTTAAAAATAAGGATTGTAAATTATCGCAAAGTCAAAAGAAACAATCCTTAGTCCCAAAAGGTTCAAAAATCATAAACAATTATTTAGGCACAGCTCCTGGAATTATATGGACTCCAAAGAATAATTTTACAATTCTTACTTTCCCTGGAGTGCCAAGTGAATTAAAAGAAATGTGGATTAATGAAGCAGAAAAATGGTTAATTAATAATAATTTCTCAAAAAAAATCTTTTCTAGCAAAGTGTTACATTTTGCGGGTATAAGTGAATCATCACTAGCTGACAAAATTTCACATTTACTAAAAGCAAAAAATCCTACTGTTGCAACTTATGCAAGCACCGGAGAAGTAAAAGTACGAATCACAGCCAAAGGAGCTAATTTAAACGAAACTAATAAACTGATCATACCCATTGCAAAAGAGTTAACTCAAATCACTGGATTAAAATGCTTTGGAGAAGACAATGTAACTCTTGAAGAAATAATATTTAAATTATTACTGAAAAGGAAAGAAACAATTGCTGTTGCAGAATCATGCACTGGAGGTGGGATAGGTTATAAACTGACAAGAATCCCTGGATCTTCAAAAATTTTCCATGGAGGAGTTATCGCATATAACAATTCGATCAAGCAAAGAATATTAGGTGTCCCTGAAGAATTAATTAATACCTATGGTGCAGTCTCAAAGCCAGTAGTTGAATCAATGGCAGAAGGTGTCCAAAAAAAATTCAAAGTTAACTGGGCAATATCTGTAAGTGGAATTGCAGGGCCGACTGGGGGAAGTAAATTAAAACCAGTTGGTCTAGTAAATTTTTGTATTAAAAGTCCAAATAGCCTCATTACATGGGAGGAAAGATTTGGATCTAATAAGACAAGAGAAGATATTCAAAAATTAAGTGTTTTAAGTGCTCTTGATAGATTACGTTTATCTATGATCAAGGATAACTAAGTCCTAATTGTTGGATTTGACATTTGAGTTCTGGAACCCTCTACGACAAAGTATGGAATTTCCATCAGGTAAAAGAACTACCTGGAGGATCAACGCAACTTTTTGTTGGGCTTCATTTAATTCACGAAGTTACAAGTCCACAAGCTTTTTCTGCTCTAAATGAAAAAAATCTTGAAGTCAAATTCCCTAATTTAACTGTTGCTACTGTCGATCATATAGTTCCAACAATAAATCAGCAGCGTCCTTTTAGTGATCCTCTCGCAGAGGAAATGCTGACTACTTTAGAAAAAAATTGCAAAACTCATGGAATCAAATTTCACGGAATTGGGAGTAATGCTCAAGGCGTAGTTCATGTTATGGCTCCCGAATTAGGACTAACACAGCCTGGGATGACGGTAGCTTGCGGAGATTCACATACCTCAACGCATGGAGCATTTGGAGCAATTGCATTTGGCATAGGAACAAGTCAAGTTCGAGATGTTTTAGCAAGTCAAAGTTTGGCGATGAAAAAATTGAAAGTAAGAAGAATATGGGTAGATGGCTCATTGCAAAAGGGAGTTTATGCCAAAGACCTTATTCTTCATATCATTCGTTTGCTTGGAGTCAAAGGAGGGGTCGGTTTTGCCTATGAATTTGCTGGTCCAGCCATAGAAAAACTTTCAATGGAAGGAAGAATGACAATATGCAATATGGCTATTGAAGGGGGTGCAAGATGTGGATATATCAATCCAGATGAAACTACTTTTGAATATCTTAAGGGGAAAAAATATTCTCCCAAAGGTCAAGAATGGGATAACGCTATTAAGTGGTGGGAAAGTTTAGTGAGTGATTCAGAAGCTAAGTTTGATGATGAGATTCAATTGGATGGATCATCCATAGAACCCACAGTTACTTGGGGTATAACTCCTGGTCAAGGTATTTCAATCAAAGAAAAAATTCCAAATCCTGAAGAACTACCAAAAAATGAACAACAAATAGCTAAAGATGCCTGCAAATACATGAATTTAGAAGCAGACCAACCCATAGAAGGAACATCAATTGATGTTTGCTTTATAGGTAGCTGTACGAATGGAAGATTAAGTGATCTCCAGGAGGCATCCAAAATTGTGAAAGGTCGGAAAGTCTCTGCTGGAATTAAAGCTTTTGTTGTACCTGGTTCACAAAAGGTTGCGAAAGAGGCCAAGCAAAAAGGAATAGATAAAATATTCCTTACGGCAGGTTTTGAATGGAGAGAACCAGGATGCTCAATGTGCCTAGCAATGAATCCAGACAAGTTAGAAGGGAGACAAATCAGTGCTAGCTCAAGTAACCGAAATTTCAAAGGGAGGCAAGGGTCTGCAAATGGAAGAACCTTATTGATGAGTCCAGCTATGGTTGCTGCTGCTGCAATCAATGGAAAGGTTACGGATGTAAGAAAATTACTCCGAGAATAAAACTACAAATAAAGTTATCCATCAATGAAACAGGAATTTCCTAAAGGAGAAATCAACACAATTAAGGGACGCAGCTTGGTAATCAAAGGCGATGATATTGATACTGACAGAATTATTCCTGCAAGATTTCTTAAATGTGTAAGTTTTTCCGCATTAGGAGAACAAGTCTTTGCAGATGACAGAAAAGAACTTAAAGGCAATCACCCCTTTGATCTAAAACAGCATAAAGGAAGCAATATTCTTGTTGTGAATGATAATTTTGGCTGTGGTTCAAGTCGCGAACATGCCCCACAGGCTCTTATGAGATGGGGAATAAGATTGATTATTGGGGAGAGCTTTGCTGAGATTTTCTTTGGGAATTGTCTTGCACTTGGCATACCTTGCATGACAGCTTCAAAGAAAGAAATTACTAAATTACAAAACTTAGTTAATGAGAACTCCAATCAAATTTGGGATTTTAATCTTAAGGAACTTTCAATTTCCAATCAAAAAGAAAGCTTTAAACTAGAAATGGAAGGAGGAGCATACAAAATGCTTTGTTCAGGGAAATGGGATGCTACTTCTCAACTATTGGATGCCGAGAAAAAAATCAAGACTACAGTAAAAAATCTACCTTATCTAAATAATTTCAAATAAGAAATCTAAAATACTGCGTTTACAGAATTACCAAATTTAAATCCATTTATACGAAAATATAATCCACCTGCATCATTATTGGGATGATAGTAAATCCCACATTCATATGATCTTTTATGCCATAAAAGACCTAACTTTGTGTCATAATATTCTCCATAATTTTTAGATCCATTATCAATATTTAAATTAGAGATCACATCAAAAATTAAAGGTCCGTATATTTGTTGCATGAAACTTATATTTAGTGTTTTCAAGTCAATAGCGTTATCAAACTTGAATGGACTATTTCCAAACTTAATCTTGATACCTGGCATAACCGAAAGTTTTGTATAATCAAGAAAATTTCTCTCTAAAATTCCGAGTCTAATTTCAGGGCCAAGACTCAACTTAAGAAAGCCCTGATCACTTGAATTTATATAATTAAAATAGGCAGAATTAATCTTAGTTCTAAAAACTAATTCAGGATTGATTAAAGAAGAAGATAAAGGCGTTAATACATTTTTATAAATATCTTTTTGATTACCCTTCCAGATAGGATATTCACTATCCAAAGAAGTAAAAATACTAGAACGCCATAGACTTATAATATTACTATTTTCAAATTTTTCCGCTTCATATTTAGCAGCCCCTATTCGAATATTTAAGTTATTTTTAACTTTTCCAGTTGTAAAATACTGTGTCTTTTCAACAAAGCCTCCTAATGCAGATTTAATCTCAGTCTCACCAACTGTTCCATTCCAAGCTCTAGATCTATAAGTAGTGAAAATATTAAAACTTGAGTCTTCTAAAATAGGTATCCTAAAATACCTTCTAAAAGTTGAAGAATGCCTTACACCACTAAAAAATCTAGATGTATTAAATGTACTTAAATCATTTAAGCTATCAAAGCTCCAATTATCATTACTTGCTTTCAATTTAAAATTTAAACCAAATAGATCAGAAAAATTAATATTTTTATTTTGACTATTTTTATAGCTATTAGTTTTATCTAAAATAGCTCTATTAATCAAAAACTGAGGTTGAACTTGAAGTTCTATATGATTATTAATATCTATAGTATTACTTCTTCTTATTAAGACTAATCCATCACGGTCTTTACCATCATATATTAACTCGAGCTTGTTTTTATTTTTCTTTTTCCCTCCAAATATTCTTTTGCCTAGATAAATCTTAGTTCTATTCTCAAGAATTACATTAGTTTTAGAGCTAGTAATAAGTAAATTACCATTTTCTTCTTCTTCTGCAATAACATCTATTCCCTCAAAAGAAATTTGATGAGGATCAAATGGATCATTTGTAAAAATAATTCTAGTAGATTTCCAGCCATTCTCCTCAACAGTTATTGAATTTGATTTAAATCTCCAGTTATTAATTGAACCTATCGATTTATTAGATCTAGTAATTTTATTTTCTTGCAATTTAATATTGCCAAAAGAAAATTCTATTCCATCATCATAAGTATTTATTTTGCTATTATTTTGAGGATAAATCTTATTTGAACTAATATCAATTTTCAAATCATTTAATACATTTTTAACATCTAATATCCCATATACATCTTTAATTATACCTTCTTTCTTGAATAAATTAAATTTAAATTCTTTACCTCTAAAATATTGCCCTCCCTTAATAAATCTAATATTTCCCTCAGCCGATAAAGTACCTGTTGATTTTTCATAAATTAACAAGTCTGATCTTAAGATTCCACCATTTATTATTGCTTTGACATTACCCTCAGCTTTATAAATATTTTGATTCAAATCATATTGCTTATCCGCAAAAATCTTTAAGGTTAAAAAAATATTTTCTTTATTTTCTGATTTTAATTTTTCAAAACCAGTCTGTGTAGAATTTTCAACTAAAGTGCCAACAGAAAAACTATATTTATTTTTTGCATCTATATATTTAAAAGAATTCTCCTCTCCATTTGATGTCTCAAATAGAGACAATAAACCTGTAAACCCTAAAAGTCCAAGGTTTAAAAGCCATGTATATTTTTTCTTCTCCGCCAATTGTGTTAAGCCGAAGAGAAGATAATACCTAATAAAGCAACTACAGGAGCTTGTTTAGTCCAGTAATTAGCGTGTCATTTTTAGTCCTGAGGACTTTCCAAATCCTTTCTATTGGGTGTCCTTGTTGGATCACTTGCTAAGAAACCAAATAAAAAGATCCCGACAAAGAAAAATACGACCGTATAGACGGAAATCTTGAGGGCAAGCATAAATTCAACCAACTAATTAGAGATTAAACCTATCCTATGAAGTCAAGAACTCCAATGAAAAAACCAAAGGTGTTACAGATTTTTGGAAATAGGGAAAATTTGTATCCCTAGAAGGGAGGGAAAAAAGTAAATAAATACTATGAAAACAGATAAAAAGATCAATTTTTTTTCTCATTCGAATTCCTAAAACCCTTATCTTTACTTTTTCTTTTTGCAATTTTTCCCATTTTTCAGCTTATTTCAGAGCATTTTTCTAAAAAATCATATTTTTTTGGGTCATTCCATCACAAGTTTCTACAGTCTCTTCTTCTTTTGGACAAGTTCTCATACAATATCTTGACTCATACAATTCTGAGCCAAGAGAAACGACATGGGACAAAAAACAGCACTTGGATCTTTGCTTAAATCCATTGGAAATTCTGGACAAGGGAAAGTTGTTCCAGGTTGGGGAGCAGTACCGGTAATGGCCTTCATTGGAATTTTACTACTGGTTTTTCTAGTGATCATGCTCCAAATTTATAACCAATCACTTCTACTACAAGGTTTTTCAGTCGACTGGAACGGCTGAATTGATTAAATTCTGATCAATTGATTAATATTCGCCCATGAATATTTTTGGGGTTGGTTTGCCCGAAATAGCTGTTATTGCTGGATTGGCACTAGTTATTTTCGGTCCAAAACGTCTTCCAGAACTTGGGCGAACTATTGGAAAAACTCTCAAAGGCCTTCAAAGTGCCTCTACAGAATTTGAGCGTGAAATAAAAAATGCCATGAATGAAGAAGAGTCTTCAAATGAAAACATTGAGGACAAATAAAGTTAGTTTCTCCAAAACTATCTAGATATAAAACAATTAGAATCAAAAACGATGCTGTCAACTTGGCATGTCGTCTGATGACTTGAAATTATTAGTCGGCTTAGGCAATCCTGGAGCTGATTACAATAAAACTCGTCATAATGTTGGATTTATGGTGTTAGAACAAATCGCGCGAAAAAATAATTGTAGCTTTCGTGAAAACAAAAAACTATTCGGCATGACTTGTGAATTTGGATCAGGTATAGAAAAAAAAAGACTTTTAATGCCAAACACATTCATGAATGAAAGTGGTAAATCAGTAAGATCAGCAAAAGATTGGTTTGGGTTGGAAAATCATCAATTAATAGTCCTAGTAGATGATATGGATCTCCCTCTGGGGAAAATAAGAGTCCGCTCTAAAGGTAGCTCGGGCGGTCATAATGGATTAAAAAGCATTATCAACCATCTTGGTACTGCTGAGTTTAAGAGATTAAAGATTGGGATTGGCCCACCCAGTGAAGTTCAAAAAGAAAGAAAATCTAAGACTGTCTCTCACGTTTTAGGGAAATTTTCAAAACAAGAGTTTAAAATATTAGATTTCATTATTCAGGAAATAATTATTTGTATTGAATCAATCACATCTAATAACTGGGAAAAAATAACTACTCGACTAAATTCTTACAAGCCTGAGAACTCATAACCCTAGGAAAATGTATAACAAGCCATCAACCACTGCATATCTTCAGATTCACAAGCAATGTTTTAACCAAAAAAAAGTTGAGGGGATAGTACGTGCAGGAGATTTTGAGTGGAATTTTATTTGGGCTTTTAACCAAGGAGAACTTTTTGTAGAACCACCATTAGGTAGAGCTCTAATAAAAGATGCATTAGAGCGATATTTAGTCAAAGCTGATTATAAACTTGAGTCTGGTGGAGATTACATTTTTACAGTTAGGGCAAAATTTTAATATCAACTTTACCTGGCCAAGTAAATTTATCTTCTAGGAAATCTTCCAATAAAATCAGTGCAACAATAGCATCAAGATTTTCAGGTGGCAAAAGAATTTCTTTTGGAATCCAACGAATAAGATAATTTGGAGGCCAAATCTCCCAATATCTAAACCTTGCTCTAAAAGTTGATCCTTTTTCATTAACATAATGGATGTTGAAGAAGTTTTTTTCTTTTAATTTATTTGCCACATACTTACAATTAGTCCCGTCACCGATAAGTATCTTACTAATCTGATAATCTTCATTCCACAATGAAACTAAATCAAAAAACTTATTTGATGCAACTATCCCTGCATCAATAACTTTTCTGGATTGGATATCAGCCAATAATAAGCCACATTTTTTTTTACCAGGGTCTATGGAAATATAAAGACTCATTTAACTCTTATTTCTTCTAACTTTTTCTAAAGCTTGTATTTCTAATGATACTGAGACTTTGTCCGCACTTTGAGTATTATCAATGGCCCTAGCTATAATTTGAAAATCTCCCTTTTTTTCACTCACTAGATATTTTCCTATATTATTAATTTGATTTGCATTAATTTTCAACTCAGAGCTTAATGATCCTCGCCGCCTTACTTCAGCTAAAGTTGAAGCCATTAAAAGATTAATCTTTTTGCTAATAGATTCAGCATCTGAGTTTGATAACGATATATTTTCTAAGGCTAAAACTTCACCTTTTCTTGTAATGACTTTATTTAATGTGACTTCAGGAAATGCATAAACATAATTTTCGCCTCTAAGTATATTCCCTGCTGATTTAATCCTTACGACCCAACTTCTATTATCACCAATTTTATTTTCAAGCTTCTCAATATCATCTTTACGAACCAATAATATTCGTCGATATTTTGATTGATTGGTTTTTACTAAGTTAAATGCATAAAAATTTGCTTGTTGCAATATACTTTCTATTATTTTTTTTATATCATTGTTTTTAGTTAATTGAATAGTCGTAGTTACTAAAGTTTGGCCACTAGTGATTACTACATTTCCACTTCTGAAAGCATATAAATTTTTTTCTAATTTTTTTAATTCTTTTTCACTCTCAATAATCTTTTCTCGAATATCCTCCAACTGAAATAATCCAACCCTTAAATCCCTATCAAATACAAGCATAGTTGCAAATGAAATAGCACTAATAATACTTCCAGTAAAAACAGTTATTAAAACAGCTGTACTTTTTGGTCTTAATTTAAAAATACTTAAACGCGCTTTACCAACTCTTGAACCTAAGCGATCTCCTAGAGTAGAAAGAATTCCACCCAGGATTAATAGTAAAAGAATTTTCAGCCAAACAGTCACAGAGAGAAAGAAGAAGAATTAATCAAACCTCCTAAACCTTAGTATGCAATGGCCTTCAATTAAATCTTTTTGCTAACGCTATTGGGTCAAATATAGTTATTTTTTTCCTGTCGATTGCCAATAATGAGGCACTTTTCAACTCGCCAAGTAGTCGTGTAATAGTTACTCGGGTTGAACCTATTGCTTCAGCAATAGCTTGATGAGAAAGTCTTAAGTCAATTGTTACTCCTTTTTCACCAGGCACACCAAAGTCCCTACACAAAACAAGTAAAAAGCTTGCAAGACGTGAGGACATATCTCTATGAGTCAAGGTTTCAATCATTGTTTCTGTTTGAAGTACTCGACTTGATAAACCCTGGAGCAGCAACAAACCAACAGAAGCATCTTGCTCAATTGCATTCCTGACTGATGTAGCTGGAGCCGCAACGAGTTCCACACGAGTAAATGCAACAGCATGATAAAAACGATCTGATCTATGCCCTGTCAATAAAGATAAAACTCCAAAAAGACTATTTTCTCTCAATAAAGCAACTGTAATTTCTTCACCAGTCTCATATACCCTGCTTAATCGAACTGCACCACGCCTTATTAAATAAACTCTTTCTGCTGGATCACCAGGAAAAAAAATTGTTTTTGACCTATCTACAATTTCAGTAGAAACTCCATCCAAAGATTTAATTACATCTAAGAGAGTTTTGTTTGGCGGCAATGTAGATGATGAATTACCAACCATCTGGCTATTTTTTTGTTGGTTGAAACGAGTAAAGCCACGATATGAAGTGACCATATTTAATTTATTGTTCAGAGAACATTAATAAGTCGAGAAAAAATCATATGTAGCCATGGCGACTTTTTTGAAGCTAAGTCTCCAATACAAGCTTATAACTACTAAAAATTTTATCTTTCTAGAACCAAAAAATAAGGTGCTATTCAAAAAAAGTATCAAAAACTACACTTTCCAGTTTGCATTAAATTGCTATTGGGGCCTTCAAAGTTTTGACAATAATGCATTTCCATTCCATACACCACAGATAGTGTTGAAATGGTTGATTAGAAATTTTATACCGCTAAATTAATAAAAGACATCCTGATAAAAATTGAGATGAATGCACGAGTTAGCATTAATACTCAACAGAGGGTTTTATCGCCGTCAACAGACACTTCTCTAAAGCCTAGCCCCTTTAGAAAGCCTTTACATCTAGTTTCGACACAAGGGCAAGTTCAAATCCATACTTCTACTTTTCGAGGTAGCTTTTCTGTTGTACTAAGTGAGGCACTTAGGTCTGCAGGCTTGGGAAGCCAAGTTTTAATAG
>QCHY01000007.1 GCA_003216975.1 Prochlorococcus sp. AG-402-I20
ATTGTTTTGTTAGATGGTTGCATTGTTATTCGTAGTTTTTGTTTAGAAGATTCCAGGAATGATTTGACCAGTTGTTGCGTATGCACCGAAGGCTGCAACGAAGCCAAGCATTGCTGCCCAACCGTTAAACTTTTCTGCTTCTGGAGTCATGATTAATTCCGAAATGAATATGTGAACAAATGTAAACCAATTATTAAAATACGTAAAGCCTCTCGGGTACGGCTTGCCTCCTAGGTTTGCGATTACGATACAAGTGATACAAAAAAGACTTCCTATGACGTTACTTTTGATATAAAACCAAAATTTAAAAATAAATAATATTCTCTAACAAGGAAAAAAAATACATTTAATGGTGTGACACTAGTGTCAAATATTCAAGTAAATTGCTTTCTGCTACCAGATCTCAATTATAAAAAAAATCAATTTCTTTCGTTTTCAATCCATCCCAACCAGCGTTAATCAAACGTGAATTAAGAGTGTCCTGATCAAAATGTTTGGCTCCAGTTTTAACAATACGATTTCGCATTGATTTCTTAACACCACTTCTTTTTCGTGAATTTTCTTTGTCCATAACCTCCCTGTAGAGAGTGAGCATTTCAGAAGGTATAGGTGTTCCGTCAAGATCTAATCCTGCCTTGATAGCTTTATCAATTGCATCTGGGCCAGAAAAATCCACAATAAAAATACTTACTAATTATATTCTCCTCTCGCAACTACATGAATTTTCGAGATATTTAATAAAAACAATAAAAATTATCAAATATACTAATTCAAACAATAAATAACTGAAAGATTATTGGCTGGCATCTCAATAACATTGTGTTGCTTAAATCCATTTTCTAATGCAAGTTCGTTAACTGCTTCTAAATGGCGAATACCCCAGAGTGGATTTTGCAATTTTAAAGATTGGTCAAAATTCAAGTTGCTTTCGGATGTTTGTTTATTTCTAATTATGAAGGGTCCATATAGCATCAAAAAATTATTTTTATCTAATAAAAATTTTGATTCTTCAAACATTGCTTTCGTACAAGTCCATGGACAGATATGAATCATATTGATACATACGATTCCCTTGATAAGAGATCGAAGTTGTTTAGATATTGGCCAAGGACGCTTTTCTACATCAAGATCAAGCGGTTCTGGCATTTTTGAGAAAAGTCCCTCATGGTTAATCCAGGAATTAATACTTTTTCGGTGAACTAATTCAGGATCACTAGTTTGCCAAATAATTGATGGGAATTTTTTTTGAAAGAATACTCCATGTTCTCCGCTACCACTAGCTATTTCTAAAAACAAGCTATTAGGAGAGATATATTTACTCAAGACTGCGGCAATGACATCACGATTCCTTAGCGTTGCTGGGAAAATGAGTCGATTGTCGATATCTATATTTTTCATTATTTGTCATAGGGTAATAAGACTAATGATTCAGAATTTTTTGGAAGGCGTTCGTTAGTAAAATTATTGATAACAAAGAAAATCATCATTAGCAAGGGAGCTAAAAATGCTGATGCGGCAACAACTCCAATAATTCGTCTTGAATTTAGAAAGGTTTTTTTTATTAGTGGATCTCCACACTGTCCACAAACCAAAACACCATCACTCCTGTTCTTATGAATTTGATAACGAGAAGAACAGAAAGGGCAATAATAACGACTCATTTCTGATCTTAGAAAAAAGAAAATTTATCTATATAAAATATGCCTAACATTATGAAAAGCAAACTAAATTGATTAAATGTAGGACTGAAAGATGAAAGAAGATAAAAAAGTTTCATATCATCTTATAAGAAATCTTGATAGGATATCTCCAGAAAATTCTATCTTTAATTACAAACCTGGAAGAAAAGCCTTCTTATCACTAGGAGGAGGAAATATTCGTGAATGGTTGGAGACACTTCTTCCAAATACAAGAATAATTTTAGAGCCAAAAATCATTGGTAAAAGAATTGGCATTCGATACATCGATGGAAAAATAAACAAAGCAATAAATGAAGACAGTGTCGACATAACTGAGACTATAAAATCTATAAAAAATATTCCTAAAAGCCTACCGATTAAAACCAGAATAGAAATATGCGGAATTTTATACGAGGATGAAAATATAGAACTAAAAAAAAAATATATAGGACTTCAAAATTGGGAACTACAGCAAAAAAGACTTAGGTTCTGTGCTTTTCAAATATTTCATTGCAATATTAATCATTTTCAATCACTTAAAGAATTAAAAAATCTAAATTTTCAAATTCCGCAAACTCAATTTACAAACTTTATTTCAGATATCGAAATCTATCTTCAATGTTGGAAAGAGGGCAAATTATTTACAAGCTATCCAACAAGTGGAATAGTATTGAAGATCAATTCACGAAAATTGCAAAAGTATCTTGGAGAAAATAATCTATCAATGCATTGGGCATACGCCATAAATTAATGATTTTTCCTTCACTCCAACAAGCATCACAAGTCATGGGAGGAGTAAACATCCTTTCCCCAATAGGTTTGGCGATCCTAACCATAGGGATACTATTTACTGTAGGTCTACCATTAACAATGATTTTAAAAGGGAAAAAAGATTAAGTTGTTTTCACTGACTAATTTATCAATTAATAAAATTGTTAGTAACTAAACAAACAACAATAAACTAAGAATTTATATTAAACTCATAATAAAGCAAAATTTAATAAATGAGATATATGAAAAAAAGTATTCAAATTTTTAAACCTAATTTCAATAATTTAGTAAAATCTGTTCATCCTCATAAGTTTCGTTTTATATTGGTATTGCTAGCAGGAGCCCTCTTTCTACCATTGCAAAAAACTAGATCGGAGGAAATCTTTCTTAAATGTATTGGTAAATATGAAATAAATAGAGGTCCCCTAATTAAACCAGATTGGGAAACGAGCTATCTAACAATTAATCTGGATGGATTAATATCTACTATTGACGATAAAGGTATAAAAAAAGAAGGAAGGACTTTGATTAGACGTAATTCATACACAATTACGCAAAGAGATAACAGAAACGCCATTAAAAATATCTACAAAATAAATAGTACTCATGGTACATATACAGTTGAATCACCTCAAAGAAATAGAACTTTGATAGGGACTTGTCAAAAAGGAAGAGGTTAAGAGTAGTGAATTACAAAATTAAAAAATAGTACTTCAAGTATTTTTCTAAATCGATCATCTATCATTTCTTTGATTTTGATCAAGACCTTGAGCTCTGCGGTTTTCCGCTATACCTCCTACCCCAAGCAATAAAAAGATCGCATACAAAAACAAAGTGGAAATAATGGTAATGATTGCAATCGAGGTAAAATCCATTAAAAACTATCGATTAGATTTAGGCTTTTAATCTTACAGGAAGTATAGATACAACCATTCAGGTAAAAACAACAGTAATGCCGCTGATCAATATTGCAAAGGTAATAATAAAAAAGGGTAGAACTTGAATTTGATTGTTATCCATAATTCACAATTTTTTTTACAATAATAAAAAACACGGGTAAGAAGAGATAATCAACTCCCAAAAACATTAGCAATAACCGGCCTACAGTAAATTTTTTGATCAAAAGCTATTAGTTAAGAAGACTTTAAGTAAAAAAATTAGTAGCTAGAATTTCAAAAACTACTTTCAATCTTAAGTTCATATGTGGGTAAGCATAGACCTTTGCTTGGTACCAATAGGGGTAGGTGTCTCATTATCTCCATACATAAAGGCATGCTTATCAATTATTGACGAACATAAGCTCGAGTATGAACTGGGTCCAAATGGAACTGCGATTGAAGGGGACTGGGACCAAGTTTTTGAATGCGTAAAGAAATGCCATGAGGTAGTTCATAGAAAAGGCGCTCCACGTGTTTACACAACATTAAAAGTAAATACACGTTCAGATAAGAAGCAATTATTTAAAGAAAAAGTGGAAAGCGTAAGAGGTTAATAGCATAAGCACATAACAGCATTGAGCAAAAGTTTAAAAACCTAAAACAAAACAAAGATCCTAATAATTACCCATGCATACTAAGATAAGTACTGATATAAAAGAGAAAGCAGCACGATAATTAATGACTATTTTTGCTCGTCTAAGCAGATCAGAAGTTATTCACGGTAGAGCGGCTATGTTTATTGTTGCTATCTGGATATTCACAAACTATCTAATTCATTAAGAATGTCTAACCCTATTAAAACTTGGTTTTTTGAATTAATTGAAGATGCAATTGGAAGTAAAGCCATGAAGCAATTTATTAAAGAAGAGCAAGACAAGAAGAATCCAGAATCAAATAAAAAGCCAAAACAAGATTAGAAGTTAAAACCCCAAAATTGTCAACTACCACACCATTAATCCCATTCGGCCGCAACTGCTCTTAACCCACTAGCAATAATCTCATTTGGGCAATTAGTATCTTCTTTTAAGGCCTTGGCCGCAAGATGAACGTTCTCCCAAAATTTGGAAACTGCTCCTTTTCTTTGATCATCAGAGAACTTAAATTTCTCAAAAGCTTTTGGCATTTTTCTATTTTTTTATGTTCTAGCAAATAATTCATTCATCAACTTTTATTTTCACGGCTTCAATAAAATTTTCCTGTCTTGTGACTAAAAAAAGTTTTCTTGTGATAAAGACTACCAAGGACATTAAAAATATAAAACCAACACTTTGAATTAGATCTATATAGGTTGCCAAAAAATGATTCATTAGAAACTTATTTTTTTTAATGTAGAGGAAAAAATTAAAATGGCAAATCCAACGACAAAACCGGAATAAATAGAAACCTATTTTTCTCCTGGAGTCAAATAATTCTTGCCCATTAAAGTACCTGTACCTATATCAAAAACATTATCCAAATCAGATAGGAGTTCTTTTAATTCTTCCCCACTGATTCTTTTGATTTCTTGGTAGGTTTCTTTTGACATCGATAAATTTAAATTAAGTAAAAATATAAACATTCTCAATAAGCATCAGAGACCGTAAATACCGATAGGAGTAATTGCCTTTCGTGCTATTAATCCAATGAATAATATTAATTTTGTATGTATAAAAATTTCCAATCAATGTCAGATACAAAAATAACTATACCTATAAAAGTTAGATGTAAAGTATTTTTTCTAAGCGGCTGATAGTGGTTTGTTCTTATATTTTTTGAACTTCTCAGGACAACCTTCTTTTTATACTGAGCTTTAGAAGGTTGTTTCTTTGAATAAAAAACGTCAGTGCTCCCCCCCAGAAGCCAATCAATTGATGACCAATGCAATTGATTGCCTGACGTACACTAATCCTAAAATCTCCCTTTCTTCATTGGTTCTGTAGGACCGTACGTCTTGGGTTAGGGAAACCGTAGAAATTTTAATCTCTGTTAATTAGACATTTAAAAAGGGCCTCAGGGGGCCCTTTTCTTTACCGATTCTTTGGAAGCTTCTGGATATTGGTGGCCTGGGGCCAAGTGTCTAGTAGAAAGGCTTTTTGACTCCGTTAGGGCACCTAAACGATGCAGAGGAGTTTCGACTGAATTGACGCACCTAAATCATTGATCCTTGTCGCTTCAGACGAATAGCCCACTTATTCATTGAGAATGTTGGAGCAGGAACCAGAATTCAGTTCGCTTCTCTTAAATACTCAGGTGGAGTGTCGACCATCAATGGTGCCTCTGAGCTCAACAAACGTATCTTTGCTCTATTCGCACCTCAACGCAATCAGCCTTAATGCCCATTGCATTTCCACTTAACCTGATCAAAAATAGTAAGTTTGGGGTGTCTAAAAATTTATTTCAAATCAAACCATAAATATGTCGAGAGAAAAAATAAGTAAACAAGAAAAAATTAGCATTTTTGAAGAAATAGCTAAAGGATGTAAAACTGATCTAAAAAAAAAGAATGTTTCAATTCATCAAAGGAAGCATTTTTACTTATTCAAATGAATCAACACTTTCTCTTGCTGAAAAAATACATCAAGACTTAGAAGACGCCTTTTACGTTTAAGCAAATATGAAAAAAAATAATGAGATGGAGCTTGAGGAGTTGAAAAATCTGACATGGAGTGAACACCCCTAAAAATTTAAGATATTTTTACTCGATTTTTTATCTTAAATGGTGATGTATATTCAAAATACTTCCTCGAATCAAAGTAGTTTTAGCTATTTTCTAATACGTTCTGCTAAGAGAAGGAATACGAAAATTTGCTGGTGTGACATACGAAAAATTCCTCAAGCAAAGAATATTTAAAGACATCCGAAAAAATATTTATAAAATTCAGGCCACAAATATCATGCGTTATTGCAAGCAAGTAAGAAGCTCTTAAATTGAAGAAATAACTCTATTTTTCACCTAATGCTTGAAACAACTGTATGTACATTTGATGTGAATGTACCTTACGATGAATGGGTGAAAAAATTTGACAACGATGAGGCTCCAGCCAGATCAGCCAAAGGTATAAAGGTCATTTTCAGAGGTGTCAGCAAAGAGAATCCTGATAAAGCGATCGTTGTAGTTCAAGCTTTAGAGGGTGTCTTAGGGAAACATATACAAGAGAACATTGAAATATTTGAAAAAAATGGTGCAGTCATGAGTACTGCAAAACCTAGTCTCTGGTCTTGAGGATCCACACTGCCTAGGTATAAATAAAGAATCAAATCAAAAGATTAGTCTCAATAAAAACTGAACAATGATTAGAAATCTGTTTTTCTTAATTCTCGGAGCATTTAGCGGTCTTTGGTTTATATGGCCTCAAATCATTACGACCAAAGGTTGGGAATGTACAAAAGATGTTATTGCATCTTCTAATGAAGATTTAACAGATTTTGAATCATTAGTTGAATCATTGCCAAACAGAATCAAATTAGGATTGGCTGTTTCCCCTAAAACATTGCTAAAGAGAGAGAACCTTACTCGTATTGAGAAGCTCAGAATTGTTGGAGATGCTTGCTTTAGATAATTTAAAACCACAAGGGAAAATTATCATTATGAATATCAACATAAAGTTGGCGTCTTAACTTATTAAAGCAACTGCTTCTTTTAATTCATTCGCGTGATTGATCTCATCTTGAGCAATTTCACGTATCCTCTTATCATTTGGATTAGTGGTTAAATACTTTGCGTAAGTTTCATACGCATGCTCTTCAATTTTTATATTGATATCGTATGCATTTGATGGAGATAGCAAGTAATAAAAAACCATTACCCAGTAATAGAAGAGCACTAAATGCCTAGCAAGAAATCGATCAACCCAATATCTATTTCCGCTTCGTGATTCCATCTCCTCTAAATGCTCAGTCTCATTGATTGCTTGGTAAAAATGAGCTTTCATAAGCTTGTTGCTTAAAGGAGTCTTTAGACCAAGCGATTCTTGTAAATGCAAAACTGATAAGAATGCAAAATAAGGTGCTCTAGCAATTACCTCAAGAACCCAAAAACGTTGTATCGGTCTACCTTGGTAGATTCGATCAAGAATACTTACACTGAAATCTAAAACAAATGAATTTAAACCTTTCATAATTCCTTAGCTCACTTTTTAAGTATAATTACTTAAAAAAAGAACATGAAATATAACTTATTTATTTAACTATCAATAACTGCTGGACCTGAATACAGAAGTAGACCGCTGATTAAATCTATCTTGCTCGAACAGGTTGGTAAGAAGGAATCATCTTTCCTCCACCGAAATCGTCATCATCATCTGGAAGCGCTCTTGAGATTAGTTCTACTAGAATTAGAGCAGCCATAGGATAGAAACACCATAAAACAGCTTTCCAGATGGGAAATGAGTCAACTAGCTGAAGCTCAGACATGTATCAGAAAATTGTTTGCACAAACCTAACTGATCTAAAAATATTTAGTGTTACGGTTAGCACGAAGTGAATGTTTATCTAATCGAAACTTGCGTAAAAAAATCACTTCAAGCTGTATAAGTTTTCCACAGCTTCAGAGTCACTAAATAACACCAAGAGCTAAATAAAAAGCAATTCCAATAAAAAAGACCCTAGGTATGGTGTCCTACGGGCCTGGGTGATGGGGATCTTATTTTTAACTGTTTTTCAACCAAATTGCAACCCCTACCATATCTGGTGTTAGAAAGATTAAAAAAACAGAAAAAAAGACCCATATCTGGAATTATTAGCTTGCGTAATATGTACACAGCGAGTAGTATTTTTTAATTGCTGGGTGATGGGGATCTCTCAGTATCTTCTCCCTCAAGTTTGAGGGTTTTTTTATGCCATGAATTTCTGCACATAATTTCTAAGATGGATTAAGGCAAAATTATTGAAAAACTGCACTGATCCTTATTTTTTTTAAATCGAGAAGATGGAACAAGTAACTGATGCAATTGGTAATCCCACAGCACTCTTAGTAGAGAGAATTTTTTGGTTGGGGTTAGGAGCATTTTTAGGACTGGCAATAATTACTTCTTTACTAAGAGGATTAAAAGAAGGAAAAAACAAAACGACACCAGTTTCACCTGATCAATTAGAAAATCTTGCAAAAAAAGCGATCCAACAAAACAGTGATAGCAATTGATATTGGTTATCAGATATTTTTATAGCCACAAACAAATTTACTTATGGTCGTTAGGGCGAGAACCGTACAATCAGCTACCACTGACTAAATGTTGAGCATATATGCTTAATACATATTCACAAAAACAATGAAATTAGTTCCTTACATATTCATGGCTGTTGCTATCTTCTCAGAAGTTTCAACAATTGCTACGACTCCTATTATCTAAGTAAACTCATTAATTGAGTATTCAGACCTAACGCGTTCGGGTGAATACCGACGTTAGATTGTATATAACTGATTTGTATTCATGCTTAAAAAGATATTTAGGGCTGCTAGTTTTTTAGCTTTGTCTGTTTTTTTAGCTTCAACAACTATCTTTTCAGGAATCAACCCTGTAGCTGCTGCCCAAATGGGTTCTGATATGAATGAAGACAACTCTATGGGAATTGTGATCGAAGAATCAAGTGATTCTATGAATGGTTCCAAAACTAGTGCTGCCCCAGATCTTGGAGATGATCAAGCATTTCCTTTTATTCCAGGTTTTGGTAAAAATTCCGGTAAAGACTGATTATCTTTTTGTTGAAAAGTATTGATTGATAATAAATTACTAATTTTTTCGAAAGTTAGAAAAAATCCACAGATATAACTACTAATTAGCTAAACCATTTTCATGGAAAAATGGGAATCAAAAATAATCATTATTGTTATGTTTGCAGTGCTTGCAATAGGGTCAATTGCGCCATTGATCAGGATGATCAGTGATCGTATTTCCTAAGAATTAATTTGCTTGGACAAGCTGAGATTATTGGAGGAACTATTCCTAACATGATTGCTTTTGGCATTTTTTGCTTATTTAAATTTTTATTTTGCAAAAACTGGAAAAAATGGATTAAATGCTCGAATGGAACAAAAAAAATCTAGAGAAAAATCTCTAGATTTATATGAAGATTGATTTGTCTAAAGCTATTTAAAATATGCCAGGAATAATTTGACCAGTAGTGATATAAGCGCCAAGTAAAGCAATCATTCCAATCATTGCCCAACGGCCATTGGTCTTTTCTGCTTCCTCGGGGTAGTTGGAATAGTTTTCAACTAATTGAGTTTGTACTTGGGTAGCAAACATGTTTTGCTTGCCATATTCAGTAATGATCTGGTTAGAAGCAGAACTGTAAGCAGGGATTCCTGTTGGATCAACAGATTGACCTTCTGATTGATTATCAGTTGGATCTATTGATTGATCAGAAACTGGGTTACTAGAAGTCATATAAGAACCTAAAAAATACCTGGAATGATTTGACCTGTTGTTGCGTAAGCACCGAAAGCAGCAATAAAGCCGATCATTGCCATCCAACCATTAAACTTTTCTGCTTCTGGAGTCACGAGATTAAACTCAAATAATGGCAATGAATGTAAAGGAAAAGTAAAGGAATGTAAAGGGGGCAGCCGTACACAGCAAAAGTTATCAGGGGTATTAGCTGAAGCAATATTTTTTATCCACGGTCTAAATAACAATTCCACTAACTTTGTTGAACTTAATTCAACTAGATGGATTTGATACCAGGTGTAGTTCTTTTCTTTGGAGCCATTGGAACTGTGGCTTTACTTGGTTGGGATACTTTCCAAAATCGTAAGCCAATTACTAAAGCCGAAATGCAGCAGTCTCGTGGAACTAGAGCAGCTAAGCCACAACAAAAGAGAAGAGGGTTGTTTAACAGAGGATAATTATGGGTGAAATTCAAACATATGCTTCAAACTCAGGAGATTTTAGTTTCCTTTTCGTTCTAATTATTGTTGGGACTTATCTTCTTTATGAGGTTGGAAAGGCAATATTGGACAACAACGATGATGATGACATGGATGGAGGAATGACGATGCGTGTAGCAGATGGAGCACAGGCCTGAATTGTCTACCCAAATAATATGTACTTATTGACTACAAAAATATGTCGTCTCTAAACAGGTTTAAGGGTGAATTGAATATATACTTACTTATGTAATTAATTAAGAATTTTGAGCGAAGAAAATATCAAAAGAAAAATAGATGCTCTATTAAAAGAACTTCAGGAGAAAACTGGTGTTTCGGATGAAGAGATGGACGAATTTAAAAAAATAATGGAACTAGCAGATTTTTCACAAGACCAAGGATAATTTATGTATGAGTCGGAATGAATGAATGCTTAGCGAGATGCGAGTTTTGACCAAATGAGCAGTACCAACAAGTTAAACAATGCATATCCAATAGCAATTTGAAGTTGGTAAAAATAACCAACAATCGAAGAGGATCCCACAATAATCGTACTAGTAATAAAAATATCTCTTGAAAAATTCACCTAAAAAAATCAAGCACAATAAATATTTAGATTGAAAATTAAATCATGAAAGTCTTATTTGATTTTCAATCGAATAAGCATTGCTTGTGCAGGCCTCATTGCCTGTAACTTGAGAAACAGCAATAACGAGAAGGCTTAGAGAACCAACTGCTAAAGAAATTGTTCTAATAGCACTGGCTTTCTTAGAGATTTTCTTGCTCATATCAAAAAATCTTGATGTAATAAGAATATGATAACTATCCAAGCATAAAAAATTATCCATTGATACCTAGTAGAAATAATTACCTAAAAATTATTAGAACAATTCTGAATAGAGCTAAATCAATTGGAAACAAGATTTAAATTAGTTGCTTTATTTACAAGCTTGCGATGGTTGTTGCGAGCTTTCTTTTAACAGTTCAATCCAATCTTGCAAAGAATTTAATGAGTCAATATTCAATTGGTAATAAACCCATCTACCAGTTTGCCTATCGGCAATCAAACCTGCGTCTTTTAAAACTTTTAAATGAAAAGATATTTTCGATTGCGCCAATCCAATTTCATTAATCAAATCACAAACACATCGCTCTCCTCCTGAAAGAGACTCAATGATTTGCAATCGCAATGGATCAGATAAAGCTTTTAGCAATTTCCTGGCCATTGCATTTTCAAGAACTACTTCGCTCTTTATCGCTGTGGCCATCACAGAAGGAAAAATATAATCACATGATAAAACAAACTTCAGAAAAGGCTTGCATCGACAAACCTCTATACATCAATATAAATTGATATGAGGAATCTTGTCCTTTATTGATTCACTCAATCAACTCAATTACAGGTTATGCGAATCGGTATTAATGGTTTCGGTCGAATAGGACGACTTGTTCTAAGAGCGCTCTGGGGTAGAGAAAATATCAAGATTACACATATTAACGATCCGTTGGGTGATGCAAAGGGAGCTGCGCATTTAGTTGAATTTGATTCAGTACATGGTCGATGGAACAAAGCAATAAGCAACGACCAAAACAACCTGAGTATTGAAGATCAACCAATATCTTTTTCAAATGAAAGCGATTTTATAAAAGTCCCATGGAAGGAAAAAGGAATAGAACTAATTCTCGAATGTTCAGGAAAATTCAAAACCCCTCAAACATTAAATCCATATTTCGATACTCTTGGAATAAAAAGAGTTGTCGTTGCATGTCCTGTTAAAGGTGAAATACAGGGAGAGGATGCTCTAAATATCGTCTACGGTATTAATCATGATTTATATGAGCCCAATAAACATCGCTTAGTAACAGCAGCATCCTGCACAACTAATTGCTTAGCTCCAGTCGTGAAGGTCGTTAATCAAACCTTTGGTATTAAGCATGGAAGCATCACTACACTCCATGACCTAACAAATACTCAGGTAATCGTTGATTCATTTAAGCCAGATTTAAGAAGAGCCAGAAGCGGATCACAAAGCTTAATTCCAACAACGACAGGATCAGCAAAAGCGATAGGGATGATATTCCCTGAATTACAAGGAAAATTAAATGGCCATGCAGTTCGAGTTCCTCTCCTCAATGGATCTTTAACTGATGCAGTATTTGAATTAGAGAAAGAGGTCACGAAAGAAGGAGTCAATCATGTGTTCAAAGAAGCCTCTGAAGGAGAGCTAAAAGGAATACTTGGTTACGAAGAAAAACCACTTGTCTCGATTGATTATGTCAATGACTCAAGGAGTTCAATCATTGATGCTCCCTCAACCATGGTGGTCAATAAAACTCAACTGAAAGTCTATATTTGGTATGACAATGAATGGGGCTATAGCTGTCGAATGGCAGATCTCGTATCACATGTAATAAAGCTAGAAAAAGAATAAAAATAAAAGCATGAAATTATCGTCATTACAGCAATATGGAATCGTAACGACCAACTATTGGGTATTCACACTGACAGATGGTGCTCTAAGGATGCTAGTGATTTTTCACTTTCATAGCCTTGGATATACAACATTAGAAATTGCATTCTTATTCCTTTTTTATGAGTTCTTTGGCGTCATCACTAATCTCTATGGAGGTTGGATAGGAGCAAGATATGGATTACGTCTAACACTTTGGGTAGGAACTCTTTTACAAATCGGTGCCTTATTGATGTTGATACCCGTTACAAGTGGTTGGTCGAAACTTTTGAGTGTTATTTATGTCATGGGTGCTCAAGCGATTAGTGGTATAGCAAAAGATCTCAATAAGATGAGTGCTAAAAGTGCCATCAAAACTGTCGTTCCAGACTCCTCAGAAAAAGATGGTGGCAATAATCAATTATTTAAATGGGTAGCCATCTTAACGGGTTCAAAAAATGCACTAAAAGGAGTTGGCTTCTTTCTTGGTGGACTTTTGCTTACCAGTTTTGGTTTTAATAAAGCAGTTGAATTAATGGCTATCGGTTTAGGTCTGTCATTTTTAATGACTTTGATTTTGCCTGGAGATATTGGAAAGATGAAAAACAAACCCATCTTTAAAGACTTATTCTCTAAATCTCAAGGGATCAACGTCCTATCTGTTGCACGTTGTTTTCTCTTTGGAGCAAGAGATGTATGGTTCGTCGTAGCACTTCCTGTTTTTCTTGAAACGTATTTAAATTGGAATTTTTCTGAGATTGGAGCGTTCCTAGGATTGTGGGTTATAGGCTATGGCTTTATCCAAGCTTTTGCACCGTCTTTAAGAAATTTATGGGGAAAGAAAACAAGTCCAGGAGTCTCTTCTGTTCAATTCTGGAGTGCTGTCTTAACTGCTATACCTGCGCTAATAGCAATAGCACTATGGCGACAAAGCAATCCAGAAATAGCAATTACAGCTGGATTGATATTATTTGGGTTCATTTTTGCAATGAACTCATCAATACATTCATATATGGTTCTTGCTTATACGGACAAGGAAAACGTGAGTCTAAACGTAGGCTTCTATTACATGGCAAATGCGGCAGGGAGACTGATTGGTACTCTCCTATCAGGAGTTTTATTCATGCTTGGAGCTAATGCCTCCACAGGAATGCAACTATGTTTATGGTGTTCAAGCCTATTTCTATTTATCTCATTGTTGACTAGTTTACGACTACCACCAGTTTCAAGTGCTATGGCTATTGAAAAAGCCTAAGATCCCATATCAATTAAAAATAAATAAAATATCATGCGAAAGAAATACTACTGAACCTCTGATTCTCGGTCATATTCAAGTCCAACTTCATTCATCCAAGCTGCTTTCGTTTTACAGTTTTTACCATGCTCAGCTAGATGTAATCCCTCAATCGAAATAAATAAAACTAGTAGTGAAACTGGAACCCACCAAATGGGTGATTCAACTATTTCCTTCCAATTATTCATTGATTCTTTTTTTTCATATTAAGGATCTTTTTTATAGCATAAGTTAGGAAGTGACTGGCTAGTAAAAAAAGACATTAAAAAGGAGGCTATTGCCTCCTTTTTAATTTATAAGGAATTAATTTACTTACCAATACGCTTTACAGCAGCACGAGACTTGGAAAGAATATCACCTTTAAGAGGTACAAATCCAAGAGAGGGAGCCTTAGCCTGGGCTTTATCACTTAGTAGGTAGTTAAGTGAATCTTGAATGGCCTCAGTGTTTCTACCATTACCAGTTTCGTAAGCAAGAATCCATGTAAGAGTTGCGATTGGGTATGCACCCTTGGCTTTAGGGTTAGGGTTATTACCGGCTAGATTTTTATCTAGTTGTATTCCATTAAGAGCAATCGCACCAGCCTCAGTAGTTGGCTGTAAGAACTCTCCTGATAAATTTTGGAGAGCGGCTGCTTTAATTTCACCCCTAATATATGACTGGTTTACATAACCAATTGCACCGGGAGTGTTACGAATAACGCCAGCGACACCTGCGTTACCTTTGCCACCAACACCAGCAGGCCAGGCGACAGATTTACCTGTTCCTAAATTCCATGTCTTAGAGAATGCTTGCATGGAATTTGTAAAAGCCTTCGTAGTACCGGAGCCATCAGAACGATGCGCCCAAGTTAGTTTTCCTTCAGGGCAACCAACCTCTTTCCAGTTTGTAATTTTACCCATAGCAACTCGAACAGCTTGCTCTTGAGTAAGTTTAAGATCGCAATTGTAGTTATAACCAAAAGCAATAGTGCCACCAACCATTGGGATTTGTACCAATCCCCGCGTAACTTTTGCAATATCTGTTGCTTTCATCGGATCATCAGACGCACCGAAATTAACGGTTTCATCAATGAAAGCTTTACGGCCAGAACCTGAACCAACAGCTTGATAGTTAACACGAGGTCCACGCTCTTTAGCTAAGTCAGAGAACCATCGAGTGTAGATTTTAGCGGGGAAAGAGGCGCCAGCTCCGCTTAGTCGAGCACCCGCAAAGGCACTACCACCTGAGCCAAGAATAATTAAAGAGGAAAGGACAAGACTCTTCTTAGCAAAGCTCATCAAAGGGCTGCGACGTAAAAGCAATGAAAGCATAGAACGTGGAGGCACTGATAGATCAATATTTATTGATATAATCAATATAGCTTGATACAGGGCTCGCGGCGAAAAACTAATTCAAAATAAACATATCTGTTTGATGAAGCGAAGCGGTATATTTATGAGCAATATTAGGACTGATGCTTGGATGAAAACCAATCATTAGATCAATCAAGTATTTAATAAGAAGTTGAAAAAACAAGTACAATATCTTCTAATAATTTTTGTTTTGGTAATATGTACACCTATATATGTTAGGCAATACGAAAACACATATACAGATCCAAAAGAGAGAAAAGAGCTATCTGCTTCAGGAATCTTTTTAGATTAATTATGATAAATTTACAAAAATATAAAACATAAAAAAGGTTTAAGTGTATAAATTTAGACTAAAGTGAAAAAAGAGAGAAGGCTTGAAGAAAAGAGGAAACTAAATGAGATGGCCACCGAATGCAGCTTGGACCTCTGCCGTACAAAGAGAAGGTTATCGACATTTTGAAGTTAAAAGCTATGGAGGCAAAAAAGATGAACGGTGGGTAGAACTATTTCCGGTTAACAACAACGAAATTGTTATAAGAGTTCCATGGTCGGAATTAAAAACATACTCAAAGTGGACGAGTGGATGGCTTCAGTTGCCAAAAGATGAAGATTGCGATGGCAACTAATCTCTAGAGAAAACAAAAAACAGATATTTAAGTAATTATTCCTACACGGCTGATAGTGGTTTGTTCTTATATTTTTTGAACTTCTCAGGACAACCTTCTTTTTATACTGAGCTTTAGAAGGTTGTTTCTTTGAATAAAAAACGTCAGTGCTCCCCCCCAGAAGCCAATCAATTGATGACCAATGCAATTGATTGCCTGACGTACACTAATCCTAAAATCTCCCTTTCTTCATTGGTTCTGTAGGACCGTACGTCTTGGGTTAGGGAAACCGTAGAAATTTTAATCTCTGTTAATTAGACATTTAAAAAGGGCCTCAGGGGGCCCTTTTCTTTACCGATTCTTTGGAAGCTTCTGGATATTGGTGGCCTGGGGCCAAGTGTCTAGTAGAAAGGCTTTTTGACTCCGTTAGGGCACCTAAACGATGCAGAGGAGTTTCGACTGAATTGACGCACCTAAATCATTGATCCTTGTCGCTTCAGACGAATAGCCCACTTATTCATTGAGAATGTTGGAGCAGGAACCAGAATTCAGTTCGCTTCTCTTAAATACTCAGGTGGAGTGTCGACCATCAATGGTGCCTCTGAGCTCAACAAACGTATCTTTGCTCTATTCGCACCTCAACGCAATCAGCCTTAATGCCCATTGCATTTCCACTTAACCTGATCAAAAATAGTAAGTTTGGGACTAGCTAAGATCTAATCAATAAATCAAAAACATGAATCAGTCTCCAGAGGAAGAGAAGGGAATGAGCTTTATTAAAAAAGCTGGTAAATGGGCTCCATTAGTTGGAGGAGCATGGATTGTTCTAAATATTGTTGTTCCATTAGCTCTACTTCGTATTCCTGCAGTCCAAAAATACTTAGTAGTACTCGAGGACAAACTCCCTTTTGATATTCCAGGTATTGGTTAGATGGCAACAGAGATTATTTGTTTTTTCTTGCTTGGTATTGCAGCACTGCTTCTAAATGCTGGACTCGACGCTCAAGTTCTTCCACTCTTTTGGCTAATTCTTCCATTAGTAATCAAATTAAGTTTCGACAATATAACCAGAAAGAAAGCTCTCCTCATCAACAAAAAAACGAAATAAAGGCTAAGGTCATGCAAAATTAGCAAAAAGCTTTGAACGAGTTACAAGCATTGACGCTATCAGGAGCATTAGCTGTATTTGCTATTACCTGGCTATTTTTTGGTTTTGGGGATGACGATGATGATGGAGGCGGGATGATGAGACCTGTCAGACAAAATGCAGATTAAAATTAGTTGCGAATAATAAAGAAAAAAGCCTCAATCTAAAGAACAATCGTAAAGCTATTTTTACAAGTCCTAAAGCTAATCAACCTTCTGATCAAGCATTAGCCTAAGTAATGAGAGCATGGGTATATGAAAAATTTTCTAATCAAATTAGTTTTATTCGTATTCATTGTTTTCTCTGGATTGAATAGTGCTGAGGCTGTAATACAAGGCTGGGTTCCACCAGAGGATTATGGAGAAGGAGACTCATATGAAATAGGAATGGAATCTGAAGAAGAAGCTGTAGGGATGGAGTCTCAAAGTGAAGAGTTGAGTATGGAGGATATTTTTGGGGATGAACAAGTTTTTCCTTTCCCACCTGGTCTAGGCAATTAATCAAAAGGAAAACATTCGCTTTAGTAAGGTAGAAACAGATAACTATCTAACTTTTAAGTTTGTTGAACTAATGGCAGCAATAAAAAAAGACTCAGAGCCTCTAGATAACTTATCCAGTCAAGAGATAGAGGATATTGTCAGATCAAACGAAATCTTGGATCAAGAAAATGAAAGACTAATCAAAGAAGAAGAAATAGAGGCACAAAGATTCTCAAAGACAAAATCTACAAAAAGATTGCTTAGACGATTAAGAAGATCTCCACTTGAAGTGATAAATCGATCGCTATTTTTTGTATTCATTGGAAGTTTTATATTCTCCTTTGTCTCTGTGTACTCAATCAACAAGTTGTGGTTTATCTTTTATGTCATCAGTGCCTTCTCATGTGTTTTATACACTCCCAATAGACAAGCCCTCAAGGAACTAATTGCAGCATGGCCAAATATCGAAGATCTTTTAAAAAAAAGAAGTCTATGGAAATAAATTATTTAGACTTATAGGCCATTGATTTGAAAATTATATTTTGAGGTATGTCTGATCTATCCTAAATTCATAATCGATTAAAAGGTAATGAATAAGAAAGGAGCCAAAGGGTACTGGATCTCAACTGCAAAGGTTATTAATCAAGAATTATTTAATGAATATGTCGAAAAAGTTGGACCATGGCTCAAAGAAAATGGTGGGGAGGTATTTGCGAAAGATACAGACCCAATAGGAAAAGAAAAAACTGAAGATTCAAACCTAGCCGTCATTTGTGAATTCCCATCAATGCGAATAGCAGTAGAAGCTTATGAATCCAGTGAATATCAAGAGCTATCAAAGCTACGTACAGCCGCGACAGTTAACTCTACTTTCACAATCATGGAGGGAATGGACGAGGCGACAAAACTTAGAAGAGCAATGGGAATGTAGATAATGGCATCAGCCACTTCACCATTTATTTCACATGGATGGATGAATTGATCTAATTCCTTACCACATTAAAACTCTTGGAGGCATATTTTTGATGAGTACTCGAAATAGAAGTGACGATCAAGAACTAGTCAGGGAAAACCTTGAATTAATTATTAGTTCGAACAATTACCAATTAGCCCATGAAGATAGAGAGTTACTCAACAGTGATGAAATGAGAGGAGTGCGAATGCTTCTAGAAATTAATAAACCCGAAAAAATCCTAGAAGAACAAAATATTTTATCAACAATCATAGTCTTTGGAGGTGCAAGTTTATCTGATAAAAGCTCTATAGATGACAGACTTGCACTAGCGAAGAACTCACTCACCAAAGATCCAAGCTCATCTAATTTACAGAGAGAAGTAATACGTCTAAAGAATTTACAATCAATATCTCATTATTACGATTCAGCCAGAGAATTCGCAAAGATTGTCTCCAGACAAAACCAAAAAGAGCACTGCAATTCACATGTAATTGTCACTGGTGGCGGTCCTGGGATCATGGAGGCTGCGAATCGAGGTGCTTTTGACGCCGACTGTAAATCCATAGGATTAAATATAAGTCTCCCAAACGAACAATATCCCAATTCATATATCACGCCTGGGCTTTGCTTTAAATTTAATTATTTCGCCTTACGAAAATTTCATTTTATAATGAGATCAGTTGCAGCAGTGTTTTTCCCAGGAGGATTTGGAACATTTGATGAACTATTTGAATTACTCACTCTTCGTCAAACAGGAATGAAAACACAAATTCCAATTATTCTATTTGGTCGAGATTATTGGTCGAAAGTTATCAACTTTCAATTCCTTTCAGACTACGGACTTATCTCAGATGATCACATGAATCTCTTTCAATACGCCGATAGTGCTTCAGAAGCATGGGACATTATCAAACAATAGACGTATCATCTGATAATGGATTGGAAAACATCACTAGATTGGTATTGTTCAGGCAACATTCTTGAAAAAGAAGATATTGACCTTTTAGAAAAACATTATCAACAGGTAATCAATGACATCGATTCGAATCTCTCCCCAGAAATAGCTCCAAAACATATTTGTAACCAAACAAAGATTCCAGAGGGAAGTTCTTGGATCACTGCCGTTGCGGTAATACTTGATCGATTAAATCCAGTAAAAGCTGGTAAACCAAGAAGTTTATTAGTCGATCAACTAAGAAGAAAGCAAAGCAGTTAAACCCTCTTTATACATAAGAGTTGAACATAAAAGACCCGAAGCCCAACAAAGTCCTCTAGCAGGAGGAATATCACCAACATAAGCACCAATATAAATGAACCTCAAAATTGGGTGAACCCACGCAGCTATTACGGCCACAGGAGATACAACACCGGCAATCAGACATAGCAAACATGCAGGAGCGTGAAGAGTTATGCTCTCCCAGCAATTTTGATGACACCAAACAGCTCTTTTGCCAAAATCGGGAAGCTCATCAAATAAAGCTCTTGGAGCACTCATATTCTCGGCCGAATATCCAGCTTTGACTCGGCCATAAGTTAGTGGCCCAATTGAAAGCAAAACAACAATGGCAGACAGACAAAGGCTCCAAGCAAAAACTGTTTCCATAGAATAAAAACTGATATTTCGAGCTTAAGTGAGGCAGAGTAAAAATGAGGATCAAAGGTTGGGTTTAAATTGATATGCCTAAAGTTAATACAAATAAAGTTTTCAAAGAGAAGATAAAAACACAATATTTAGTTCATAAACTTGTTATCCTCTGAGAGAAAAAGAGTTCTGCTCGACCAAATCACCCATTATTAAAGCAATCCAACCATGGACTGGGATTCTGCAAAACAACATTGCAACGAGCGAAACTGGCAATGGTCATTGAAATTAATCAATCAGGCTCAAAAGGAGATGGAAGAGTTAGAAACGAAACTAAAAAAATGTGAGGATCAACAGAAAGCGAATCGTTTATATAACGCCTGTAATTACTAATGGAAGAAATGAGCACAACAATAGTTCCATTGGGTTCACTTGCACTTATATTTGCTGTGATTTCAACTCTTGTTTTCCTTAGGAAAGCAAGTATCGCAAGACAAGCTGATGAGTCTATAAAAAATAGAATGGAGGCAAAAAGAAATAAAAAGACCGAATCTCTTGAAGAACAAAAAAAACGTTTAGAACTTTTGCTTAGAAAATAAAAAGATACTTACTTACAAATTATCATCGCTTATTTTGCCAATTCTTTTAATAGGATTAGACCCGTCTCTATGATTTGCTGGATCAAATGGAAAATTTGTATCTGGGCCTAAAAGATCATCAATACTTTTTGAATCCATTGAGCCTTGATAATTTTCAATATCAACATCCGATGTCATTAACACCGGCTCGGCTTCAACTGACTGGAAGCAAACACTAATTACTAAAAATAGGGAAAGTAATAATCCAAACCAAGTTTTTATAACACTTTTCATTGAGAAGTAAAAGATTAACTATTTGCTAAATGAAAGTATATTTCCTTATGTCCTATCAACTACTAGTCATCAAAAATAAGACATGCAGGTGAGGAAGGATTTAAAGCACACTCTCTCTCCCAGTATGACGCTATCGCTGTCATTCCTCTTTTGACTAACTCGTGCTTTCTACCTATGTCACCCATATTCTCTCTAGGGACGCTAAATGACGTTTGAAGTTTCATAGATTTCCTCTTCAATTATTATTCGGTATAAACCATCAAGAAGGCCTATGGCAAGTGAATTTATCCTCATCTTTCTCTTAAATTATTATAGAGCCATCAATTAAAATATCTTTAAACTGGGAAAATCAATTTTTGACATCTAATGAGCTGCTTAAAAAAGCAAAATCAACCCAAGCAATTAAGGGTTATAACAAGTGACTCCAACAATAATTTCAATAATGACATTAGGCATCGCCATTGCAGGAATTACAGTTTGGTGGGTCAGAACAACCCTCAAAGAAGGTAACAAGGCAGTTGAAGAAAGCCAAAAAAAGAATCTAGTCAATTAACACTTTCATCGATTTAGGTACAAACAATGCTTTGAGAAATATCATTTGAACGTTTACTAAAAAAAGCACCTCCACTTAAATATTAGAGGTGCTAAGAAACACATTCTTCAGACCAACCAACAGCTACTTCTTATTAAGGGCAGCCTTAACCTTTGTGGGAGACAAAACCTTAAGTTCCTCTTTTATCTCATTTTGACGTTCATCAAGAACTTTAATACGAGCTTGATAGCTCTCTTCTAGTCTTTTTCTGGAGTCCTCAATGTTGTCGAGTTCCTCTTGACGTTGATTACGCTTAAGCTCTTCAAGCTGACTATCAGAAACCACATAAACAGTTCTGGTAGGTGCAATTAAAGAATCAGAGAAAAAAGTGTCGAAGAGTGAAGTGTACATAACTTTTCTTTTGGAGTACACAACTACTCTGTCCTAAATTGATTTAGTTAGGGATGAGGCATACCGTAGAAAATGATTCGGTAAATACAACTCACTTCGGTTGCTACTACTGAAAAGTTAGGTATACCGACATCTAAACTTTTTCACAAAGCGTCTCTTGAAAAAGATAACAAAATAATGGCTACATATTCACTCTTACTTGGAATCCTCGTGATAATCATTTCATGGAAATTCTTCAATGACTGGGCTTCTGGCCTGGCAGGATTTATTTATGGTGGCATCTTATTTTGGAGTATCAAATTATTTGTTCAACTCATTAAAACTTTATTTGGATAAAAAATGATGTCTCCATTGGAATCAAATGAAACTACTGAAACCATGCTTTAAGCCCCAAAAGATTGTCACCAAAATTGCTGACAAAGGTAGTGCGATGGCAAGTGTTATATTGATTGTTCTAAAAATCTTCCCAACTCCATTACTCGTATCTTTAGAAGGATCTACGATAAGTGGCATAGCGAATACGTATTTTTTTATTTATAGGCACAATTTCCATTCAATTGGTTAGATTGTCGTAATTATCGAGACAGTCTCATGTATTTATTAGGTCTTGGACTATTAGTTTTAAGCACTTGGTATCTGATGAAGCTATACACAAATTTCAATAACGATCCGATAGCAAAAAAAGAAATTGACAATGCATGGCAAGAAGCAAAGAAAGAAGCAAAAGGGAAAAATCCTTTTGCACCAGGAAGAATTAAAGAGGCTCTCAATGCATATAAAGCCGATATGAATAAAAAAGACGACTAAAAGATAGAAAATCCAAAGAGATCAAAATATTTCTAAAAAGTAGTTAAATTAGTTTTTTGTAGGTTTAGTAGTGACGCCCTCATTAGTTCTAATGGATTTTGTAGACAGAAAGACATTGAATAACGAACAACTAGAATATCTCGAGCAAGTTTTAAAAGCATCAATTCAGAAATTGAAATTCACTGGTATCGAACCTGTAATTGCTAATAATGAAATATGTGATGCAGCACTAATTTCCCAGGGTTCCTATGAAATAAGTTGTATTGCTTCCATACTTGATATGCTTCAGCCAACAGAAAAAACAATGGAGCGCAAAAAAAAGGTATTCAACGCTCTATGCAATGCAGGTTTAATAGTTACTGATTAAAGAAAGAGGCCTACCTGAGCAAACAGATCCAAACAAATATAAACAAGATATCTACCAAAAATACCAGTGAGAGGCATTGAACCTCTCATGCCGCCTAGCGGTCTGGGTAAGCTTTATTTAGCAGCTTCAGGTGCTTTTCTGGCTTTGCGTGCACGTCTAGCAGGTCTACCAGCACTTGGCTTAACAACTGCAGAAACCTCTGCTTTAACTTTGGCGGCAGCCTTTTTAGCTACTGGCTTTTTAGCTACTGCTTTCTTTGATGTTGCCTTTTTAGCTACAGGCTTTTTAGCTACTGCTTTTTTAGCTGTAGTTTTCTTTGCTGCAGCTGCTTTTGGAGCAGAGCCTTTACGAGTGCGGTGAGAGAGAATTAAAGCCCATTCATCTGCGCTAATATTTGCTGGCTTATTTCCATGAACCTCAGAAACTTTAGCTGCTTTTTCAATATCTTTAATTAGGTTTTTCCAAGAAGCTGCGTAACGTTTATCAGACTGAGATTTAGCACCGCTTTCAACAAGGGTTTCAACGACTTGAGAAGCAGTAACCTTCTTACGACGTCTGTTAAAGATCTCCTTTTGCAAGGTAGCAATCAAGGCATCACCTTTAGCACTAACTTTGATGGATAACTGAGACATAACTCAATAATTACTTTCTTAATACATCTATCACATATAGGGTATTTAATTCAATAGTCAATGGTTAACCGACAACTAAATTTTTATATATCTATCAATATCACTTAAAGCGATACCTTCAAATAATTAGATGTTAACTATAAAGCAATATCTAGAGGGCGAGAGAAAAGCCAAAAACTAATACAAAAACAATTCTATTCAATAAAACTAATAGACCTCATATGCTGATCAAAGATGGCATTAGAACACTAATAACAAATTGATCTATTCAAAGTGTCAGGCTACCTCTAGACATCAACCAATCTCATTCTCTCGTTGCCGTATCCAAAGAAGACAACGTGAAATCAAATGGTCTCTATGAGGAATAAGACGACGATGAACAAGACAAGAAAGTATTGTTCTGGAATGCTTGTCGCTGGAATAATTGAAATGTTGACATGTCATGCAAACGCAAGCTGAACATGTTTTTTTGAGAATCCCTTTCTCAAGGAATTGCCACTCTTCTTCTTGACCGAAGATCTGATCGGTGCAAGTTTCTTTGGGGTGAGTCGTAGACATTGACCAATTCCAATAGGTTGGGCTACGACAGATACCCATTCTTCAGCCTTAAAAACAGCATACGGGGAAGCAGATGGAGTCATTTACCTATAGCAGTACACTTGTACTAGCAAGAGTTAATAGGTAATGTCAAGTCATATATTTCAAAAATCTAAAATATGTCGCCTGCAATACAAACAATCAAACAAACAAGATGCTCAAACACGATGAATGTTTCAAGGATATAAAGGCTAATTAAAAATAATTAAACGGATAGGTCCACCACAAAACAAAAAAGCAATAAAAAAGCCCTCATCTCATGAGGGCAAAATAAACTGCTGAAGGATCCCCATCACCCAGCTTTTCAAAAATAATAATCAAATCAATCAGATTAGGCAACATTAAAGCACCATATGTTTTACCTCAGGCTTAAATGGACACCATCTGTAGGGGGGGTTGATTTATATGAAAAATAGGGTTAGAAATAGTATCCCCATCACCCAGACCCGTAGGACACCATACCTAGGGTCTTTTTTATTGGAAAACCTTTTATAGAGGGATTTCGCCAATATTAAGCACATATGATCTGTGGAAAACTTTTGTTATATGAATGAATTTGCGAGCTAAAAAAATATGTCCTTACCTAAATCTTCGAAAAAGTAGCTTATAAAGGTTTAAAAACGATTAATTGAAAAATCCTCCTCAATTAAGTAAAAAGGTTCTAAATCTGTTAATTGGTAGGAAAAAGACAATTACGCTAAAGAAATTAAATCTATCGAATAAAACCAGTTGAAATCTTTATGTGATTACACAAAATGATTGATCTCAAAAGAAATAGCAAAAAAGAACCAATTGAAGCCACAGGCCTTCGAAGTCGTAAGTGTTCTCTATATAAGCCAAATCAACAAGAAGATTTCAAAATTAGTAGAGGTCGTTTCTCAAATTTTATGACGTGTCAAAGGTGCTTTTATCTCGATAGGGTAAGAGGTCTTGATCCTCCTGGGACACCAGGTTGGACTCTCAATGAAACCACTGACCTATTACTAAAAAAAGAATTTGACGATTGCAGACAAAAATAGGTTCCACACAGAATATTTGCATCTAATGGAATATCTCATGTTGTTCCATTTGATCATCCTGAAATAGATAACTGGAGAAACTCACTTCATCGGGGACTAATGCATCGTTACAAGGATACCGGAATAATTTTGACTGGAGGTGTAGACGATATTTGGCAAGACACTATTACAAGACAACAAATAATTGTGGATTACAAATCACAAGCAAAAAACGGACGAGTTGATAAGAAAGATTATTTAGAGGATCCTTTTCACGAGGCCTATAAAATTCAAATGGACTTTTATGCTTACTTACCCTCGGGGATGGGTTTTAGTGTTCATCCAATATCTTATTTTCTAGTTTGCAATGCAAAAAGGGATGAAGATGAATTTAATAAGACCATGCGTTTTGATGAATATCTTGTTCCCTACAAATGGAGGAATGATTGGATAGAGAGTCGACTAGATGAAATGGTCACACTAATGAATCAATCAGAGATTCCAGAATCAAATCCTTAATGCAAGAACTGCGCCTATGCAGATCAATATTCGAAAATATTATTTTCAAGAAATTCATGTAAAAAAGAAATTACACAAGGAACTTTGCCATTATTTTAAGAACGCTAATAGTTTTAAAATGATTCTGATCAAAAAGCGTCTAAAGGATTAATGGAATGTGCGGAAGATATCAGTTATTAACTAAATTTATAAATTTACCTGACCTTTTAAAAAAAGATGTGCCAAGGGGATTGAGTCAAAATTATGAACCACAAATATTAATCAAACCTGGTTCTCCAATTCTTGTTCTTAAGAATGAAGGCAAGACACAAACATCAATAATGCTATGGGGGTTTATATCTGAGTGGAGTAAAGACCCTTTTGACAACACAAGGCCAAAGCCATTTAACGCGAGATCGGAAAGTGTTGAAGAGAAGAAACTTTTTCGTGCAAGCTGGAGGCATAAGAGATGTTTGATACCAGCCAGTGGTTTTCTAGAAAAAGGTCACCTAATAGGTAGAAAAGATTCTCAAACTTTCTGGTTAGGAGGACTTTGGAATCGATGGATGTCTAAAGAAGGATGTGAACTAGAGAGCTGTTGTGTGCTTACGACCGAACCAAATGATTTAGTCAAACAATTTCATAACCGTATGCCCGTTATTATTCCAAGTGGGCTAGAAGAAGAATGGATCTCTTCAGTTAAAAATGCTCAAGACCTTAAAGCTTTAAAACCGCTAATGACTAAATGGGACCCAGAAGAATGGACAGCCGAGCCAATAAACAAACCTAATGCCGACCAATTATCCTTCCTATAAAATCAAGACAAAAAAAAGGGCATATACAAGCCCTTTTATACATTTTATAAGATCAGGACTTCAATGATCGTGATGCACTTCTGCCGAGTTAGGCATTTCATGGGCAGAAGACAATTTCTTCAATGATTGAGATCCACAAATAGCAGACAGAGCGATCACAACCAAGGATGCAGTGCTTAACAATTGAAGCACTATCGGGAGATGTGAATTAATTCTTTCTCTAAAGGTAGTCATTTGGGAAGTTAATTAACACTCCATTCAAACAAAAAGAATAAGCACCGTCCATAGCTTGAATATTATGAACTAAATAGCTAAAAGCAAAAAAATAAGCATAAATAAATTTAGTCCTACTGTTAAGAGTGATGTACTTGGTTTAAATTCATTAGCCAAAACTAGGGACTCACGCTCTTATTGATTTCTAATTATGACCTAAATATTTAAAAGTCTCATCAGATACATAATGAAAATTAGATATTGAAAGAAAGCATATGAATAAATAAATGTACAATTAAACAATAATTAAGTCAAAACTACTAATGGCTGAGAAATTAATAAAGCCTAAAACCACTCGTCGTCAGATATCTGATTAAAATTACACAAACAAAAATTAATTGTAATGAACGGAAATAGAATGGATCTTCCTTCTCTAGACAAACTTAAAGAATTAGAAAAAAGCGCAAGAGTAGATGGGAGTGGCATTGAATTTGACTCTCTATTAGGACTATGGAAATTTAATTCAGTTTGGAAGCAGGGCTCAGATACAGAAGACACGATTTCAAGCACTTTGCTACAGGTTCTTTCAGCCAGTCTAGAGTTGAAGAAGAATACACAGAATCCAGAAGAAGAGAAATTTACTATCGTCAACGCGATTAAATTTGGATTATTAACTCTGAGATTCAGTGGTTACGCAAATTTAGAAAGGAAGCAACCATTATTACCTTTTTCATTTGATTGCATTCAAATAAAACTAGCTTCATTAATTATTCTAAAGAGATCTCTACCGGCACCTGATCAAAAGAATAGGCCGTTTTTTGCACTAATAGCTATTGATCCAAATGGTAAATGGTTGTCAGCAAGGGGAAAGGGTGGGGGACTTGCTCTATGGGTAAAAGATAAATAAGCTACCAGCTTTAAAATACCCTTAGAGATTTTGTTCAGAAAACTCTTCTAATAATATTTTTATAACCAATATCTCTGAACATAAATTAATAAGCAAATATTACACATACGTAGTGACATCAAGCGATAACTTTATTTCTCAGAGAAATCCTATCAATAGAATTTGGATGCTCTCGAACAAATTTGTTGAACTCAATAGCTAACTGTCTAGCTTCAAAAGCATCAATGGCATAAAACCCTAACTCATGTCTTTTGTTAGCTAAATCTCGGTAGCTAACAGCATATCTTTTGCAGGATGTAATCGGTCTTGAAGACAATTTTTTAAATATCAACTAACCATATACTAAAAATAACAAAATAGTTCTGAAAGAAATCTACCGAACAATTTGGGATAGGAAACCGAATATAAATGACATAATGCTTTTGAGCAATTAGATGTCAAATAATATCTGAACTAAATTCTTGATAACGAACGACGCAACCAAATTTTAGCTAAATTGCATCTTTAACTTTTATAAAATTGTAAAAGACTTGAAAATAACAAAGCGCCTAAATATTGATTATTAGAAAATCTAATTACATTAATAATTTTTACTTTATAGATTTGGTATCTCTCCCTACATACAAACATTAAATAAAAAGGTAACTTTAAAAAAATTATTCAATTAATCAAAGTTATGACTTTAGATATTTACAAAGCGATTGTTAAAGCATCAGAGCAAGGAAATTTATGGGGACTAAAACGAACTGATTACTAACTATGTTTAAATTCACCAAATTTAAGTTTATTCAACTCATTATATTATGGAATCTACCAATAGTAATTTTATTTATAGCAATAATCTCAATACCCATAGAATTATCTGATTCAATTTCAATTTTTTAACAACTCAGATCTCTAAACAGAAAAATTTCTTTTTAATAGAGAAATAATTAATCAATAAGTGTAACCCTAAAAATCTAGATATGAACTACTTTTAAAAAGCTTGAATGGCTAGAAATAGTAAAATCTGGTATTTGATCTATGCCATTCAATAAGTACACAGCGCGTGTTTGATTAAGCAGCTTTAAACTGAGCACTACTGTTGTCGGTCCATGTCCAAGCAGACTTCTCCATTGTAGATAGATCGACTCTGTGGCTCGCCATCCAGTCTCCATTGGCTTCTATAAATTTCTCAATATTCCCCTCTGGGTGCTGATGTATAACAATGATTTTTTGAGGGTCATCATCACTACAACCTCTGTACAAGGGCTGAATATTAAACTCTCTATGCCTTCTGGTAGCTTCTTTACTGTCGAAGATTGCAGCCCACTCATCAAAGGTGCTTTCAACCTTAAAAGTAAAAACTGAGGTGACAGTAGAAGACATCTAAAATCTTTAATATGGACAAACGATACCCAAACAAAACAAAACTGACTAACAGTTGTAGTAAAAACTAGATAAATAAGAAAACTTTCTGCTAGAAATAGCTAATGCAAATACCAAGAAAAACCCTCAAACGAATCATTAACTTAATTGTTGTTCTAATCGTTGCCATTGTTGGGTTCATAAAAGTAAAGCACCCATTTAGTTATTTAATTGGAGTCCCTGTTACCAGTTGGGTCGTTTATCTTTTATGTAATGCCATGTGCACAGATATTCTTTTTGGAGAAACATTAGGTTGTTCAGAAAAAAGTATTTACAAGGAGAAATAACTAACTACGAATTAAAACTTTCTCAATCAGTGAAGAGAACCAGATGTCCATAACCTGAAAAGTACTTGCAAAGATAAACTCAAGTCAAGATATCGAATTAATCATAAAATTACTCTTGACCACTCAACATAACAAAATGATATTCGCTTTACTCAGTTGGAAATAATCTTTCTTTTAGCTGAATTAATACCATGTCTTTTAATAGGTTATTTACTAGGACGATTTAAAAAAGATTTATCCCTAACGATATCTCGTCCTTTAATGAGCTATGGAATTCCTGTCAGCTTGATGGGGATATTACTTAAGTCTGGCCTTGAATTCCCTTTGATACAATCTGCGGCTTTATCACTGGTAGCTATTGGCTTTTTAATGACTCTATTAAATTGCCTTCCTGGTATAAAAAACTTAATACCAAACAGATCTCTTCAATTAGGTAGTGCATTCGGAAATACTGGGTATTTCGGAATACCAGTTTCACTAGCACTGCTTCCAAATCATGCTTTGATTTATAGCATAGGTTTTGACCTTGGTGCGACATTAGTAATTTGGAGTATCGGTCCAATACTGCTAACAGATCCTTCAAAAATTTTAAGTTCTAATAGATATTGGCAGGATTTCATAAAAGCAATCTTTAGAAGCCCTGCTGTAAAAGGACTGATTGGCGCATTAATTGTTCATTCATCACCATGGAATGAACAATTAACAGCCTTACTATGGATACCTTCAAGGGTTGTAATTGTTTTAGCACTTGTAATCGTTGGAATGCGTCTAAGTTGGTTGAGGAAAGCAAATCTCTCAAGAATAAAAATCCAAATAACATCCATAAAAAATGCTTTAATCATGAAACTGGTTGGATTGCCAGTCATTATGTTGATCATTTCCTCAGCGATCAGATTACCCAACGTCATGCGAGAGGCTTTAGTACTTCAATCAGCTGCGCCAACAGCAATATCTGTCTTACTAATAACCCAAGCAGCGTCAAGAGATGAAGATGAAGCCACATCGCTTGTTGTCTTAAGTACGATTATCGCGCTCCTATCAATCCCTGCTTGGTTGATGATTTTAAGATTGTAAAAAGTTAACAACTATCGTCTTTTAACTCAGTTTGTCTAAGTTGTAAGAAATACAATTTTTTTAATGACCTCAGCTACAGCAACAAAAGCGACAGCAAAGAAAACAGCGGCAGTAAAATCATCAGCAGTAAAATCTCAATCAATTTATTCATCAACCCAATCAAGATTTGCCAGTTCAAAGTTAATTCAAAACCTAGGATCATCTAATGATGGGGTTCAATTCGATTTTTCAAGTTCGTTAAGAACTGCATTTGGAAGGGACTAAAAGCATATGGACCTTTTAAAAACACTTTTTACAGTTGCTATATGTCTAGGTATTGGATGGGCAATCTCAAAAGGGATCATGTTTGGTTTGACTCATATTTAATATTCCTGAAGAATGGCATTCTACAAATGAAGGACTTGAAGTGATTGACAGTTCATGGATGCAAGTCAAGGTCGCATGCGAAAAAATAAAAGCGCAAACAACTTCAAATAAAAAATATATTTCAAATATGCTTAACGAAATAGCAGATCATTCTCAAGAAAATTAATGGCTAAAGAATGGGAACCCAAAGAAGAACATCAAGCAGTTATTGCAAGGAGTATAGAGTTTATTTCTGATGAATTAGCTGAGTTACAAGAGGCTTTACGGTGTCCAAATTCATTTATTGTTGAAATAGCTAATAGGGTAGTATCTGAATATAAAACAAACCAAATCATCATTAGAAGAGATGAAGAATAAATGGAATTTCTTCAATCACATGATTTAAACCAATTGGGGCTTTGGACCCCTCTTATTGGAGGTATTCTTCTTTACGTTGGCTTAAATCTAAAAATTACTGAAGTTGATCCTAATGAGTAATCAATACATGAAAAATGAGTACAACGATAAGAAAAGGTTCGATTTATTAGAGTAGTTCGGATGAAACAAGGAACTCTTGAACTAATTACTTTTGCTCTGATTTTCTTGAGTCTTCAATTTTGGTGGATAAGGATGACAATTAAAAATGGTCGAACTGGAGAAGTAGATAAATGGGGGCAAAAAACAAACCGAAAAGAACTAAATCAATTGGAGAAAGTGAAGCAAGATTTAGAAAAACTTTTTCGATCTTAGTTCTCAAAACTACTAAAACTCTTTAAATAATGAACTATCAAATTTTGCTTGAAAGCTACGCTGCTGGTGAATGTATTAATAAAGAGGAAATATCGTTACTACAATTAGAACTTAATTCTCAACTAAAATCTATTAAATTTTCTCGCACTCAAGGTTGCACAGAAAAAGCACCAAAGCACATTTGCGAGGCAGCTCAAGTTTCCGAAGGTAGTAGTTGGCTCACTTGCTTTGCTTCAATACTAGATAAGGCCAATCCGCTTTCTCTTGGGAATAAATCAAGAGGAGCAAAAGTAAATGATGCACTTTTAGATAACAATTATTTAATGAATTAAAATAGTAAAAACAATTATCAATTCATTATTAATAGACAAATTATTATTAAACAAATCCAATGAGCAATAGTGAAAGTCGTGAAGAAAGGAAAAAACGTTTTAAAAATCTCTCAAGTGCAGAAAGAAAAATGTTGATTAGAAAGAAACTAGAATTACAAGGTTTAACAGAGGGAAGCGGTGTGACGGGAAAGGATCAATCTTCTTACGACAAAAAAGAAATGATAGATTTAATTCTATTAACAAGATGTTTTCAAAAGAATAAATTTCAATAACTCATCCAACCAAAATTTGTTTTACAAAGTAAGTCCCTGCAAAATGGGCATATGAATAAACCTATTAAAAAAAAGAAAATTACCTTTGCAAGGTTTGCTGTTCGTACTCTTGCTATTTCTGCAAGCACCCTCGCTCTGTTTGATTTTCTAAAAGGAGACTATCAAGCTGGAGGACTTCTAGCACTTGGATGGTTAACCATCGTGATCGGGGAGAAAAGGATGTTTAATGGGGAAAAGACAAATGAAGAAACCTAAGAAAATTTCCAACTGTTAACTATCAATAAATAGATCTATAAAATTCATTCAGCTTTTATTCTCTATGCCACCATTAAAGAGGTAACAGTATATAAGACTTTAAATATTGAGGCATTTTATTCCATCCCATTAGTTCTATGAGTGAGACAAAGAAAAATAAGAACTTCAATCTGACAGAAATGAAGTTCAGGTTTAATGATCTATTGACTGGAATTGCGTTGCTGTTGTGTGCATTTTTATGTGCGTTTAGCCTTGCACTAATTGCAATAAGGCTAGGGCCAATAGCTAAATGGGCTAATTATCAGACTATTTGCGTGGAACAAGAAAGTTTAAAATCTCCAATCGAATGGTCGGTGCGTAAATGCAATGGAAGATCAAAAGTTTATCAAGTGAAGTGAAGGCAACTCAATTAAAATTGAGTTTATAATTTTCACCATTAAGATGATCACGTGTTTCTTAACAAGAAATAACATCGAATCAATTGTTTACTTAGAGCCAAAACAATAGAAATCCCGCCAAAAGTCCAGACATATGACCTAACAAGCTAATTCCAGGTAGGAATGACCAAATAATTCCAATACCTGTGAGTACTGAAATAGATTTAAGTAATCTTGGATCTTTCTTTAACTCGCATCCAATGTAAACAAATTTTTTCTTTCCATAAATTGTAGTCATTAGAATAAACGCGTCGATACCAAATAAAACTCCACTAAATCCAATAGCTAGGGACATAGGATTTCTATAAACTAAAATATCTACGCACCAACAAATGAAGGCTTGGAGAGGCATTATCAATACAATAAAAGCCAGAAAGAAATAGTCACTTTGAAGGCTTAAAGATTTAAGAAAATATCTAGCTACGATGATTCCAGAGATATTTGCCAATAAATGATTAACATCGCCATGAAAAAAATGGGATGTAATAATCCTGTATGGCTCATAAAACAAACGTCCAGACCAATAAGCAATGGAAGCCTTGTCAATTATTCCAAAGAGATCTGTTGCAAAGAAGCAAATAGTGCAAGCCAAAAAGGGGACAAAATATTGCCAATCATCTTTTGAAATCTTCTCAAGCATTCGTAAATAGATTTACCAATAATCCAATCGTACTTCGTGAATATGATCTATTGAAAAACGAATAGGGCTACTTCTTTAACAATGTGAATAAGCTAAAATATTGACCTATCCAGAACATCACCCAAAGAGAAGGACTAAAGCCTAAGGTGAACAAATCTATTATTGATATAAATGAAAATTGATGTAAAAAAGAGACTAAATCTCAATAGTTATGAATGGTGGAGAAACCACCGAAGGTTTATAACCCTTGGATTATTTCTTGCAATTTTTGCAGGCTATGTCAGAGGTCCTTCAGCGAAAGACTTCAAAGTGAATGATATTTGCGGACGACTAAACGCTGATTTAATTACAGGGGAAAAGGCTGCAAGAGAATTGAAATTAGGGAATAAAAGAATCGAGGGTCTAGAAGGAGAGAAAGCTGATATTACTAATCACTACTACCATGCCAAGTACTACTGCCAAGGCTACAAGAAAGGGAATGTAGGCTTGGGATACTAATCAACACATTTACAAAATAGCCAGAGAAAAGCATTGCACTTTTCACGCCGCTTTGACGGATCTGGCTGTTTAACTAAGCTTTTACGGCTTTAGAACCAACTTTTCTTGCACGCCTCGCAGGTCTGCCTGCAACAGACTTAGATGTTCTTTTAGAAACTGATTTAGCAGTTGAAGTTGCTTTTTTAGCTTGAGCAGAAGCTACTTTCTTTACTGCAGTCTTAACTTTAGAAGTCTTAACTTTTGCTTTTGCAGCGCTCTTGGCTGGAGCAGCTTTAGTTACTGCTTTCTTTGCAATTACTTTTTTAGCAGCAGTTTTTTTGATAGCGGCCTTTTTAGCAACAGTTTTCTTGACAGCAGCCTTTTTAGCCGAGGGTTTTGCTGCAACTTTTTTAGTACTCGTAGTCTTACGAGTACGGTGAGAGAGAATCAAAGCCCACTCATCAGCACTAACATTTGCAGGCTTATTACCATGGATCTCAGAAACCTTTGCAGCTTTCTCAATATCCTTTATTAAGTTTTTCCAAGAAGCAGCATAACGCTTATCAGATTGTGACTTAGCACCGCTCTCTACAAGAGTTTCAACAACTTGTGATGCTGTTACTTTTTTTCTTCTTCGGTTAAAAATTTCCTTTTGAAGAGTAGCGATCATGGCTTCGCCTTTAGCGCTAACTTTGATACTTAATTGAGACATTGAATTAAGAATTACCTATATACGACATCTAGCACATTGTGGGTATCCAAACCGAACAATCTATTTACATGTAGATATAAATAGCAATTGCATCTTATAAATTTACATAAAAAACTATTCATTTAAAGACAGAAGGAACACAAAAATTGAGTTATAGGCTTGTTTAGAAAATAGATCGGTAAAGTCTCACTTAAGGAGAAAATGACTATCAAGAAGGAATTAAAGTTTTTTTGATTTTCTAAAAAGTAAGGAAAATCGCTATAAAACACAAAAAACAATGATTCGAGCAACAACCTAGCTATCTATTGAAAATGTACTTTCTAATTTTGCTTTTATTTGCTTTAAAGACGGTTCTGAGACCTTGAGAATTTTTTTATAAAAGCCAAAAAGTTTATGACACGCCAAGGGAACAAATATTGTCAGTAGTAAGGTTTTAGTTGTAATCATATGGATGTTATAAGCCAAATCAGCTAGAACCGCTCAAATATTACTTGTTAAACCTATATATAAACTCAAGGTCTTTAGGAAATTTTAGTTAAGGTCAAGGTATTAAGTACGAATTAACCAATTCAATAAAATGCAAGATAGGAAGGATCTCAAAGCCCTTATTTATCAGGTAGCTGCAGCAACAGATAGAGGTCAAAGAATGAACGCGATGATTGCTCCCATGTATCAAAATAAATTAGTAGAGATGAATAAATTAGTTGAAGATCTACTGCCCCTATCAGATGAAATAACTCAGAGCTCTATTGAAGGTGAATGGGAGCTTATTTACTCATCAGTTGAATTATTTAGAAGCTCTCCATTTTTTTTAGCCATTGAAAAGGCTTTAAACGACAAATCAAAAAGCGATTTATTTTTCAAGCTTCATCTTTTACAAGTTGGTTCATTTGGTTTATCAACAGTTGGAAGAGTCGGTCAATATCTCAATTTTAATAAAGGCGAAATGATCTCCACCTTTGATACCACCATCTTTGGACTTACAACCATCCCAATCCTTGGGTGGTTCAAGCTACTGCCTACCTTTGGTGGTCGCGTCATAACTCTGGCAAAGGGACTTCAACTAAAAGACAACATACTTTCTATGGAGTTAGAGAAGACTAAGGTGTCAGAGGTAGATGGTCTGGGAAAAATTCCATTTGTAAATTCAATTCTCATGGAAAGATGGTATCCAGTTAAAACCGTATGGAAACTTCTTCCATGGAATAAAGAAAATCCAAATTGTGAGATTAACGTGATCTATGTTGACGAAGATTTAAGAATCATTAGAGATATGCACGGAGCAATGTTTGTTTACATAAGACCATCTATTCCTCTTCTAGACCAATAAAAAATTTACGATATTTCCTTCTCAAATAATGAATTCACTGAAGTAATTCCGATGAATTGGTAGTAGAAACTCTAAAGAAGAAAATTCTTAAAAAAAAATGAAAAATCCAGAAGTAATTGTAATTGGAAGTGGTATAGGAGGATTATGTTGCGGAGGATTGCTAGCAAAAGCTGGCAAAAAAGTCCTAATTCTTGAGGCTCACTCAAAACCAGGAGGAGCCGCTCATGGTTTTCAGAAAGATGGATATACATTTGAATCTGGACCATCTCTTTGGAGTGGAATAGGTACTTGGCCTACGACAAATCCTTTAGGTCAAGTCCTAAAAGCTCTTAACCAAAAAGTTGAATTAATTAAATATCAGGATTGGAATGTTCAAATTCCTGAAGGTGACTACACGATTGGAGTTGGAGATAAAAGATTCCTTGATCAGATCAATTCAATTAGCGGAAATGATGCCATTAAAGAATGGGAAAATTTTATTCAAGTAATTAAACCAATTGGTGCAGCAGCTAATGCAATTCCCCTAATAGCGCTAAATCAAAACAAGGAAACTATTTTTCAGCTCTTAGGTCGTAGTAAAACACTCCTCACTCACTTGAAATCTTTTAAATACCTTGGAGGTGCTTTTGGAAATTTAGTTGATGAACATCTTAAAGAGCCATTTTTACGAAATTGGGTTGATTTACTTTGCTTTCTAATAAGCGGTTTATCCAAAGACGAAACGAATGCAGCTGCGATGGCAACCCTTTTTGATGATTGGTTTAAGCCAGATGCCTACCTGGAATACCCAAAGGGAGGGAGTGAATCTATCGTTAAGGCTCTATTAAATGGAATTTACTCATTTGGAGGCAAGCTTCAACTTAATTCAAAAGTTAGTCAGATAATTATAAGAAGGAATAAAGCAATCGGAATTGAGTTTAAAAATGGTAAGAAAATATTTGCAGATCATATTGTTAGCAATGCAGATATTTGGAGCACCCTTGATTTATTACCACAGGAAATATCTAAAAAATGGAGAGAGGAAAGGTCCATGACTCCAAAATGCAAGTCATTTCTTCATCTTCATCTTGGCTTTAATGCAGAAGGACTAAAAAATATTCCGCTCCATTCAATATGGGTTAATGATTGGGCTAAAGGTATTACTGCCGAGAGAAATGTAGTAGTTCTCTCTATTCCATCTGCGTTGGATCCAACAATGTCACCCCCCAACAAACATATTCTTCACGGATATACACCTGCTAATGAGCCTTGGGAAATTTGGGAAAATCTTAAAATTGGTACAGAAGAATATGAAAGGACAAAAGAAGAGCGGTGCTCAGTCTTCTGGAAACCAATTAAAAAATTGGTGCCAGATATAGAAGAAAGAATCGAAATAAAAATGCTTGGGACACCACTTACACATCAAAGATTTCTAAATACTAAACATGGAAGTTACGGTCCAGCATTATCAGCTGCAGAAGGGCTTTTCCCAGGGAATAAAACTCCTATTAAAAATCTTTTAATGTGCGGTTCAAGTACATTCCCAGGGATCGGTATTCCACCAGTAGCAGCCAGTGGCGCTATGGCCGCCACAACAATTCTTGGTTCCAAATTTCAAAGAGATCTAATCAAAGAGCTAGACATATAAGAAACACCTATTGTTTATAGACAACATGAAAACAGAAATCAAATGAGTAACTCACTCAATAAAGCTTTTACAGGAGTAATCGCTCTAGCTCTGATTGTGATAGCTGTAGGTCGTATCCCATTTTCAAGAGAGAAAGAGCTATCAAATTTATGCAGGGAATACTACACAATGTACCTTAATCAGAATGACTACTCACTTAAAGAAAAAAACACAAAGATCAAAGTGATTGCAAATAAAACAGGTCTTAAAGCTGAGACAAATAATGTTGGTAATTTTTGTAATTCGTTCTATTTCAACCAAAGATAGATTTTAAATAAGAAAATAGAAAAATTTTCTGAATACATTTATTCAATTTCTAATAGGAACAAATACATCCGTAATTATATCGATAGATCTTATATCAATTTAGTAGTTAAATAAGGATAGTAACGAGGAAAAATCATGAAGAAAGAAACTTCATCAAATATCCTTGAAAAAATTGATGTCGCTAAAGAAAGAATCAAGGAATTAGAAATAATGATTAATCATTGGGAAGGTATCGAAGTTGAAGGCTTTTGGGATGCTGAATGCTCTATAAATCCATCATCTCCGGCTTGCCTTCTTTTTAATAATTGACCTTCAATCGGTAAAACTTTAAGCCAGCTCAAGCAAATCATCTCAAATCAAAAGCTATTCTAATAGCATTATTAGTGATTAAAAATGAACTCAAAGACAAAAAGAATCACTTAACGAGACGCGAAGGTATTTTTTCTTTAACTGGTGAAATCTACATTATTAAACTCATGATTCACAAAAAGATTTTATAGAGTAAAAAAAATTGTAGATAAAAAATGACGAAGCCATCAAAAGTCTTGTCATCCAGTGACTTTGATGATTGGTTTTCTTTGAACGACACTGTTATGGGAGGTTCAAGTAAGGCAGTTTGTAGATCTTCCTCAAAAGGCCTCTCACTAGAAGGTGTTGTAGTTGAGGAAAAAGGAGGTTTTGTTAGTTGCAAATCTCCAATATTTTCACCAGTTCTAGATTTATCCAATTATCAAGGTTTTGAATTAAAAATTGAAGGTAAAGGTCGAACTTTAAAATTTGGAGTGTCATGTAAATATGGAATTTTTGGATTAAGAGGATTTTTCTTAGACAAATCACCCGGTGGGCTCAGATGGGTAGCAGAAATAGAAACAAAAAGATTTGGGACAACAACTATCAAAGTACCTTTTGAAAGCCTTGAACCAACAGTTCTTGCAAAAAAAATTTCTATACCAATTATATTTAAATCAGAATCTATATCACAATTTCAATTACTACATTCCAAATTTGGTAAACCAGGAGAATTGAATCCTGGCTTTAAGCCTGGCAAAATAAATTTTGTATTAAAATCGATTAGTGTCTATTAGCACAATTAGAAAAAAATATATTTATATTGTTCTGATTTCATAGGTAATAAAAATACAATGAATAGTAAAAGTATTTCTCAAAGGATTGAACCGTAAAACAAATTAAGTCTATGAAAAACAATTTTTATTGTATATACTCCAATTAATTCAGAAAACGTCCTTTCATTGGGATTGCTTTAAATATATAACCTCAATAAAATGAATAACAAAGACTTACCACCGATATGTGGATTTGAATTTGAAATTAATAAGTTAGTAAATAAGGAAAGAGATAGTAGACAATTCGAAAAAAATTCAAGGTTAGAGAATGTTAATTCAGGATTTGCATGTGCACTCCATATGCATCAACCAACAATTCCAGCTGGTAACAATGGAGAGCTCATTTCACATTTGCAATATATGTTTGAACACACTTCAGAAGGAGATAATCACAATGCCGAACCATTTGCTCAATGCTATAAACGTCTAGGTGAAATCATTCCAAGCCTGATAGATGAAGGATATGATCCCAAAATAATGCTTGATTACTCCGGTAATCTTCTTTGGGGAATCGAACAAATGGGTCGCGAGGATATTCTCGCATCATTAAAGCTCCTAACGTGTGATTCGAGAGTTCAACCACATGTTGAATGGCTAGGGACCTTTTGGAGTCATGCTGTAGCCTCTTCAACTCCACCTTCTGACTTTAAATTACAGATAACAGCCTGGCAACACCACTTCTCTTCATTATTTGGAGAAGATGCATTGCGTCGAGTAAATGGGTTCTCTCTTCCTGAGATGCATCTTCCAAACCATCCGGATGTTCTATTTCAGTTAATCAAAGTTCTTAAGGAATGTGGATATCGCTGGGTAATGGTTCAAGAACATAGTGTTCAAAATATAGATGGCTCTAATCTAAGAGACGAGCAAAAATATATTCCCAATAGGCTCAAAGCTCAAAGTAGTAATGGAGAGACCATCTCTATTATTTCACTAATAAAAACTCAAGGCTCAGATACAAAGCTTGTTGGACAAATGCAACCTTATTACGAGGCAATAGGGCTAAATAAACAAAATTTAGGTCAACATATTATCCCCTCGCTGGTTTCCCAAATTGCTGATGGAGAAAATGGCGGTGTAATGATGAACGAATTTCCTCAAGCTTTTATTCAGGCTTATAAAAGAATTGGTCCAAAAAACGACATAAGCCCCACAATTGCTATGAACGGATCTGAATACCTCGACTTCCTGGAGACTTTAGATATTGATGAAAATAATTATCCATTGATACAAGCAGTCGGTCAAGACAGAATATGGGAAAAAATCTCAGGGCCTATAACTCCTACTTTGGTTAAAAAAGCAATTAATGAATTAAAAGAGGAAGATCAATCTTTTTCTTTGAGTGGATCCAGCTGGACTAACGATTTGAGTTGGGAAGATGGATATATAAATGTTTTAGAACCAATTTCAAAACTTAGTTCATATTTTCACGAAACATTTGACCATTTATTACTTCAAGACCCATCGTTAACGAAAACCCATGACTATCAAGAAGCGCTCCTATACCTTTTGCTATTAGAAACTAGCTGCTTCCGTTATTGGGGACAGGGAAAATGGACTGAATATGCTAAAACGATCTTCAGAAAGGGTGAAGAGGTGATTAGAAACTTTGAAATTACAGCACAGAGAAGTTAATCAATTATGTAAAGGCATCAATCAAGAAAAAGAAATAACTAGCAAAAAATAATTTTTTGCGTTAAGGTCACCGACCAAAGCTTTAATAAAATGACTAGTACAAGTTTTGACAAAAATGGACTGGATAAAGCAGGTATTCATTGGATGCAATATCTTTCAATGACATCAATGTCATTGCTTATATTTCTCATAGCATTAGACAAAGCCGTTCCTAGCTTTCATCATTTTGTTTTAATTTCAATGGCCAAAGCAGGAATTATTTGTAATGGGATAGCTGGATAACATACTTTGACAGATCCACTGATCTCGCCAAAGAAAAAATATTAAACTATGAAAGGAAAAATCAATCCAGACAACGATGGTTACGATCCATCAGAGGAATACTTCAAAAAGAAAGGTGACACGTATGAAAATGAAACTGAAGAATATTTCCCTGAAGAAACTTCTAAGCCACCCCATTATTAAGGCAACCAAGAAAGAGTGATGATAATTAAAATCAACTAATGATTATTATCTATGTGAAATGTACGTACCTTCTGGATAGAGCCTTGAAATTGCATTAAATCGCTTTGATATTTGTCGTTCTTTGTCAATATTAACTTTACGATTAAGAACCAAAATGTTGTGAACCATCCATAGAAAAAAGCCAAGAAGCCAATACCAAGATATGGGATGAGCCAAAATTTTTAAATATCATCTAATTTTAAAATGGCAACTATTTCCGTTTTTTTAATAAGTATTTAAACCTTTTGTTATTACCCCAACATCAAAATTAGATTTTTAAAAATGATTACTCAAGACTGTTGCTCTATTCACCACATCAACAGCTAAGCAGAAATAGGTATAACTGCTCAAGTCATTTATTAAAAATGAAAATATTTAGTATAAATAAAGCGAATGTATAATTATTCCTACTGGATTATTCATAGATTTTTCGACCATTATTGCTCGCTACATAAGAGAGTGTATTTAGGCCTCTAATTTGAGCTTCCATAAGTTAATTGCATTATTAAAGAGCTGTAATTTTCTCTATTTTTAATTTTTGGTGAATAAGTCTAAAAATATGAGCTTTTCAAATGCCTTTCCATACATATAGTTTGGCAATCGTTCTCTTCCGCACTGCTAGATATTGAACAATATGTTACACACTCAAGATAATCTTCAATTGGATCAACTTGGCCTTGAGACATTTTCTTAGCATCAATCGTATTCATAAAAAATCCCCTACAACTAGAGTTAATCTATCCTTTCTTTTTAATATTTTCTATCGGTATTACTTACTAACTTTTACGCATAAGAAAAACTGATATATGAATCATATTTCAACTAAAACGTCATGGCGAAATAGGGATTAATCTTCATTTTAATATCTCATATTAATAGTTATATAAAAAAATCGCATAAAAAAAGAAAACCTGTAAATAACTAACTCTTATTAAAATAATTTTTTTGTGCTATTCTCTCAATTTTATTCTTATTCCTATTCTTTTTCGAATAGCTTTTATCGGAATCATTTCTTTCATTTGATCATCTATTTGCTTTCTAATTAAATTTCTAAATAATTGAAAAAGCAACACCAAACTAAAAAGAGATAATATAATGGTCCCAAAGGCAATTAATGAATAAGCATCCATTTCAAAGTTCTCTATATATTGCCCATTCATCACCATCAGCAGTGACTTCAGAAAGTAACGCAACAGCTATGTCGGACTGATCAGAGCGTTTAACAATAATCTCTTTACCACCCATATATGGATCATTGAACTCTGATTTTGAACGGCTAGCCTCTAGTTGTTCAGATGGTGTCAAAACTTCAAGAATTTTTATCCATATCTCATCATCTGAAGCGAAAGGAGGAACAGAAAATTTACTCGGGCTACTTCCTTTTTCTTTATCCATATTATTTAATTTTTAGCTTTAATCTCTTTAACTTCATTAATTAATCGCTCTTGTCGTTCAGGGGTAATAAATCCAAGAGATCCACACTCATTAATATCTTGAATTGGATCTGATAGTCCATCGTGTTTCTCTAGCCATCCCTCCGTGCATCCTTTACATGCTAATTCATTTAATTCATTAGCTAAAGACTTGGCTTTCAAGCTATCCATCAATAAAAATTTAATTACTTCTTTATTTCTACTCTACAGTCATTCGATATTTAAAGGAAAAAGTATTAATAGCCTTATTAAACAAAATTGTAAAGTTGGAAAATTTACACCCTATTAATATATAAGGGGAATCAAGGAAAATAAGAACCAAACAATCTAGTAAGGAACTCATGCAGCTTCTTTTTTAAATTCCCGATAAATAGAAATATCTATAGGTCTATTCACATCGGATTGAAAATCAACAATATCTTGATAAATCTCATTAGGTAAAGGTTGCATTTCGCATCTTGAATAACATTTACTGTTGTCAAGCTTTTTAATTGAAAACCTGTTGCCTAGGCGCTTAAAGATAGACAATGTCACAATGCAACTTGAGTTAGTTATATCGTTAGGAGCTCTTGATGCAATACGCAAAACTACTAGCCTTCTCTATCAATTGAGTGAGTAGTTATTACTAATATTATTTTTTGTAGCAGTTGCCACTTCATATCATTTTGTATAAAAAGCAAAATTCAAAAAGTGTATTAAAAAAAGATGTCTTTATCTCCCAATGAGATGACTCCGTACATAAAAAAAATTCAACAAAAATTTGATGAAGCTCAAACGTTTTTAGTGAAAAATGGTTTTCACCAAGCCACAAAAGGGCTTTTACAAGACATCGAAAATGCTAACGGCATAAATAAAAAAACAAAATAATATCATTCCTATGAGATGAAATCGAAAACGACAAAGTCTTTAGGGAGACAATTAAAATGGTAAAAATGTATATCCTCTAAAATTCATTTACCTTTTCCATGCAACTGAAATCACTGTTTTAGACTTCAAGCTTAGCAATACTTTTTCAGAGTATTGCACTCATATGAATGCGCCAGAGCAGCAGAAGATATTTAGAGAGATGGGAGTTAAAACTTTTTATATCGGCGAATGTATAGGAGACTCAAAAAGAGCAACTGTAATGCTTGAAGGACCAGAGAATATTTTATATAACATTTTTATCAATCCATAAACAAAGCCTATTGTTGAAGCCTCTGGTCATATTTATGAAGAAACAAAAATCACAAGATGGATAAACAATTGTCCTAACTGCAAATTTTAACGCGTTGGAGTTCTTCAAATAATCGTATCTGGAATCATAGGTATTGAATGTTTTTTGCCGTCTGGGCTTACATATATATTCTCTTTCCCATATTCTGTCTCAATGATTTTTTCAAAATGAGTCCCCTTTGGAAGATGTAAAAAATATTTTTGTGCTCTGTTCATTTTATTTATACAGTTATTTAAAAAATAACTAGCATGTTTCCCAACGACAACAAATTGATTGTTTTATGAAAGTTTTAGTGGCTAACTATTTGATTTTTCTAGAGCAGTTAATAATCTTCCTACTCTAGTTCCATTAACTCCAAGATCGCCACCACCATATCTTGATGCCGATTTGATTTGAATCTTCTTATCGATTTTTAAAATCTCCAAGTCGTCTGGGAATCTGAAAATCAAACTACGACAAACCCCTTTCCAATATTTATCATTAGCCTCTAAAACTTTGGTTCTAGGGATTTTCTGGGCAATCGTGACAAGTTGATCAAAGGTCTTATCAACATCTTCAAATTCTTTTTGAAAGAAAACGCAATTAAGCGGATTTAAACAGGGACTAAGACCTGATTTAGGATCTGGCATATTTTCTATGAGTTCACGTATTGATCATGAGAAAAGTTTATCCCCCCTGTGGTCTAGTTTTTCAGAAATTTATTACTAAGTGATGTCTAGTTCTCCCTTCCTAAAATACCCTTGCAAAAGCAATCCTTCAATTAAATTTATACAATATATATTTTTAGAATGAAACGATTAGATAAAACAGGGATGATGTTGATTGTTTTCAGTGTGGCCTCAACACTTCCTTATCAGTTTCATTATCTCTCTTCTATGAGTTAAAACAGGTTAATCCCTCTCTCTATAGATTGTACTAATTAAAGGTCTGTTGATTAAAGGCGGCTCAATTCCATATCCAATCCAAATAAAACCAATAATTTCCTCCTCTCTGGAATTTATTTGTGCGATTTGATAGGTATTAGGGTCTTTAGTGATTTTGCCTGTTGACCACTTGCAACCAACATCATCGGCGACAAGTGAAAGCGACAGGTTTTGAATCGCGCAAGCACAAGCAGCATAATCTTCGCGTCTTTGAGCTTGATTATCAGTACATACTTGAGTGGCAATAAGCAAATGGGAAGGGTTTAGCATTTTTTCCCTTAGTTTTTTTAAACTAGAATCATCTATTGACTTATCACCAAACTTCAGAGTCAGCTGTAATTGATATAGAAGTTCCCTTTTTTTTATCCCGATGTTGGTAAAACGCCATGGGAAAGTCCTTCTGTGGCAGGGGGCCTGATTAGCTGCAACTATTGATTTTTGAATTATTTCGCTAGGAACACTTTTTTTGGAAAAGATATGAATAGTCCTTCGTTTTTTAATTGCTTCAGCTATTTCCATGATTTTTTCTTGACGTTATTAACTACACTATTAGTCATAGTGAAAATTTTACAAAAAGTTAGTTTAGAGACCTGTATAAATAAAAGGCGTTTAAATCATCTCCAGCTTGAATCTCACATCTAAAAAAACCATGATTAGTTGAAAATCACTTATTAAGCAACTTTGTCAAGAATTACATTTGATGGTTTTGAAAATAACGAGACGACTTGACCCATGGGTGTCTTGAATACGCGTTCGACAATTTCTCCATTATTTATAATTACCTTCGTATTCAAGGACCCAGAAGGTAAATTTACAGATCTTTTTTTTAGAAGAATCTTTAGCTCTGGATAATGATCATTAGGTTTAAGAACCTCTTTTAACTCAGGATGCAGATCTAAGATTGCGTCATCAAAGGCCTTAAACTTTTTCGTTAAAACCATACTTAGAGAAAGCTGTTATGTATGACTTGTAACCTACTGATCTCATGACGTAAAGAGTATTTAAACTAAGATCGGGTTAAAATTAATAAGACTTTAAATAAAGCTTTAATGAGCGGTGAGTAAATTCATACAATAAGTTTTTACTGGTAGCTCAAAGTGCAAAATAGTCATTAATAGCTAGTAGCATCAATCACTAGCTGTTCATGATAAGAGATAGACGTTACCTCAGTACTTCTGTCATTTAAAACTGACTGTGTAAAAACAGTAATAGCTGCAATACTTGGTGTAATAGGTAAAAACAAGAGTATGGCCAACACACTACTGTTAGGTTTAAATAATCTTTGCATTAATTAATAGAGGATTCAATTATTATTCTCAACAAATTTTAGGTGATTTGCGTGTTCGGTTTCCCTTGAATAAAGTTATTAGTTTGACCTGTAATACCATCTAAACACCTTTGGTCTTTTCCAGAGCATTGAATAAATAGCTTCAAGTGCCTTTTGAGTTTTAGGCAGTTTGCAACTAGGCCATGACTGTTGAGTAATCATTGTGATTATTTCGGAGTCATTATTATTTTTACATCGGATACCACCCATGAAACCAGAGTAATAGAACTCAGGCAAAAATACATAGAACCAAAACTATTACTCAGCTAGATATTTGTGAGGGAAATAAGCATAAAAAAAGAGGCAATTTATGCCCCTTTTAGATCTCCTTTAAATTACTTTTGGTATGTATTACCTCTGTAAGTTAAGGACGCTTGCATCTGCTTTTTAGCTTCTGCCTGCCTAGATGTGTAGATGTTACTTCTGTAACTAAGTTCTACAACTTTTTTTGGAGTAGCTTCTTTATGTTGAAGGTACTCTTTGCCTCTGTAAGTAAGAACAGTCATTGCTCTTTCTAGTAGTGCTCAAGACCCCGTTCCATGTCTCGAGTCTTACTGCAGCTTGAAATTTAGCTGAACGTGTATCAAAAATAACAGAAATTATCTTAAAACGATGTTCCTAGTGATACATAAAACAGAGAATTAAGTAGTGTTAACCGAAATAGTTGCATTTCTTACTAAATAGCAACCTTAAATCACTAAGAAAGTTAATTATTTATCCTCTTCTTTTTTTTCTTAAACTAAACCAACCATCCTCCTTTCCCCTATTCTTAGAAAGTCATTAAAGTGCAAAAAATGGATCCTAATATGGCAAAGATTGTCAAAGTAATTAACGACTCAAATCCAGAGAAAGCAATATTTTGATAAATTGAATCAAATGCTTCCTTAACACTTCAAGAAGGTAAACCATTCAGCAACCACAAAAAGCCTCGTTATTTAATACCCAGTTTTTAAAAACTACTATCACTAGTAAATTGATCAAAAGAAGCATGAACAAACGAAGTTTTGGATCCTCTATCCCCATAAATCTTTTTAATTTAGTTTTTGTTAGGCAAGGCCAGTTACAAAGATGTTAACAATTATGGGGCTACAGGAAGTTAGTAAGCAGTTAATAGAATATGTATGATTATCAATCCGCTTTAAAAGGTCTACCACCTTTACTTAAGTAATCCATATATTTATCAGATTCTTTGAGGTAATAATTCCTGCTTTGACCAATATACCTAGCTTCAATTAAGAGATCCGTAACTTCAGGCCAAAAAGATTCAGGGACCAACTCAAGAGGGTTAATTGCGCTTGGATTCCAATTTAACTCAGTCAAAAATAGAAACCAAATCGACTTGCACTTAATGAAATCAGATAAACAATCTGAATTAAAATTATTCATTTATAAATTGGACTGATTGAGCTGCTTTATCAGCTTTGATTTTTGCCTCATCGATGGTTTCTGCATTTGCTACCGCTACTCCCATTCGACGACCTTCAGTAGAGCTCGGCTTGCCAAACATAAACACACCTGTATTCGATTGACTTAAAGCATCTTCAAGTCCCGTAAAAGCTATGTTTGAAGTTTTCTGGGAAGCCAAAATCACTCTGCTCGCAGAAGCTTTATGACAAACTATTTCTGGAATTGGGATACCTAAAACAGCTCTAAGGTGTAATTCAAACTCATTTAAATTTTGACTAATCAAAGTTACTAAGCCTGTGTCATGTGGTCTTGGTGACAGCTCTGAGAAAATCACCTCCTCACCCTTAATAAAAAATTCAACACCAAACAAACCAACTCCACCAAGATTATCAGTGACACATTTGGCTATCTTTTGAGCCTTATCTAAAACATTTTCAGTTAATGTAGCTGGTTGCCAACTACATTGATAATCTCCATTCTTTTGCTCATGTCCTATCGGTGCACAAAATAATGTTTTACCATTAAATTGTCTAATAGTTAATAAAGTAATTTCCAAGTCAAAATCAATAAATTCCTCTAATATAATTTTATTTGATTTACCTCTTGATTTTTCAATAGCCAAATCCCAAGCCTGGACTAAATCATTTTTATTATTAACTAAACTTTGTCCTTTACCAGAAGAACTCATAACTGGCTTAATTAATAAAGGATAGCCAATCGCATCTGCATGCAAATTAAGCTCGGATTGATTTATCGCATAACTAAATTTTGCAGTTCTTATATTTAATTCGTTAGCAGCTAAATCTCTAATTTTATCTCTATTCATAGTTATTGCAGTGGCTCTAGCATTTGGTATTACTGTTATTTTTTGTTCGATTTCCTTTAATACATCTACTGCAAGAGCCTCAATTTCAGGAATAATTATATCAGGATTACATTTATATATCACTTCTTTTAATTCACTACCATTATTCATATTTAATACTTCAAATTGATCAGCTATCTGCATGGCTGGCGCATCATTATATCTGTCACATGCAATTACATAACAACCTAATCTTTTTGCAGCTATTGCCACCTCTTTACCTAATTCTCCGCTACCTAAAAGCATTATTTTCTTTGGAAAAACATTCATAATCATATCTATAGGTCAAAAATATAAATTAATATAATATCTCTTAAACAGAATTGATAATAAAAAAAAGAAGTAGAAATTAACAGAGACACTGAAAGGAAAAAATTATTCTTAGTACAACAGAGCGCTTGTTGTTGATGGATAAAATCAATTAATCATTCTCGATTGTTTTTAGACTCAATAAGATAGAAAAATGATAATTCCACCACAACAAGTAATTTTTGGATAACTACTTTTGAGTAATGCAATGGTATTGATTTTAGACATTAGGTACAATCCATTTGAAATCAATGAAAACAAGCTTATAAAAGCAATTCCTAATCCAAAAACTATATCTAATTTTTCACGTTAGTCCTATAAAGAAAGAGCTTATTGGCTATACAAGCTCTTTACGAGTGGAGAAAAGTTAGTTAAAAGGAAGGAATAACTTCGGCTTTTTTATTGGAATGGTTGCTAAGAAGAAAATTAAAGACTTCAAGGATTTGGATCAGTTCCCAGATTTAAAAGAAGCTCTTGTACCAGCTATTAAGACATTGCCCTCAGGATCAATGAATACTAAAGTAATCATTACTGAAGGCGCAATTGTAGAGAGAGTTTATAAAACACCAAAAGGTGAACTGATATCTCTTTTCGCAAATGATTTATCGAAAGAAGCTGCCTAAATTCTCTACTTAAAATCAATTATTTTAGTATTTCTCTATGAAAGCGTTGGTTCATATTGTCAGCACAACAATAAAAGATGGCAATGAAAACATCCAATATTGAGCAGATCTGTAATCCTAGTTTATTGTTTTTAATTGATAAATGTCTTCTAAAGAAGAAATCGTATCCATCCTAGAAGCCTTTGCCTCAACAGAGAGAATGGGATCATTCTTTTTAGAGAATGCAACTCCTGACTTTTTATTTATAAGACCAAGCGGGAATCCCATTGACGCAAAAGGTTTTCAAGAGATGTGGTCCTCAGGAGATCTTGTATTACAAAGCGCTGAAGTCACCAAGGTACACAAATTTGAACTCTTAGGTTCAAATGCTGCAATGTGCGTTTTCACCCTAGGCTCAAAATTTACTTACAAAGGGACTCAAAATGATGATCTCCCTACAGTAACTTCGATTTTTAAAAAAATTGATGATAAATGGAAAGTAGCGTGGATGCAAAGATCCTCAGGCCAGTCAGACATGACTCTGTGGAACGACTAATTTATATTCCCTTCTTAAAGGTTAAGTATTCGTAAATTCTATTTATATCCTTACGTCTGAAGTAATCATTCAACAAGATAGATAATTTAAAAGAGAAACAGTTAATAGTCGAAATGCAAGATAAGCCAAATGTTGAAGAGTTGATTGCAGATTCAATAACATTGCTCTTAATTAGAGCCCAAAATCTACCTAAAAGGGAAAGACTAGCAATTGCTCAAGAGTTTAGAGAATGGCTTAATGGTAGTTGCAAAGTAGAAGATATATTGATCCTAGATACAAGAATCAAATAGAAATAACTACATCAAGTTGATAATCATCAATATTACTGAAAAAATTTGCAATGCGTCGAACACGCGCTAATCAAACAACAAACCATCAAAAAAGCCTCTTCCGTAATGACAGAGAAGAGGCTTTCTTTAGATTCGAAAGTTAGGACTATACAATCCCTGGAATGATCCAGCCTGTTAATCCGTAGTTGATTACTGCAGCAAAGAAACCCATCATCGCTAGACGACCATTCATTTGCTCGGCTGTTTTCCAATAGTTAGTTTCTTTATTCATTACACGAAACCTGGAATGATTTGACCGGTTGTTGCATAAGCACCAACAAGAGCGATGCATCCAAATAATGCTGCGTAGCCGTTAAGTCTTTCTGCAGTTACCTTTTCAGGATCAATGTTTCTGTTGCTGTTGTTTTGAGTAGTCATTAAACGACACCTGGGATAAGTTGACCGGTTGTTAGGTAGATACCTGTTAGAAGAACGAATGCCATCATGGCTGGTCTGCCGATGCTTCTTTCTAGAATTGTTTTGTTAGATGGTTGCATTGTTATTAATAGTTATTGGTTTAAAAAATTCCAGGAATGATTTGACCTGTTGAGAAGTAAGAAACCAAAAGACTGATCATTCCGATCATTGCCCAACGGCCATTTGTCTTTTCTGCTTCTTCTGGGTAGCTGGTGTAATCCTCTACAAGCTGAGGCTGTGTTTCACGGCCAAAGATGTTTTGCTTGCCGTACTCAGTGATTACTTGAGATGAGGTTGAACTTGTCATTACTGGAATTGCGTTGATGTGAATAAATGTAAAGTATGAATTTTATAAATGGAAGATACGGTCATGTACGGCTTACTCACTTCATAAAGATCTTAAAGTCGAATGCCAACAAAACAATTCCAATGAAGATTACTTAATGGATTAAATATAGAATTGCTAAATCCTGGTTAGATTCTGCGACTTTTCTTCTTAAAAAGGTTAATGCCTCATCATTCATACTTGATTCCGCAATCATTTTTTCTGCTTCATTAATACCATGCTCAAGATTTTTAATTTTTAATTGAAGAACTTCCTTATCTTTTCTGCACTGCGCCAGTGTGAAGTCATCAATCATTTTAGAAAATATTATAAGCAGCAAAAAATTTTACTTAGCTTAATAGGTCAAATATCATGTTTAAAAACTCTAATCTAGAATCTAATGTTTTATGACCAAATTCTTTTTGTTGTTGTTTTAAAATGGATTGACCGTCTGCCCCTAATGCTGAAGAAATAAATTTCTGGTCTTCTGAAATCCACGTATTAACCATCTCATCGTCAATCTCAACGTGAAATTGCATCCCATAAGCTAATGGACCAATACTAAATAATTGCTCCTTACATCTACAACTACTAGCGATAAGCTCTGCAGAATTAGGCAATAAAATTCTATCTCCATGCCAATGCAAAACAGGGAAAGGATGTCTTAAAAGTCTTGTCAATTTAAAGTTATCTTCTAGAGATTTAGGAAAGATATTGTCCCACCCTATTTCAGCTAATGGTTGATGGGATACCTCCTCCTGAATCATTTCAACATCACCACCAGCTGCATAAGCTAAAAGTTGAGCACCCAAGCATACTCCTATCAACCCAACGCCTTGATTTAAGGCTTCTTTTATTAGACCAATTTCTTCAACAAGCCATGGATAAGTTGAAGTACCAATGTCTCTTATGCCCATAGGTCCACCCAACACCAAAAGTAAATCTCCATTCCTAAGTTCTGGAAGAGAGTCTCCTAGATCCAAACGAAAAGTGCAAACACTAAATCCTCTTTCCTCAGCAAGATTGACAAACAATCCGGGTCGCTCGCGTTCTAAATGCTGAAGAACAAGTAAACGACTCATAAATAAATTAAAAGTCTACATTTTCATTTGGCGTAAAAACCGAGCAATACAACTTGATAAATAGCTCTGCCTCACTTTCATCTTTACCTTCATATTTGAGTTTAAGGTCTTTTATTGCGACCAAAGACGTTTTCTCTTTCAACCTATATCTTGCACAAGTATCTAGAACTTTAAACATTCGGGTTGTAACTGCTCCCGAAGGAGTGCTTAGGCCCAAAAAGACTGTAAATAATAGTAAATATTTCATATACATAATTCAATCATCTTTTTTAGATAAAGCTCTAGAACGTTGGAACCATTTATTGCTTTTATACAAAAGGAGAAACATTGTAGACAAAAGAAAAAAAGTAAGCGCTTCTAAATAAATAAAAAAATGATCATTCAAATTCATATTTTTCTTAATTTACATTTGATTAAAGTTGCTTGAGTTCTTCATCTGTTAATGAGCAAAAACCACCTGAGCATCTTTCAGATTTATTTAAATCTGCAACGGACTCCGATCCACCGATAATTAAATTATGATTTGACATTTTATAAAATTTCTCGTGAACAGAATCACTAAATTTTTTTTCCTTCTCATACTCTAATTCGCACGGATCAATGTTGTCATCAAACCACTCATCGTATTGAATATAATTTGACTTTGCATAATATGTCATATAACTAGACTAATACGACATAGATATAAATACCACCCATTCAAGTCAAAGCTAATTTGGTTGTTTTTCAACAAGTTCCTTAAGATATTTCTTTTTGAGTAGCTTTTTTCTTTCTTTCAAGAACCTTTTTAATTGTTGTAACTTCAAATCGATCGGTGAAGATATTCGGCAGATTCAATGTACATCAAAGTTATTTTGATGGAGTGCATTTTGGAGAACTATCATTTGCATCAAGCTTTTGAATTTTGGATATATCCAAATCAGATATCTCCAGCCCATAAAGTTCAGCGATCTTAGTCATCGCCAAACCTTCTGCACCTTTCCATGCTTCTGCTAATACTGACCAGGTTTTTTGACTAAATTCAACTCCCAGATTTTCGTTGTTAGCTCTTTTTTTATCTATCTCCACCACTTTCTTTAGCCCCTCAGTAGACAGGTGACTTTTAATCCTTAAGAAAACAACCTCCAACATTGAGTAATAAAACTTTTCCATTGCTTTGTTATATGCCCATTCAGCTTCCTTTTGCGCCTTTTTTGCAGATTCAGTTGTAATCTCCATACTCATTTTTTCTTTAAGGAAGTGGGTTCTTTCTTATATTGTAGTTATCTGAGTTAAGTCTTTAAAAATAAAATTTGAAAATCAGCTCGTAAAAAAATAATTTAAATAAGTGCTATCCTCAAAATAAAATAACTTTTTACAAACTGCTCTTTCCATTAAACCTATTGTCTTGTCGATTACATTCTATTGAAAAATGTCTTTAGAGCTTACAGATTTAATCAAGGATTTTATAGCAACAAACCTCCTATCAAAAGTTGAACTAGATTTCTTGGAGAGTGAACTGTGGGAGACCCTCGAGCATATAGATGAAATAACTTCCTTAACCTCTGCTCCAGTCAATATTTCTAAAGAATTGAAATTAAAAGATGGTTCATCATGGCAATTATGTTGTGCAGCAGTACTTGATGATGCAAGACCAAAAAAAAACTCTCGAACAGAGCAACTTAGAAAATTAATAGAAAAATATTCTCTCCAATAGTTATCCTTCTCTAAAATTAAAATTTTTCACTAGATATTTAAATCTCACTTATTTGATAAAATTATCTTTCTTAATTTATAAAAAAACATTCCTGTTTTCTCATAAAGATGTTTTGGTTTTTTTTTAAGTTCTAAATCATATGGATTGATAAAAATAGTCAACAATATTCTAAAGGCAATATAAAAATTTTTACTAGACTTTATATCCTGATATTTTTCATTTCTCAATTTATTAATTATACGCTTATCTAAAAAAGCCTCTAGAGAGTTAAGGGCTATATCTTTCTCCCTTTTACTGATTGTAGATAACAAAACCATCAATCCTTTTATTGATGAATCATCTCCACTAATAACGTTTTCAAGAACACTTCGATAAAGATTCTCCCATTTGTAAGGTTCGTTCCTAAAAAGGTTAGAAGCAGGTTCCTTTGAATTAAGCTTTAATAGTCTCTTGTTTTCATCATTCTCGTCTTGAGCAGAATTCCAATATTCATACAAAGGCGATGATTGAGCGATATTCATATCTGGTTAGTGAGAATGAAGGAAAATTAGAAATTACTTTTACTTGGGTATACATTTTTACATCAGTGCATTGCATTTAGAACTATTATTTCACAAGTGTATAAGTCTGTTTAATTATCTGCTATCCATTTAAAATCAAATAAAAATACTGTTCCTAAATCAATATTTGATTCACTTCTTTTAAGTAGTATTACTAAATAAAGAATAGATAATATAAAAAGAAGTACTTAAGTCCATATTATATGGATAAACATAAAAATTTTTTCATCCACTATTTTATAGTCAAAGCTAAAGAATTATCTAAATGTAGTAGCTAAAAATAACAAAAAGAACTCAAAAACCTCGAACAAAATATTTTTGCAGTATTTTTCACTCCTATTGAAAAATCATCAATATTTAGATTTAAAGCCTTTAAGGTTTTTGCGGCATCAATTTTACCGGCCGCAAAACTTTCACAAACGGAACTAACTTGATCAGTTCTTGATGCTTGCGTTTTTGTGGAAAATAAAAAGCAAAGGATATTGATAAGAAAAGAAATTTTATTTGATTTTAGCTATTTTGAAAAGTTTTCTCCAATAAACTCACTTGAGCTCGAAATGCGTCACCTTTAGAACCGCATAATTTCTCATACTCCGTTAAAGGAATCCAAGACCAATCAAGTCTTACAGTTAAAGACCAGAACATAATGATGTGACCAATAAAAAGGATGGGCCAATCAAGACCTATAAATTCAGAATGAAAAACAGGATGCATTACTAAATCATACAGAAACTGAAGAACTAACTTGTTTTGAACTCGCCAAGATGAAAAGAAGAACTGGAGAGCTACAAACTCTTAGTATTTACAAGGCTAAAAACTTGTTGAGGGAAAGCGATGCAAGAAAAAAGAATGATATTTAATAATTTAACAACCTCTACTCTTGCTTAATGAATGGTAAAGGTAGAGACAACCAGAAAGAGTGATGTAACGCAAAAAGAAAAAAAACCTTAAAAACTAATGCTTATAGTTGATTTTATCCTAAAAAAACATTGATTTAAAAATTTTATTTAATGAGCGGCGACAATTTGATTGAAGAACAACCTCTAAAGTTTTACTCAGAAGAGGTAACTGAAACCAAAATCGCGCTAGTTCATCGCTTACTAATACTTAATGCTCAAAAAAATTCAATAGTAGATTTAGATAGAAAACACAAAGCATGGAGAAATGAATTAGCAAGTTAAAAAAATGCTCAGATGAGTTTAGAAAAATCTTTTTTATCAATAATTATCCATAATTCTTTTTCCAGCTTTGATAGATCTTAATTTCAAGCCATAAATCACTAAAAATCCTAGAGTAAAATCACTAATAATTTTTACCTACGATATATTCAATTGTATTGCTTTTAAATTAATTTTACTAGATCTATTGGATCAATGATTAATCGATTTTTAACTTTCTCCCTTTCAATTCTTGTTGTTCTTACGATTACCCCCCATAAAGCAAATGCAATAACAACTGATCTTCCAGAGTGTGTTGTCATAACTCACTGCGTGAGAGAAGACTTTAAAGTAAACGATTTAGAAAATGCTTTTAAAAAAGCAACCAAAATAGTTTCTGAAACAGCCAGAACAAAAATAGTTGAAAAAACTGATTCATTTATTCATGCTGAAGCGAAGACAAAATGGAGAAGATATACCGATGATCTACTGCTCAAAGCAATTCCAGAAAAAGGTATTATACAAGTCAGATCAGAATCAAGAGTAGGAGTTGGAGATAATGGAGTTAATCAGAAGAGGGTTGACGATTTTTCTTATCGTCTAATGACAGAAAGAGACATCACTAACTGACACACATAAAATCAATTTTAATTACCCCTTTAAAGTCATTGATTTTAAACATAATAATTTTTTCGATTAAGTTTGTTTGCGAAGGTATGGCTTATGGGTAAAAAGTAAGTGATTTTTTATACAAATTGCTTTTCTTTTTATGCTTCTAGCAGCATTTGAACCTGGTAGAGAAATGGCCATTGCCAACTTTTTCCTAGCCATTTTTTGTCTGTTTACCGTTGCCCTTCCTTTCTTACTCATCACCCGTGGAGACAAAACAGAAGAAAATCGGGACTTCATTGCAGCAACAGTTAACCCATGGTCTCAAGTTGTTAAAGAAGCTGATTTAGCACAAGTGGTTCTATCTGAGATCACCTCGTCAGTAAAAATGGAACCCAATCTGGAAATTGCTTCTGAGAAAAATGTCGAGCCGAGCCTAGATTCAGGAGACGTTATTTCTCTAGAAATAAAGGGAAGTGATGAATTAGATGAGTCAATGACTCAAACATTACCTGCGGAGGAAGAATTATTAGCTGCTTGAAAGATCTACACACTACTAGTAAATTCTGATTGTCAGATAATTATCAAGGGGCAACTGAAGCCCCTTGATAATTATCTTTTTAACTTTTGGTTTCCATATGATTCATATATAGAACATGAGGGTGTTTATTCCCCCCTTCACTAGCGTCTATCCATTCTTTGTATTCCTCTCTTAATGCTTGACTGTCTTTCTCACCTAATTCTTTTATCCTTTGGAAAGTGTCCTTCATGGTCACGTCAAGCGTTCTTTTTAAACTTATCGAAGGTATCTTCATACTAAATTGCTCACCAAAGAATCAGTAATGAAGGAACAAACCACAAATGCAAATGTCATTGCCAAAGGTTTTTGAAATAGTTCATTTGTTGAGTTCATTTAAATATCTATCTACTAGCGAAGCATGCTAATGAAGCACAGTAAATAAAAAGCAAACACATTTCCAGTGGTTTACGTGTAAAAACGGAGAGGTAAAATTGAGCTGATTTCATATAAATATGATCTTAACTTTTGATTCATGCTGCGTGTTCGGGTTCCCCATATAACATTGCATATAAATAAGTTGTGAAGATTAGCTAGATCGCCATTATGAAAATATGAAGCGCTTATTTCCTCTATTATTAATAGCCTTGGTTATCTTATTTTCTTCAGTCATATCAGTTAATGCTGAGTCGGAATTTGAGATGTATTTAAGTGATTTTTATCAAAAACAAGAAAAAGCAAGCAAAATACTGAAAGAAATTGAGACAGATTTAAAAGATGGATCCAGAGACAGAGTTTGTGCAAGACAAAGAGAAGCTGCTAGCTATGGTATAGAAGCTACGGAGTCGTTGATTAAAGCATTTAAAATAAATGGTTCCAAAACTGAAATGGAGAATCTTCGAGCAGGGCTAGATAAATGGAAAGAGTTGAGGGACTATTGCTAACAACCTTCCTCTTACAAAATAAATGAATGTATTAGTTATTATTTTTTTTATTGCCGCAATATGGCTCATAAGAAAATTGGCATGGAATGTAGAAGAGGGAACTAATCAACAAAGAGAATGGAATCCAGAGTTAAATACAAAAAACTTCGAAATGCATGAAAGAAGACTTGAACAATTTTCAAAGTCAAAATACAAAAACCGTATGTTCTATATCGGGGCAGATGGTACTTGCTACTATTACTCAGCTACTGGAAGGAAAACTTTTTGCTAATGGATGGAATATCTCAATGGATTATTGCTGCTTTAATTGGAACATCTATTGCCGCATTCTTAGCTTGGTTTAATAAATCCGGTTCGGACTTTAAAGAGGGATTTGAGCCAAAGAACAAAAAGACGAGAAAGAAAAAATAAATTGCATCTTCTAGAAAATCATAAAGCTATGTGCGCACACCATTTAGAACTCAATAAGCCGAGAGGCAACAAGCATCTGAGGTATAACTAGAGCAATCACAATGAAAATAATCAATCTACTTAAAACGAAAAGAGGTAAATTATTCACATGAATAAGCGCCTAAAAATTTTTAATCCCGGATAAATCAATATTATTAACTTCCCACTCCAGTAAAAACAAATCCATTAAGAATACAGAAATCATAAGCAAAAAGCTTTAAAACTTTAGGCATCTCAACCCATTTCATTTCTTCAATTTTATTTAATTGCTCTGAACTTAGATTCTCTGCTTTAGCATATTCCTCCATCATCTTTGACCAACTATCAGAATAAATATCTACGTAAAATGCCTTTTGATTTTGATCAAAGAAATTAATTTTATCTTGCTTTGTTCTAACCTTTTTAGACAGTTGCTTATAGTATTCAATGTCCGATGTCATGATTATTTGTTTATTAGAAAATCTAACCTAATAAATTTACTTTTAAAAAGTGATGAGATGTTCAAAATCTATACATTAAGTAGTCTGCAAAATCAACGTTGAACTGATTTACCGTTTAAAGTGGAAAAGATAAAATATAGAAACAAAATCAACTTGGAAATCATAAGAACTTCATCATTTTGATTATTAATCCCACTGTGGGGCAACACGTCTCCATCCAGTTGACAATAATTCTCTCCATAGTCTTATTGCCAACTCTCTTCTCATCCTTTTGCGATTTTTTAAAAGTGGAGGTCCATTTGATTCAAGTCTTCCCCTCTCAACCCAAACCTTAGAGTTTTGATCCCAGCTCTGCCAATCATATCGAAACCTCAGTATCCATAAACCATTTACTTGCCTAATCCAACCATCTCGCTTCATAGAAACAAACAAGTTAGTAGAACAATCATACCAGAAACATTGCTGGTACGTTTAGTGTAACTTTTTGGATGAAGCTTTATTTTTTCGTTTCGGAAGAGCTGTCATATCAGACTTAGAAATGCTGAATGGAGTAAACAATTTCATATTGTTGGTAATCATTTCGAATATGTATTTTAAAATCACCAAAAAATTTAATGCATGGGTGAAACTACCCTAAAAATATTCGCATTGCACTACAACATGAGAGGTGTAGGAGTAGCTGATTTTAGAAAAAAGAAAACTAGTAATGCTTACTCCCTAGAAGTTCATAATGATTGAAATTTTATTGACAACAGGTTCTGCATCAATTTTTAAGATGTCAGAAGCAAAAAACGAATTAAGAAAAAATCAAGAATAGATTTTAAAATCAAAATTCGATTTGAAGAGTTATTAAATTATTTTCGACTAGAAAACTTTTTAGGCAAAGCAAGTCCAATCCAGGTTCCGATGATTTGTTAGAAAAGGAGCTGGAGTGCAAACCTTCTCACCATCTGGTGTTACGTAGCACCTTTCAATGCCCCAACTTCGTTCAATTATTTTCACCTTAGTTGAGCCTTTAGGTAAAGGAGATGCAGCAATTTGAGCTCTGGTCATATGAATATGTAACTATACATTTTTAGCTCCTGAAAAAGTTTTATCAATCGGTAAAAAAATCCATTGACATTGAATCAAGTACAAAACATACAAACTTAATAAAAATAAATTTGATAGCATAAGCTAGCATTCTTTTTTTGTAATTTTTGCAGCTAATTGAAATTGGTTATAGATATCGATCTTTCAAATCCGATTAAAGAAAGCGGATCATCTAAATGATTCTCATGCAGATATTCACCAAACAAGTAATTACTCAGTTCAAATGCAAATACTCTTACTACTAATGAAATTCCTGGTATAGCCAATAAACTGTCTTTAACGTAAAGGGTTAAGAGTCTAAGCCGTTTAAAAAGAAAACTTCATGTTAATAAGTGAAAGGAACATGACACCTCTCCTCCTATACCTTTGGAGAGAAAAAGAATTAGAAGTTTTTTACAAAAAAAAGAAATGAAAAGAATAAAGCTCAATCAAGAATCTGATGAGGTTGGAAAAACTTATAAAGTGATCGCAATATCTTTAAAACTTGGACTAAATATAATTATCTTTACTTGGTTTTTTCTCTTCTCAGGATTGACTAAATAAATTATCTTAAAAACAAGAAGTTAGAATATGTAGTTAATCAGAGTATCCATAAATCAAAGGAAGCGAGTTAATAAAACTTAAATCACACGAAGGACTAACTTTATTTGCTTTTACTGGAATATTTTTTACATACAAATCACAAACAAACGATTCAAAAGAAAATACACAGGTTTTTTTATAGGGTTAAGAAATAATCCACTGAAAAAAAATGCAAGTAGATCTAAATGAACTAGTAAATTCATATGAGGTCGTTCCCGTATCTCTCAGTGATCCTTTTAAATCTTTAGTTACTGAACCTTCCACGATGGAAGTACTTAGATTCATACCAATTATTGCCTTCATTGCTTTAATAATTACAGCTGTATGGAGACAGGGTAAAAAGTTCCCAATAAGAGCAATTGGCGATTTAAACAAAGATAGTAAACAAGATTAAATTAATGAAGGGAATTAAAAGATTTTATTTTAATTTCTAATGGATGTATAATTTATTAAATATCATTGAGATAAAATAATAGCTACATAAGATTAGAGATTAGATGAGGAATTAGCTAACTCTGTCGTCAACTCAATTAGTTTTTTAGAAATTCCAATCTCTTTCATTGAGTGTCCTGCATTATCGATCACATAAAGTGTTGAAGAGGGCAATGATTTATTAAGATCCCATGCACTTCTCATTGGACAAACCACGTCATATCTTCCCTGAACAATCGAAACAGGAATATCTTTTAGCTTAGAAATGTTTTTTAAAATATAATTTTCCTCTAAAAAAATGTTATTAACAAAATAATGACATTCTATACGCGCAAAGGCATCTGAGAAAGTATCATTTGCAGCTTTTTTAATGGATAATTCTTTTGGCATGAGAAAGCTTGTTGACATTTCCCATCTCGTCCAAGCATGTGCCGCTTTGGCTCTCTCAGACCTATCTTGACTGATTAATCTCTTATGGAAAGCATTAATCAAATCGCCTCTCTCATTTTGCGGAATAGCAGACTGATAGAGATCAAATTCTTCAGGGAAAATCTCACTTGCACCTTTTTGATAGAACCACCTTAATTCGGTTTTTCTGCACAAAAATATACCCCTAAGAGTAAGACTTAAAACTATTTCCGTGTGTTGAATGGCATAAATCAAGCTTAATGTTGAGCCCCATGACCCCCCAAAGACATGCCATGATTCAATTTTTAAAAGTTGTCTTAATTTTTCAATATCTTCAATTAAATGATGTGTCGTGTTTTCTTTTAACTCAGAATGAGGTGAAGATCTACCGCATCCTCTTTGATCAAATTGAACAATATTGAATTTCTTTGGGTCAAAATATCTTCTATAGGAAGGACTGCTCCCTCCCCCAGGGCCGCCATGAACAATCAAGACAGAGGTTCCATTTGGATTGCCGCTTCTTTCCCAGTAGATGGAGTGTAGAGGGCTCACTTTAAATATTCCTTGTTCGTTAGGTTCTATTTCTGGAAATAACATTTTTAATTAAATTTTCGTCTTGTGCTTTTGAGACATTTCATTCAACTCAAGCATACATAACAAAATTAGCTATAAAGGATTATTAGAAAGGAATTGATCAATGCCTAAGAAAAATTGGCTAAAAAGCTTTCGGTTAAATATACATGCCCCTGGAACAGGTTTTGCCTTAATGATCTTGGCTTTAACTCAAGTACCAGTCGGAATAAAAAATGCAGCTGAAGTTGTTTGTATTGGTCAAACTTCAAATAAGATTTGGAAAATAGAAAAAAATCATGCGGATGCAAATATGCTTGCAGTTCAAAGATGCAATGGAAGAAATTAACTGAAATCATGTTTTGGTCTTCAGGCAAAATTAGATAAAAAACCAAAAAATGTAACGTTGACCTAGAACTTGATTTTTAACACGATAAAAAGGTAAATATTTGAAAATTCTTCTTTTTTATGACTTCAGCGCTAAACATAATCGATCAAGAACTAGCCCAGTTTGGGTGGGTTGAGTCAATAGCAACTAATTCAATAAGTGATTTCAAGTCACCTAAGATAGATGTTGAAGAACAAACAACTAATGAAAAAGAATCTGATCTCATAGACATATTCATATGTCATTTGATCTTCTATGTGGTTTTTTGCTATTCCCTATTTCTATATATTTTTATTGACCTTGGTTTTGGTTTCTTTTTAAAAAATAAAGTGAATACATTGTTTAAGCTCCAAAAACAATTTGAGCAACCTTCATTTACCAGTCATCTTTCCAATTAATACAAATTAGTCTTGTCCATAAACAAATTATTTGGGTATTACTTACTATCGCAATAACTAAAATAATGTATTTAGATAGGAAAGAAGTAATTCACTAACGGTCTGAGTCTGCACAGACCGTTTTTTTATTTAAATGCAAAATTTTTTCGCCAAACTATCAAAATATTTTTATGGAATTGAAGTTGGTCAATTCTATGAAGAGCCCATAGGAGACGATTACTTATATCCAGATTGGTAAATACACGTCAAATGCGTTTATCATCGTTCAACCCAAGATTATTCATTGGTACACAACCATTTAGAAAAAAAGACAATCAATTGATTTTTAACTGATAATAACCACTGACAATATTTTTAACTTGGTAAAGCTTTAATCATAGCCTCTACTCCTACAATTCTTATCCTTCATTAGTTAATCGACTACTAGTTAATTTTACTTGAGTAAAAGCCGAGGTGTATAAATTTAACAAGATGGATTAGAACATCTATATACCGATACGGAGGGTTATGAAACTAAAAACTCCTTTGAACATAATCAAAAATGCATTAAGTGATATTCGAACAATGCATGACTTCTCTTACACGGTTCCAAATGAAACTAGAGATGAGTTTTGGGAAAAAGAATGTAGTAATCATCCAACAGCATCTACTTGTAAAGTTTATGAGGGCTAACAAAAATAAACTTTGTACGAGTTAATAGCTGTTCAACCAAACAAGAATTATCTAAGCAAAAAAAAAGCCCTGCCTAGCAGGGCCATATAAAAAGATTTAACAAACTAATGTTGATAGCGATGACCGCGATAAGCCAATTGGGAATTTAGCTCAGACTTAGCATCGCTTCTGCATGTGTTGTAGTGATTACGCCTGTAAGTCAGCTCAACACAATCCTTTTGAGCTTTTTGCTCTTTGTGCTGGACATAGTTTTGTCCACGATATAGAAGAGTTGTCATCATCCATACTCCGAATGTTGATTTAAGTCCCCGTTCCTTGGCTTAAATCGAGATGCGGCTCGCTATGTAACGAGTTGAACGTTTTGGTAGCGGTTGCTACAAAAACTATTATGTTATGAGTGGATGGCACTTGTAGTTCATCTGGATACAAAACTATCTAGTGGTATATACTCAATTTTTAAAATCTTTTTTTCTTATATCAACTTAAATAGAATTCTCCTAATTTTTTATGCTTTAAGAAGTCTCCCATAAGGGTTTCTTAGAGACTTCCCATTCTGTTTCCACTGACGAACTCCATAGTTCTCTTGCTTTTTCATAAGTTAGCTTCTCACTTTCATGTAATTGAATATGAGGAGTAATGCCGTGTAGGAATCTGAGCCTGCAGCTAGCGTAATGAACTCTTATGTATGTAGTTCCGTCTTCATCAGGGTGTTTATCTTTTAAAAACCTCATTGCCCAGACTCGATCTTTTTTCACAAGCCAACTTTCATTTTGCATTTTCAGTAGGAGCTTGGGTTATCTCTTTTATGCTGCCTAGCCTTTGAATGACAGCTATCAGGTGACCAACGATTTTTAACAACTTCAAGGAAATCACATATGAATTCATCTGGGCAATCAAGTTCATCCTGCAATTCAGCTAACTCATCAATAAAAAATTCGAATGTTCTACTTATTAAACCTGACTTTTGCTTTTGAGACGGAATCCATTTGGCCATAAGTAGAAAAAATAATTAGCTAAAAAATAATTAAACTATTACTGCAGAACCTATTTGGTAAACACCTGCTATTAAAAGCAAAACAGGAAGGTTTATTAAAACTAAAAGCTTAGCGGCGGTAATTTTATTAATTACTGTCATTGCTAAATGTTTTTAAAAAGCTGAATCAATTATTGGGAACATAACCAGGAATAATCTATCCCTAAAGGTCGGTTCAGGTAGGGCTAACCAGTTCGGGTACAAAAAGAGGAAACCCCTCCAAAAATGTGAATTAATTCTGGATAGAGTGGGACATCAAGAGAAGATTATGAAACGCAATTTATTATTTTTGACATCGGCCATGTTTTGAAAGCTATGAATGCACAAGCCGAAAGTTTTTGGTTGATCCTTCAAAACAGTACTTACGGAATAGAAAAAATAGAAATGAAAAACATGTCTCAATGCAAGGAACAAGGTAAGCAGTACACAAAAAGTTCGGGTATTCCTCGTTACTTGTGCTTAATAGGCAAATAAAAAAGTATCAAACAAAATACATTATTGGTACAACTGGATAGTTAAATTGCTGACTTTTGATTAGTAGAAGAATTGAAGGTGGTTTAACAACAATCACAACCTTTGTCTCCTTTTATTGCATTTTCTTCAAAAGTATCAGCAATATCTCGAAGCATTAATGCGATAAATGCAGGAGGACATTGGAGCTCACTAGCATACTTAGCGTATTGCTGAGCATTTCCATGCATAGCTGGAATAATGATGTTACGATTTGATCTTCAGTGGGTGACCACTTCGTTTCACATTTTTCAGTCATAGTTTACAGTCACCTACCAACAAAAATATAAATGTGTTTTGCATGGAGTCAATATTGTAAATCCATTTACCACTTGCTTAAGCATTTGATCAAACGACACCCAATTTCATTCCACTTTTCACCTTCGCAAGAATCTTATCGTCTAAATCATTGTCTGTTTGAAGAACTAGCCACTCAATTGCACTGATAATAAAAGCTTTCATTTGCTTCTTGAAAAATTTTTTCAACATCAAAAAAAGTACTGGCTTTAGTATTAAGAAAAGGAAACTAACCATTACATTCCAATTTATTCAATATGGTTTTACCTCATATTCTCAAATATTGGTGTAACCACCCCAAAAATCTTCGCATTGCACTACAACATCGACTTAGTTCGTTGGTTAGATTCATCAGGATTTTTATTTTTTTAACATGCTTACTCCATATCACATAATTTTATTCGGAATACTTTTAGTAGTTAGTTGTGCTTCAATTTTTCAAATGTCCACTGCAGAGCAAAGCTGATGACATCTTTTTTTATAATTGCAATGGCTGGTTATTTCTATATGATGGCCTGCTTATGGAGAGATTTAAGAAGAACCAAAACAAGTTGAAATTCACTTAATATTTTAATTTTTAAAATTGCTTGTTAACTTCAAAGAAGACTCAAACAAATCTTCTTTATTATCTAGCAAAAAGAATGCAAAGCCTTACAAAATTTTCAGTAATTGGTATACCCGCAACCATTGGGATAGGAATTGCCTGGGTGGGGAACCGAATTATTAAAAATGAAAAAGATCTCAAAGATCGTGAATTAGAACTTAAGCTTCAACTAAACAATAAATTTCATTGAAAATCTTTAATCAGAAGAAAAACTCAATGATGAATAATATTGGCCTAATTTTATTTGATATAGATGGGGTTATTCGTGACGTAACAAACAGCTATCGATTGGCTATCCAAGAAACTGTAAATTTTTTTAGTGGGTGGAGACCCTCGATAGATGATATTGATTCTATAAAAAGTGAAGGCTGTTGGAACAATGATTGGGATTTGAGCCTAGAAATGATTAATAGACATGTACAAACAAACAATCTTTCTTTTTCAGCTCCGTCTAGAAAAATATTAATTGAATGCTTTGAAAAATTTTATTTTGGTGGAGATCCAAACCATGACTCTAGTGAATGGTCAGGTTTTATTAAAGATGAAACGTTATTAGTCAAGCAAACACTTTTTAAGGAATTAACTCAGCGAAGAATTGATTGGGGTTTCGTAAGTGGAGCTGAATTACCATCAGCGAAATTCGTCTTAGAGCAGAGGCTTGGCTTAGCCTCTGCTCCCTTGATTGCAATGGGTGAAGCGCCTGAAAAACCTGATCCAACAGGTTTTATTTCACTATCTTCTAAACTTTCAAAAAATCCTTTAGGCCTTTCCAACCATCCAATTGCATATATTGGAGATACTGTTGCAGATGTTAAAACAGTACTAAATGCTCGAATTAAGATCCCTGATCAGAAATTTATAAGTATCGCTATTGCCCCCCCACATTTACATGTAGATTCAAGTCGAGAGAAACGTCTAACTTATGAGGCAGAGTTGAGAAAAGCAGGTGCAGACCTAATTATTAAATCGATGGACAATTTAAAAAATGAAATTCTAAATTTGTTTCTAAACCATTAGATAATTCGATAATCTAATTTTTATTTCTCATAATTATTCAGTTGAACAATAAAAAATTCACATAAGTAATTTGTTAGAGAGGTGCTTAAAACAATTAGTAAATTATGAGCAATTAACCGTCTTTAGCACGTAACTGCAAAACTAAATCAAGCTGAAACTGCTTCAGCATTAATTACATCATCATCAGACATGTTTACTTCATCATCATTTGATTTCTTATTTTGAAGAATGTAGTAAGCAGCTCCGCCAGCTACTGTTGAGGAGACAATTAATCCAGAAATAAGTGTAAGAGCAACGAGTCCGCCTATCAGTCCACCTTTCAAACGAAGAAGATTTGATTTAATTAAAAGAAGTAAAAGTAATGTTGAAGTTGCTTTTAATGAAGCGATTCTTAAAGCTGTTAAAGGCCAAAATGGATTAAAGAAAAACATCTTAAAATTTCTTTCTTCAAATGTAGAGGTTTTTTTGACTTATTGAGGAAAAAAAACTAGAAAATGTTGAAATTGCTTGTAGTTCCTTTAGGAGTAACAAAGTCTTGTACAACTTCTTCGCTCATACATTCAGTTGGATAGGAGATCACATTCTTTGCTGTGAATCCTGCACCAATGGCAACAACACCAATCACAAAAATCCATTTGGATCTTTCACTTGAAATAAGTCTGTTAATCATTTACGAAAAAACATTGATTTTTATTCTGTCAAATAGCCTGAGAATTGGGTCAAAAAGATATTGATCGAGAGTTTTATCAGCATTTTGAGAAGTCATTACCCAATAAATAAAAGCCCAATACAAAGAAGAGTTAATATTTTAGGCCAAAAGTTTTCTGGATAATTCGAATAGGAGTTGAATTGATTTTCTTTTCTCATTACTTCCAACGTATACGTTCTGGATGATCTTTTTCAATTTTCCTAAGTAGCAAAACCAAAACCACAAGACTCAATGGTCCAATGACAAGTGAAACTTGCATAAAGGTTTTTATTAAAGGATCTAAAACCGCAAAAAAATTCATCACCTCAACAACTGTCGCCACCATAACAACCAATAATCTTGAAAGTGTGTCTGGAGGAATTAAGAACATATCTTCTTACTGATTTACTTATTGCTTTTATCTTAGTATTAGCTTGAATTTATAAATACATTTTAATTTGTTTTGGAATGTGCGGTCAACGTCCAAATATTCGCCTAGTCCGTCCTCCGGTTTCCTCTGTTAAACAACTAACCCGGTTTCAATCATTGGTAAGTTTCCTTAAAAAATATTAGTTCTTGTATTAGGAAGATTTCAATAAAGTTGCTAATTTCGTATTAGCTCCAAATTAACTTAATTGACCTTCAGATCATTATTGTTATTAGCACATCTACAAGCATTTCTCATCCCTATCCTTATTGGAATTAAGTCCATAAACAGATTCAAGCAAATTAGATTTCCTCTGCTACCACCTTTTGCCTTTATCTCACTAGGCCTTGCTTCAATGTTTGAGATGTTCGATCATACGACTACGGATTGGATATATGTAGATCACTCATCAATATATAATTGGCTGTTTTATTCATTTCTTTCTATTGGATTATCGTTCTTTACTATTTCAGTAGCTAAAAACAAGTCGATCATAACTACCAATATTTTGTTAATAATTGCCGCGCTTCTTTCTTATTGGTTACTAGATAAGTCAACAACTCTTTTAATTCAAGTATTATTAAGTATTCTACTTATATCACAATGGTGGAAACGATTTAAAGATTGGGTCTTCTTTATTTATCCTATCACAGGAGTAATCTTTACTACATTCTTTGGGATCCTACTTTCAAGTTCAGGCGAACAAATATGGCATGTATTTATAGGTCCATCAGGAACGATAAGTGTCTTAGCTTTTTACGCAGTTTTAAAGAGATCAAGAAAAAAAGAAATCATTTCTGCTTAATAAGATATTGATCAACTTCAAGATCGCTATGACTTATTAAAATTACAGTTACAGTTATCATCTTAGGTAAGATGATTCATCCCACTACGTTGATTAATGTTTAAAAGCCAATGAGTCTGAGTTCTCATAGACAACACAAAATTTATATTGCTGCAACGATGGGGTATGGACTTGGTTCTGAAGATCCAGAAGAATTAGCGCTTTATGAGATGATCAAAAAAGAAATAGAAAGAGACTCCAAAAACAGAAATATGGGCATTAAAAGAACTGATTAGACTCTCATTTCAGAAAGTGTCTAAAGATAGGGTAGGCATTTAACTTCGCTAACTTAAAGATCTGCGGGTGTAGTTCAGTGGTAGAACGTCAGCTTCCCAAGCTGAATGTCGCCAGTTCGAGTCTGGTCATCCGCTTGAAAAAATCGAAACTAAATTCTAATTGTGTGGTGTAACTCACAACAGCCAGTTCAGTCCACAGAAAACAATTGATATCGACATAATTTGATTTTAGAGATTTACATGGATAACCCCTCTAAGGAACAAATACTTGCTGCATCCAGTGGATGGGTTGCTACAACATTAAATTTCCTTCCTGGCTTAGGTGCTGGATACCTTTACCAACGTCGCTGGATTCCTTACTTTGCAACTGGAGGAGCAGCTACAGCTTGGTTCGTTCTAGGAGCCATCTTAAATGGTGATACAGAGCCAACACAAGCCGAACAATTAATTGGAATAGGAGGCTTATTTTTGATATCAATCACAACAATGGTTGAATCTAAAATTGCTCATAAGAAAGCAACATTAGTCGTAGAAGAACAGCTTCAGGCAAAGACTCCAAAGAAAAAAGGAGGTCTTTTTAGATAATCAGTCATTTAGAAAATTAATAGTGCTGACAGTAAAAAATCATAATTGTGTTAGGAGAGGTTTAAGATATGACAGAATTTTAAATAAATATATGCAATGCTCTTTTTTGATCAAATCGTCTAATCAAATAAGTGGCTCTAGAAACAACCGTATTCACCTTTATGCTTTCTGTTCCGTTTAAACAATGGGCAGCGGTATATGACAGTGAAGAAAACAAACAACTTATGAAAGAAGAAAAAATTGTTTGTCTTTTTAGAGTGATGAATAAAGAGGGTCCAAGTAGAGCCGTTTTTCCAGAGCAAGCTGAAGAAGGTAAATCAATCGCAATGTTTTCCAATCCTGAAGTAAGACCTTTAATTGAGGAAGCTGGACACATTTATGATTCAACCGTCATCACTAGTTACTTACGAGGTTAATTAAAAGATGAAACACTTTCTTTCTCTTGTTGTGTTTGCTTTATTTATAAGTGGCTGTACAAAGAACACTTCTCGAGTCAGTTCCTTAAAACCAAATGTAATCTCTGAGACACAAAGACAAAGAAATCTTTGCCTTGATTGGTATGCTTACAGAATTGAAACTGCTAAAGCAATTTCAGACCTAAATCTCAAAACAGAAAAAGAGTCGGATTTAATGGTTTATTGTGAGTTCTTTAAAAATGTAGCTGACACGAATTAACTTTTTACATTGAATTAGCCCTCTGGTTTTATGTCTTGAAACTTTCCCAACAATACAACTGAATCTAAAATATTTTACTCTCCATTTTTTAGACTTATCGGCTAGTACAACACAAAAATTTTAAGAACATTAAAGCTTCGAATCTATGCTAGAAATATAAAAGAAAGAATCATCAATTTAAAGACTTAACCAACTACAAAAAGATCTAAATGGGCAGTACTAAAGCTAAGCAGACAACTAGAACTTTTTCGGAGTTTGCAAAACAAGCTGACTACTCATTCTTGGATTCTCTCGAACCTGATCCTCAGGCAACAGATGATGGTGACGACCACCTAACAAGAGAGGTCTTTTCTGGTCACTATGTACCTGTCACTCCAACAGCAATTCCAAAGCCAGAATATGTCGCTCACAGTAAAATATTATTTAACGAGTTAGGCTTGAGCCAGGAACTTCCTCTAGATGAGCTTTTTCGTCGTCTATTCTCCGGCGACATAAGTGTTGCGACAACACCGATGCGACCATTTGGTTGGGCTACCGGTTACGCACTATCTATCTATGGAACTGAATATACTCAGCAGTGTCCATTTGGGACAGGTAACGGCTATGGAGATGGGAGAGCTATTTCTGTATTTGAAGGTCTGTTTAATGGCAAAAGATGGGAGATGCAACTGAAAGGAGGAGGTCCAACACCATACTGTAGAGGGGCTGATGGACGAGCAGTGCTTCGTTCAAGTGTTCGTGAGTTTTTAGCGCAGGAATATATGCAATCACTCGGAGTACCAACATCACGATCTCTCACACTATATGTCTCTAAATCTGAAACAGTCCGCAGGCCTTGGTATACAAAAGACTCCAATTCAATCGATCCAGACATATTGGTAGAAACACCAGCTGCAATCTCAACACGAGTCGCGCCATCATTTTTACGGGTAGGTCAGATAGAACTCTTTTCACGTCGAGTACGCAACAATGAGCATCAAGATGCAATGAAAGAGCTCGAGATGATTGTGAAGCACTTAATCGTAAGAAATTACAAGGAGGAAATTGATCCGACCCTTAGCTTTAGCGATCAAGTCGTTGAGCTCGCAAATTCATTCCGAGAACGACTCACATCATTAGTAGCTAATTGGATGCGGATTGGCTACTGCCAAGGTAATTTCAACAGTGACAACTGCGCTGCAGGAGGTTTCACCCTCGATTACGGTCCATTTGGTTTTTGCGAACTCTTCGATCCCAGATTCCAACCTTGGACAGGAGGTGGTGAACATTTTGCGTTCTTTAACCAACAAGTTGCTGCCGAAGCAAATTATCAAATGTTTTGGGGGGCGATTCGACCTCTACTTACCGGCAACGCAAAGGCACTGGAGAGGCTAGATTTCATCCGCGATGGATTTACTACGGTAATGAATCAGAAAATGGAGAACATGTGGACAAAGAAACTAGGCTTAGTCACCTATGACGCACCTCTAGTAAATGAAATGCTACAACTCATGGTTCACACAAAGGTCGACTACACAATCTTTTTCCGAAAACTTTCAAGTATCCCCAAAAAAGTTAAGGACTTAAAAGATAGTTTCTATCTACCAATTTCAGTAGAGATTGAGACCAAATGGATCAGTTGGCTACAAAGATGGCTGGAGCACGTAATTAACAAAGGTGATCAAAATGAAATATCAGCAAAAATGAAGAGCATTAATCCAAAATACACATGGAGGGAATGGCTCATCACACCAGCATACGAAATGGCAGAGAAAGGCGACTATGGTCTCATAATGGAACTACAAGCAGTTTTAGAGAAACCTTACGAGGAACAATCATTAGAGGTACAGAAAAAATACGACAGACTCAAGCCCAAGAAATTCTTTGGAGCCGGTGGGATTTCCCATTACAGCTGTTCCTCATGAATCATCACCAGAATTTAAAACCTACGAAGTTAGGGCTTTAGAATTTAAAACCAAAGTTTAATTATCTTCAATAGGAACAACAAACATAAAAAGATTCTTTGAATGACTTTTTTATATAGAGAACCGAACCAATCATTTTCTCGACAAAGAAATATTCAACGCATTATTAGGTTATTGAGTTTGAACCATGTCCGAAGATACAAAATCTAAAATCAGAATTTTTCTTCCATTTAGTTGTTTCATTCCCGCTCTCATTTCTTTTGGAGTGATTAACTTCCACCAACTTTATGCAGGCATCTCTCCCATATCCATTTAGAACCATGTCATCACATAATCCTGAATTCTACGAATCAATAGTTGAAGCTTCAGATAGAGGAGAGTTATGGGGACAAAATCAAACTTCTAATAACATTAATCAACTTGAAATCAACTTTGATCCATCTGTTTATAAATAATGCAAAACTTCGATAAAATAAATCCAAACTAAGAAGATAGAGAATTACTTTCTTACTTAAAGTCCACCTTTGACCTTGGGACACAAACTATCATTGGACAAGATGAGGATGAGATAGTTGATGACCTAATTGATTTGATGACTATATATAATGAAGATCTATAACTAGAGTTAATACTTTAAATACTAACTTGTGTGATTTAGAAATTTCTTTTTTTAATACGATCGAAATGTAAAAATTATTGAAATCCCGAAAATATAAAGAGAAAATCTCAACTATTAATTTTTTTCCAAATAATTTCAGCATCTCTAAAAAGGTAAATAGCTTCTTTCCTGCCAATGGCTCTTTCAGCATCATTCATCAACTTAATATAGCTCTCTCTCAAAGCCTGCTTTTCCATGAAAACTTTGGTGAACATATGAAGATTTTCAGATCGATCGACTACATTTCTTTTGGCTCCATTCTTCTTGAATCCATACGGGAATCTAGCTCTTACCCGAACGTTATGCCTACTCATTTGATAAGATCTAGGTTACTGATTTATCACTAGTACATTCTGAAAAGGGAAGATATCGACTGCGTGTAGGGTTAACCTCCAATTTTTTATTCAACTAGGAAGTTTTACCCACTTCGATTAAAAAGTCTTTCGCGAGTTCTATCAACTCTTGCATTGACAAGTAAACTAGATAACTTCGGATACATTGATAAGCATTAAAGCTCTCAAAACTTTTTCTCTAATTGAACATTGCACGAGAGATTCTTAGAGCTAAGGCTTCTTTAGTGAAAAGTGCACAAAAACAACGTTAGAATGCTATTAATTTTCTGGATATGAGTGTGTACAAATCATCTTAAAAAAAACAAAAAATAAAATCAATATAGTTGCCCTCAAAGTCACACTCTGCAGATTGACCTTTTAATATTTTATTCAAAGGAATAATTATGACAGAAGCAAAGAAAAACAAAAAACTTGGATTTATCCCAAAGACGTCAAAGACTTCAGAAAAAAAAGAGGTAATTAAAGAGCCCAAAGGAAGACTTATATCCTGGTCTCCCTGGCCTCCTGCTAATTTCAAAATTCGTTACCCAGCATTCCCTTTAGTTACGACTGTTTTGATTTTAATAATTTTACGCTGGCTAACCTTAGCTAATTAACTACTAGTAAATAGTTAAAAGTTATATAAGGAAGTTGTTTTTCAAAAATGAAAATATTGTATTTCACTTGGAGGGGTTGGTCGCGTAGAACAGATACCAAATTGTAAGCACTCAATCACATCATCATCATATTTTGGCTTGTAATCAGAAAACAACTCAGACATTTCATTCTCTTGAATGGAAACCCCAGAAAAATTTCGAAATAATTGCTTTGAGAATGGCATGGTTAGACATCTAAACAACCTGCTTAATTTCTACTCATATTGGTTAAAGAAATCTATGGGGAGGAACACTCAAGTATTTATACAGGCACGGAAAAATTTAAAGATATAAAGACAATTGTAAAAATTTCAACTAATGCCTTTTCTTGTAAGACATTTTTTAATTGATACGAGGCAACTTTTTCGCCTCGCTTTACTTTAACTTTTGTCGATAATTAAAGTTCTATTATTTTGATTTTTCTCTTTGACTAAAGCCATCCGGAGACTGAAGATAAGAAGTTTGTCCTAAATAGGGATCTTCTCCAAAAAGATCGTTCATTTGCTTTTCTGTCATTTGCCTGGGTGCTTGAACGATTTCAGTAGGGTCTGATTCTATAAGTGAAGAATCTATTTCATCTGCAATAAGAGCCGAAGGACAAGCAATGAACAGAAGGCCAAGAGAGAAAGAAACAATTCGAATTAGCAATGAGTCGTTCATTTTCTGAAATCACCTATGGGAAGAATCAGAACTATCAACTTGCTCAACTTTCTCATTTTGACCTACTTTATTCTTATTTAATAAAGAGCATCTACCTTCACCCCATACCAAAACAGGTACTGTCGTAACAGAAAGATCAAATACTAAAGGTAGAATTTTATTCATAAGAGGAATTGGCAGCAAAGTAATATTAAAGCCTTCTCAGAAAATTAGTTTAACTGACTTAATTCATGTCCGTTCCTATTTCCATTTCGTTCAAAGAAACCGAACTCTGATCGTTATCTAACGGTTCTAAAATAATTTCAGGCAAATTTTCTTCGCTTACTGCAGGTAAAGATGGTTCAATAACTATCCCGAGAGGATTATTACCATTGTCTTCTAGAAGTGACGGCTCATCTAATAGAGACTTGTCTTCTTGATCTGTCAGCAATTCTGATTCTGTTAAAAGTTTATTATCTTCATTAGCTATTTCATCATTATTATTCTTTAATAGTAATTTAGAAAGATCAACAAGGTCTATGATTACTGACTTCTGACTTTCATACATATCTTGAATCACATTAATTATTTCACCAGATTTTGCGGGTTGAGAAATAAAAGCAAAACAAGTCCAGCCAGCCAGAATAATTGAAATTAAGACAATAGAAATAAAAGCAGAATACATTGCTCTTATTATAGTTTTGATCATTCGGTAACTTTAGATAATGCTAAATCTAGGCAAATCATTTAATACTTAAAACGACCTCTTCACACCCTGTAAAGACGTATAAATACTTTGGGGGTTACTCCCTAGTTTTTTGCTACCTAATTAAGGTAGAAATGTAATGTATTTAGATAGCTTAATTATGTCATTTAATCCATTAAAACCTTTAATTGACAACATCCAAGCATTATTCGTCAGTAATATTGAAACGGAAAAACAACAAAAAGATGCGGAACAGGAATGCTTACAGTTTGGTATTTGTGGTGTACAAGCCCAATCACCTAGACCAGAAGAGTTATATTTTGGATGAAAATAAATCCTGCACTATGCCACTTCAGGGATGTTTTCAATAAATTCATCTAATTCTTGAAGTTTTCTTTCTAGATAAATGATCCTTTTGGTTTCCGTCATTTCATCTGAATAAAATTTTACTGACAAATGAGAAAGCAGGTTATCACCACTCATCAATTAAGTTCCGATTAATTTTTATCTATTAAACCTAATAATTAAAAAAAAACAATTTCTAAAACTTTAAAAATCTTGCATGCCTCACTTAATATCTTCAAAGAATTTCCAGAGAAATAATTTTATAAAAATGTACAAATCTTGAGAGGCTAACTATTGATTAACGAAAGAGCATAAATACTTAAGTGTTTATTCTCTAGGTATGATTCACCCTGTAGGAGTAGAAATAAAATGTGGATCTTAAACCTCCTATGTCCTACGCAAATCGCTTTGCTCAATTGACTACAGAAGCTGCAGAAAATGCTGCTCAACTTGTTCTTCGTCAACTATCTGAAAGACTCAGTTTTTCAAAGCATCCATCAAACGAGGATGAAGAAATGGAGTGCATGCAATTTGGCATATGCTCTTACCAAGCTCAACAACAAAGAGTAAATTTATAGATTGTCTTAATGAAATACATTGAACTAATTTTAATATTTTCGTCATTATCATTGACGTTTTTAGGTTTCTCTTTTCTCGCTATTTAATAAAGAGCAAAACTTATAAAATATTAGAATGAATCTTTAATTGATGAATAGCTTAGCTTACTAAGTTATTCATTATCAGAGTCCTCCAAAAGATCAGAATATTCTGGTGACTTTGCAATCGGCAACTCAGAAGCACTATTAGTTGATCTCACTAACAAAGCAGTTAATTCTGCTGTCCTTTTATTATTAACAACATTGCTACCATGAGCTGAAACAGCTGCTCCGGCAACTAGGGCAGTGATTGGCTTCCACCAAGGCAAAGATTTTATGTCGTTCTTTTGAACTTCCGCTAAGAAGAAACCTATCCCAAACAAAATACCAAATACAGCTCCAGACCATTGGCATATTTCAGCAGAAATAGATGTGCTTGTTTCGGCGGCATTGATTTGGTCTTCCATTAGATAAAAATCGAAAGTTAAAGTCGTGATTTCTTAATTAATATGAAAGCACTTTTTAAAACTAATGAACATAAGTAATTAATCCAATATAAGTCATCCGTATAAAAAAATATTGAATAATGTCTAATAAAAAACAAGCAAAGATATTCCTAAAAAAGAAAATGACGGGAGAAAAATATCAAAAGTAATACAGAAGTTTTCTTTACCACTCAGAATCTTCTAAAAGAGGTCATTTTCTTTTAATCATTTAATTAATCATCAATTAATAGAAACAAAAGCGTTAGTCAGTATTATTCGGTTTACATGGTTCGGTTAGATTTACCCTTTCTATCACTCGCGCCTTCAGCCAAAGCAAGAGTTAGCTTTGATGAAACAAAATTGATTATCAACGTCATTCTAATCGAAAACCTTTTTTAAGTTTTTTGCAATAATTTTTTCTTATTAATTGATACGAACTTATTTAATACATTGGCAGTTGCCTCTTCAAGTAGCACACATGAATGGGGTTGACGTTTTTGCTCAATCTGTTGAAAGCGGTTCCGAATCAGTCATTTTTGAAGGCTTCGAGCCTTAGCCAGGGTCGAGAATACCTGCAGAGGTAAATGGTTGGGGGATTGTAAAAGCTCTGATCATAAAGCAGTTTAAAAATGATGATGAGATCATTTATTTTCATACCGATGGTGAATTCTTACTGTTCAGAAAGAGTTGGAATAGTAATCAAAGCTGTAAGTCAGAGGTTGGTTTAAACAAACCCCTCCATACAATTTATACTCGATACTAAAAATTAGAAAGTCTTAACTCAAATGAAATACCTTATCGCTAAGTACAAAAATCAAGAGTCCGATCGAACACATTGCAAGTAAAACCCCACCAAATATAAGAGTATTGCTTTGTTCAGGTTGTTGTTGTTCAAAAACTTTTTGAAGATTTTTGGTATTTGTTTTTTTTGTCTTCTTTTTCTTACTCATCAGCTTCAGACTTATTTATTTAATGGACTAAAACTATATATAAACACAACTTTTCATAACTCACACCTTTTCTTCTAATACCAATATTATTCAACAATTAATGATTTTAGAATAATATACTTCAGTTCCCAATAATTTTGACTTCCCCCATTTTTAAACCGCTAATTTCAGTTAGTTCCTTTTTAAGTTTTTTTAAAGTTTTCCTTTTAAGCCTTCTAAAATTTTGAGCAACAGTAGCTTCCTTCTAAGTTCTGACCAATGAATGAAAATAAGAAATATTTCCCTTCCCTTACTTGAGATCCCAAACGTCCTCCTCCATACACTCCTCCAAGAATAGCTGGTAAAGAGAGTATTTCTTCATTGCTCCACATACAGCAATGCCGACAATTGCTCCTGTGTAAGGATCACCAGCGACCTATGACATCTAGGAGAAGTTATCTTATTGTCGAACTGGATAACAATGAGAAATACTATCTTTGGGGATAAAATCGGTTAGTACTGAGAACCCCTCCTATTAAAGAGTTATTTGACAAACAGAAACCTAAATACTTTAGGCGTTATTACCTGAAGTCAATTGACTTGCATCACATAAAACATTATAAAGTTCTGCCTTTGTAGCGACTGAAGACAAAAATCCTACTATTAGTAGAAGTGCAGCTTATATAACTTTCGAAAAATTAAAAAAAAAGCTATTAACTGACATACACAAAATCAATGTAAAAATCATTCGTACTAAGTGGTTTAGATCCGCGCCTGTTCATGCAACATTATGGCTTTCAAGTACTGCAAATATTCTTATTGGATTTAACAGCTACTTCCCTGACTATTTATTTATGCCCATGAGTTGACGGAGGGTTTAGTTTAAACCAAATGATATCGCAATTAATTCAAATCTCAGGAAAGTAGGCAAGTCAAAAGATTTAGAAATTATTTAATAACAGCGGGAACTTTGAAAATACCTGTTGATAATTTTCCGAAATAATGTGCCTGTCAATGACGATGTGCACATTTACTATCGCTGCAAAAAGCCTTAACCACTCACAATAACTTTTGCTAAGCAGTTGTTCCAAATTTAATAATTTAATATAAATTTTGCATGAACAAAAAATCAAAATGCAAATTACAACTATAGCTTTAGCTTTCTCACAGTGGGGAATTGGTAGATTCCCATTGGATTTAATTGTTTTCCTATCTGTGGTATTGATTTTTGCCTTGCCAGCGGGAATTAATCGAAAAAAGATTTTTGTTGAGGGTGATGCATTCACTACTAGGTTGAAAAGCTAGTAAATAACGAGTCTATATCCCATTAAATTAACAAGCAAAACAAAAATTTAGATAGTGGTCATGTAAGCAAGAAAACCAACAGGTACAAAAAGTAAGGCAGCAATTGTAAAACGAACAAGTTTGCCTGTGACTGAATCTCTTGAATAATCTGTGAAATGCTTGGTGTTGTTCCACTTGGACCAGTTTTTCGGGCTATTAGATGAGGTCATTTTTTGATGATTAAATTGTTGGAAAGTCTGCGGCTATAAAAAAGTGCATTGAATTAACAATAAAATCAACACTCCTTACAATGTAGTTCGGTATAAGTAGTGCTAACCCTAGAGAAATATTCATTTTATTAAGACTTTGACTTTCCGCTAAATCCGTATCAATTCACTAGAACGGCTATTTATGACTCTTTTTATTGACCATGACAAATACATTTACCCCCCTTCCAGGCAGAGCATTTTTTCTTTTTGCACTTCTTCTTTTTCTTCTTATCTCCCATAAGAATTAAAATATATTTTTTGATTTTACTAGAAGATAATTTGCTTGTTGAAGAATCAAATTTAAAGTTTTTTCAATATAATCACTTTTAAATTTTATCAATAATATGTAAACGCTTAAATAAATAAGTTGAATTCAATTTTTATAGTTGAAATACTGAACCAAGAAACAATCAAAAAAACCAGAAAATAAAACAAAGATTCTCGAAAAATATTTGTCATTTATTGCTCATACCAGATAAAAAGGAATATCTGATGAAAAGTTACTAGCTATTTAAATGATTGCAATGACTATGCTTAAGATAGAAAAAGTTCATTATGTTACATTAAATACAATCAATTTAGATTGTTTGATACATCCTTCTATCGAACGACATGATGATTATGACTAAAAAACTCACGTATCGGTATGCCTTCACATTATTGAAAATGAAGAATGCTGAAGGCAGAAATGAATATATGGACTTAGCAAAAGAAGCAAATCTCTTATGGCATCAAATAGTTAGCCAAAAATTTAAAAACACACCTCGAATTAACTGTAGGGCATAGTTAATTGATTAGTAGTCTTTAATCATGCGAAAGCAGGGTTTCTTTCAACAACAATGCTTTTAGCAATTTCAATCAACTGAAGAAATTTATTTTTGACAAACGATCCAAGACCAAGGTCAATAAGGATGTGCAACACAAGAGAAATGCAAAAAACCGCATAAAAAATCAGATGACAAATAAAAATATTTATAAATTCATTAAGCGGCTTTTCTGTATTTTCTTCTGTTTCATTCAAATTTGATGGGACGAAATCACCAATTGAATTTACACTTGCTGATTCAACCAATCCAAATGGCATTAATTCCTGATCTTTTACTGTTGGAGCAGCAGTAGCAGTCATAATGGAAGCCTTAACTAGATCTAGACTACTTTCTCATTGATAAGTTTGGCTTATGCCCTGATTAATTCGTTTTAAATCTTGTTCAAATAAGATATTGCTTCCAGATCTTTCTGCATCATCATTGGAACTTTTTGCACATCAAACCTATTTTTTATTTTAAAAATCTTTTTTTTCAAGAAAGCGATAATGGACATAAAATCTTTTTAATTTTTTCCATTAAACCAATAGAAAAAAAAAGAATCAATACCTAAAATTACCAAAAAAAAAGGAGGAAATAATGCCCCCTGGATAAATCGGCCCTAAAGTTGTAACTCCTACTTCGTAAAAAGAGAGCTCTTCACTCCAGCTTGCTCCCACTTTTTAATTGTTGGCCTTAAAAATGACATTGGTAGAGCTGTCAAAATTGCGAATGAGACAACGAGAATTAAGTCAGTAGTAAAATGATTTATTCCAAGATCAGTTCCAGCAAGCCAGAGCCAAGGAAAAGCAGAAGCAAGTAAACTTGTAAGCATAAATTCTCTTCAATTAATTCAGAGCATATAAGACCATAGCGTTCATTTTATTCATTGCTTAGTAAAAATTATCACTACCTTTTTCATTGTCTAGAATGAATATAAAGTAATAGGAAAGTGCAGACATAATTTAGTCAACAATTCTTATCTTTGAGCAATCCAAAAAGATGTGGGTGAAACAGAATCAAGAAGAATACTTGCCTTTATTGAGTTGAAGACAGCAACTATTAATAAGCAATACATTAAGACCAACTCAGCAAGCAAGGTTTGTCTAGCAGAATGAAAATCTCTTATGTAACTCGAAATAATTAATAAAAAGCCAATAACTAAATTGCATGCGGCAACAACATCAGAAAATCATCTAACTGCAGCAATGTTTCTTCTAAAACTGATGGATCATCGTTTCCAGTGAAAAATCAACATGCCTATAAGAAATACACTTAATAGCAAGTGAAGAGATACAGTCGTTTTTCAATCGTTTTATATTCAAAATATAAGATTTGTTCTATGGTCTAGTTTTTTTGATCAATGAGATTGTTTCTTCCAGATCTAAACAAGGTTGAATAGATATTTCCATCAATTTTCGCCAAGGATGCCAGAGTTTCCATATTGTTTCTAAAGAATCTGTCCTAACCACGCAGTGACCAGTACCATTCTGAATCATGAAAACCCATGAAAGAACCTCATAAGTTTCTGGTCTATTCTCTACTCCTCCTGTTTCATACCATTTAACCAACATATCGCCACCTATTTCTTGATCTTCTCCATCATTAAATTCATAAGAGATCAGATAACGCTGCATAACTCAAGGGTAAACAAACTAACACAACTACTTTGAATAATGTTATGAATAAATCAATTAAATATGATCTTTCTAGAACTTTTTAATTATCAACTGTTAACCTACAAATTTAAAGAATGTATTTATTTCTGCTTATACCAATCAATTAATAAGAACAACTATTAATAATAGTTTTTTTAATCAATTTATTATCAATGGGTGATTCCCATTTTTTTACTTGCTTAAGATTAGCATTTGCTGGGAATTTACTAAATAATCTATTCTCACAATCAATAGCCATTAAAAATTGGTCATCATTTTTAATGGATTGATCATCTGGATCAATAGCAGCGTGTTTAGCAATAACTGAAAGAAAACCTTTGTTATTATATTTAATTGAATTAGGATTGATAAATAGTAATTCATTATTTGTTTTAGATACTTCTAACCATTCGATCTCCTCAGCAAATGACATAAAAGGAGAAGAGAAGAATATTAGACAAATGATACAACAAAGGAATAGTCCCTGATGTGTAAAATTTCGTATAGTATTCATTATTTATGGCTGTTTAGACAATTATGCCTACTAAAGTCAACTAATAAATTAAAATAATCTATTACTTATAGTAAATATACATAAATTATCTTTTCTTAAGAAGTTGTATTTTGAAGTCTTGACTAATTCTTTTACATTATTTAAATCAAAAATTCATATAAACTAAGAAAATTATATTTAGTTTATTTCTAAGCACAATATAAATCATTTTTATAAAAGGACAAATCTCAAGGATATACAATTACGTATAAAGCTAATTATATGAAAAGAGTTGCTCCATTTCTCTACCCAAGGGAAAAAGAGCTTAATCAACTAATTTTAGAGGCTTATCCAATTTACTTCTTCTAAATTGAAAATCCACAAATATTTTTTGCGTCTCTGCTTGATACCTTTTTCCATAATCAGTATTTTGATTAGATGAGTTTGTAAAAGATTTTATTATTGTTATGAGATTAGATTTATAGAAGAGAACTTTTATATCCTCTTCTAAGCTTTCAGTAATTATTAGCATAAGTTGTGTTTCTATATTTGATTAAATAGAAATAAACACCAATAGTAAATCCGTCTTAATGCGGGAGTATTATAATCCCCGTTTTCATACCTCAGTATTCACCAGGACTAGAAAACGCCAAGAATAATTTGTACAGTAATTGAACATGCACCTAAACCAGAAATAATTCTAATCATGGAAGCCCAATCATTATATTTTTAAGCTTTGAATGAATTAATATTCAAAGAAAGCCATTGACTAATAGTTTTTGTCATTAGTTAAAAAACAATTAATTAAACAATAATGAAAAGTTTAACAAATCAGTTTCAACAGCTACATTCATGATTCAGTAGAAGTTAATACAACAATAATTATATTAAACAATCTACTATTAAGACTATTCTTAGATGCTTTTAAAGTAGAAGACATTTAATCAACTTAGATTAAACACATAAATTTTGTAGAGTCATTCATTAATGATTTCTCTTCTTAGAGATTTTATTGATAGAAATCTTGGTAAGTCATAAGAAAATGATCCCAAACTCATATTAAAAAGAAAATTTCTTTGCTATCGTATTTTATTTAGTTATAATCTCTTTTGAAATATCCATACAAATCTTTCTTATATATTATCAAGAAAATCTAGATATAAATACTTGAAAGATTATAAATACACCTTAACAGGTGTTAATTAAGACTAATTACAATTAAAACTACCAATCATTATTATATACCACTTAGTATTTCTTCCTAAAACAAAATAGTAATTGATGTAATTTAATCATCAGAAATCAATTGTGTCTTTATTTTTTTTCTCTTTGGTTTTTGAAGCTTATAACCAAACTCAAGAAGTTGATGATATGTCAATTTAGCTTGTAAAGCACTTAAAGATAAACGTTTTTCATCGTCTTTTTGTAAATAGAAATTTCCTCGATTATTGTTATCTTTCTCAATAGTAATAAACTCTTTTCCTTTCTTAAGAATCCAGGGCTCTTTTAGATAGTTATCGTCACCCACCTTTAAATCCCATGGAACTGGTACTGGTTTTTTCTTTAATGGCATTTTGAAAAATCACATACCATAATCTTTATTTTACATGCAAATATTGCCATAAACCAGTTAAAGCTGATAATGCTAAAAGCTATTGTGATAATAGCGAGAATACTGTCCTCGAGAAATAAAAAATTTATAAGAACATTTTATGTAGTCTTATTTAGACCGATCTTTTGCTTAGAAGCTATTAATTGAGAGGCAATCGGGTTGACCCTATTCTCATATTTTCGTGACCTATAGATTTGAAATTTACAAATTTCATCGCCACTAAGAAAACAATCATCTATAAAATCATCAAGAACTCGTGATGGCATAAAAAAAAAACAATTAAACAATTAATGCCTCATAAAGGATATTAAACAAGTGAGTCTTAACACCTAATCTCATACTTCTGGCTCAATCTGATCACTAAAATTGAATCCATCGGAAGTTTCTTCTGATATGAGCTACTTCTTCAAACCTACATCCATCCATAAATTCAAAGGAGATAATAATTCATAAGACCAAAATAAATTTTGTTGTCGATAGATATTTCAAAATCAAAATAGCAGTATCATCTCAAAGAGTTTTTAATCTCAGTCATGTTTTTATGAATAAGCAAATCATTTGATGATGATCTAGCTATGAAATAATCAGCAGGAATAAACTCTATTTTCCATGGTGTGAATTAAACTGATTTTTCATACAGTAATGTCAATACTTAAGACAGACCAATGAGTTTTAGAGAATATATGGAAGGGAATTTACATTTCAAAGGTTCATCTCATATTCTTGGCAGTGAAGAATATTCCTATTGGCAGGCACAAGAAGCAAAAATAATATTGATATAAAAATTAGTTACCGACTCTCTTCCAAAACCAAGGATAGGCAAACAGCTCATGTACTTCCCCAGGAGTATTAATTAGGAATTAAGAAAAAAAAGTTAAGTATCTAAATGTGATCATCATTACTAGCAATGAAAAAACAATTCGTTTATAAAGATGAAGATTACTCAAATGATTCATGCACTACATACAGCATTGGAAATTCAAGCCTGGTTACCACCAAAAAGGCGCAGAAAAATTTTTAGCCACGGGAGCACCATACGTAGGAGCAGAGATGCTAGGTAGATATCACGCTCCAGGATCACTTGAAGGTTGGATTCTTGTTAAAGCAGAAGACCCAAAAGCACTTTACGAGCATGCAGCTGAATGGGCCGAATTTCTTGATTGGGAAACCACACCAGTATTTACAGATGAAGAAGCTGGTCCTATTTGCTCAAAAATCTACAGTTAAATCAAAACCTGATTAATTAATCGTGAGGTGATTGAGATAAAAGACAACAGCAATCAGTCTTTTATCTCATCTATTTAAGAGCATTAAACCTCATTATTTTTAGGCAAAAAGAACATCATAAGTAAATAAAATCTCTGATATTTCGCTAGAAGTTAGCTATTAACAGTAACTTTGACTTAATGAATGGAGTTTTATTTATTTAGTAGTTAACTTAAGTATAAAGAAGGCATAATGAGATTATGAGCCGTATCGAAGATCTAAAAATTTTACTAAATAGCCTTAGCTTTTTTACTAGGAAAGAACCTATAGGAAGAGAAATGAAGAGAGTTTTTCAATGGAGAAGGTATCTTGAATGGAAAGGGTTAACACCGCAAGAAAAACTCTCAGCCAAGAGATTCTTATTAATTCCAGTATTCGCTTATCTCATAATTAAGATTTTTAATCAGAATTTTTCCTTGATTGTTCTATTTCTGATTGGATATTTACTTTATAAAACATTTGAAAAAGGAGGTATTCTAAAAAATAAATAATCCGCTTCCATAGCAAGAAAAAACCCCTTCCGTAATGAC
>QCHY01000008.1 GCA_003216975.1 Prochlorococcus sp. AG-402-I20
ATCAGCAATAACAACTTCAGTAGTTATTAGAAGGGAGGCGATTGAAACAGCATCTTGAAGAGCAAGTCTTATTACTTTTGAGGCGTCTAAGATTCCTGCTTCAAGTAGATCTACATACTCTCCAGTTTGTGCATTGAAGCCTTTACCTAACCTCTTAATATCTGATACAACAACATCTCCATTGAATCCTGCATTTATAGCAATCTGCTTTGTTGGAGCAGTCAATGCTCTTTTTATAATTTCAACTCCGGTTCTTTGATCACCCTCTAGCTTTTTAGATAAATCTTCAAGCCCATCACTTAGTTCTAGAAGCGTTGTTCCTCCACCAGCAACAATACCTTCTTCAATAGCTGCACGAGTTGCATTCAGAGCATCCTCAATTCTGAGCTTTCTATTCTTTAACTCAGTTTCAGTTGGGGCACCAACTTTAATTACAGCAACACCTCCTGCAAGTTTAGCGATTCTCTCGTTTAACTTCTCTTGGTCATACTCAGAATCTGTTTCGTCAAGTTCTCTTTTGATTGAGGCGATGCGATTAGATAATTCGGTATTCTGATTCTCATTTGCGACAATTGTTGTGCTGTCTTTTGTAATTGTTACTCTTCTAGCTTGTCCTAGGTCAGAAAATTGAACTTTCTCAAGACTCATTGCTTTGTCTTCGCTTATTAATGTGCCACCAGTTAGTACTGCAATATCTCCAAGAGCAGCTTTGCGTCTCTCACCAAATGATGGAGCTCTAACAGCTGCGACCTGTAGAACACCACGATTTTTATTTACAACTAATGTCGCTAATGCTTCACCCTCTACTTCTTCGGCAAGGATTATTAAGGGTGTTCCACTCTTTTGAACTGTTTCTAAAACAGGAATGAGCTCGGCAATCGATGAGATTTTTTTGTCAGTAATTAGAATTGAAGGATTTTCAAATTCACAAATTAATCGATCTTCATCAGTGACAAAATATGGAGAGCTATACCCTCTGTCAAATGCCATTCCCTCAGTTATATCTAGTTCAGTAGCTAGAGATTTGGATTCCTCAACTGTTATTACTCCATCAAAACTAACCTTATCTATTGCATCTGCAATCATTGAACCTATTTCCTCATCTCCACCAGCACTGACTGTCGCAACTTGTTTAATAGCATCACCACTGACTGAGTTGCTTTTTTTCTTGAGATCATCAACTATTTGAGCTACAGCTTTTTCCATTCCCCTTCTTAATTCGATTGGGCTTGCTCCAGCAGCTGTATTTCTCAATCCTTCTTGAACCATAAATTGAGCTAAAACTGTTGCAGTAGTTGTTCCATCCCCAGCTTTTTCCTTCGTTTTTGATGCAACCTGTTCGATAAGCTTTGCCCCTATGTTTTCAAATGGATCTTCAAGATCTATTTCCTTAGCAATTGTTACTCCATCATTAACAATATCTGGGGCTCCGAATTTTTTTTCAATAACAACATTTCTACCCTTTGGTCCAATTGTGACTTTTAGAGCATTGGCTAAATTGTTTACTCCTTTTTCTAGAGCACCACGGGATTCGTCTGAAAAACTTAGAAGTTTTGCCATATTTGAATTGAATTAAACTTAATCTCCCACAGGAAACACACATTAGGGGAGGCTAAATAAGTGGGGAAAGCCGAATTGTAATTGAGAAATTATTCCCAATTTTTGCAGAAGGTAGTTAGTGTCAACGTATGAACGATCCCGGGACTTTATTTTTTATTCTAATGGCTGGGTTAGCCGGGACTATGACTTTGATTTATTTCCCTTTGAGGATATTTCTTACAGCTACTGCAAGAAGCAGAAGATTAAAACTATTGCAGAGAATTAGAAGATTGAGAGATGAACTGGGGCAGCCTATTCAAAATTGATATCTGCTCAACTCATAACCATCCCACCATCAACTTGAATTGTCTGACCGGTTATGTACGCTGCCGAAGGATCTGCTGCCAAGAACCTCACCGCTCCTGCAACATCCTCAGGATCCCCGAATCGTCCAAGCGGGATAGCAGAAAGGATTGATTCATTGTTCAGATCTTTTGTCATATCAGTTGAAATAAAGCCTGGAGCAACTGCATTTACAGTAATTCCTCTGCTTGCAAATTCTTTTGCAGCACTTTGTGTAAGACCTACTACTCCTGCCTTGGCGGCAGAGTAATTCGCTTGCCCTGGGTTGCCCATCAACCCAACCACAGAAGTTATGTTGATAATTCTTCCTTTTTTTTGCTTCAACATCTGCCTAGAAACCGCTCTTGTGCAATAAAAAACACCACTTAAATTAAGGTCTAAAACTTTCTGCCAATCGTCTGTTTTCATTCTCATTAAAAGCCCATCTTTTGTTATTCCTGCGTTATTGACCAGAACATCAATTTTATTATTTTTCTCCAATACTGTTTTTATCAATTCATTTACCGAGTTTTCATTAGAAATATCAGCTTGAAGAGGATATGCCTGACCTCCAAAGGCGTTTATTTCTGATACAACTTTATTTGCATTTTCCAATGATGAAGAATAATTGATGATTACTTCTGCTCCTTCCTTTGCTAAAAAAATTGCAATAGCCCTACCAATCCCTCTACTGGCTCCAGTTACAATCGCAGTCTGACCTTCAAGTAATTTTGAGAATGACATAATCTTATGATTTTTAAAATAGTTAAAACTAAAACTTTATTTATTTAACTTACTCTCAAGTCACTTGCTTTTTGAAAAGACTTTAAGCTCAGACACTAAAAATAGTTATTTTTACTTGTCGAATATATTAAATGAATAATCAATGGGGAGGGATCAGTTGTGCATTTGTTAATTGCGGCTGCAGGAAGTGGAAGTCGAATGGGTGCGGATAGAAATAAGCTGCTTTTGAAGGTTGCAGGTAAAACGGTTTTAGAGTGGACTTTGAAAGCAGCTTTCGACGCTAAAACAATTTCTTGGATAGGAATTATTGGACAACCCAAAGACAAAGAAAACATTTGTTCAATTCTTGATCACTCAGTAAAGACAGTTCAATGGATCAATGGAGGATCTACAAGACAGCAGTCAGTTCAACTTGGATTAGCTGCCCTTCCAAATGATGCTAAATCTGTGCTGATTCATGATGGGGCAAGATGCTTGGTGAGATCATTAGTTTTTGATGAAATCTCAAAGATTGTTTCCAAGGGGCAATCTGTGATTGCTGCTTCACAAGTAACTGACACCATAAAAAAGGTTGACAAAGATGGTGAGATTATTGAGAGCCCTCCTCGTTCAGATTTATGGGCAGCACAGACACCTCAAGGCTTTCCAGTAAATAAACTGAAGCATGCACATAGTGAAGCAATCGCTAGGGGATGGGACGTGACCGATGATGCATCCTTGTTTGAACGTATGGGATTACCAGTGAAAATATATGATGCAGGACCTTCAAATATTAAAGTGACAACTCCATTTGATCTAGTAATTGCAGAGTCTTTATTATCTACATTAAAAGACTAAGGCTCCCTTTATCACCATTTAAGATAGCTTGACTACCTAATGGAAGTGATGCATTTCCACAACAGTGCCCTATGGGCAGATTTGAAACAATTGGGATTTTAAGATCCTGTGTTCGATCTTTGAAAATATCAAGAAGCTCAAACGTCTTTGTTTCGTCGACGTTCTTTTCATTATCACAATGTATAAATGATCCAAAACCTAGGCCAGATAGCTGTTGTAGAACTCCAGCTAATCTTAAGTGAGTTAGCATTCTGTCAATTCTGTAGGGAGCTTCTCCAATATCTTCAATGATTAAGATTGATTTTCTGAAATTTGGTAGATGTTTAGTCCCGATTAAGTGAGTTAGGACAGTGAGGTTGCCAACAATTAGATGCCCCTTTGAGATTCCACCTCCCCATGCCTCTCCATGAATATCTGGTACATAATTGCCAAACAAAAGTGATTTAAGCCTGTCTTTACTCCAGTCTGGCTCGGAACCTAACGTTGTAATTAGTGGTCCATGAACTCCTCCGTGAAATCCATCTGCTAGCCGTGCAAGAAGTATGGAAGTTAAATCAGAAAAGCCAATCATCCAACCTTCTTTCCATGGTTGTCTTTTTTCTAGCAATCTTGCCGACCCCCATCCACCTCTAGCGAAAACCAAAAGAGGGTAATGATTGCTTGGGTGTAATTCATTAAACCTAACTTCATCATTACCTGCTAAATAACCCCATGACCTATTTATTGCATCGATATGGCTACATATTAATCCCCATTCCTGAAGGACTTTGATCCCAGAGTAAAGATCCTCTTTTTTGGTTATTGGCGAACTTGCTGCAACTATGTGGAAATGATCGCCTTTCTTTATAGGCTCAGTCATTTGCGAATCTTGCTAAGTACATTGATTAAATAACCCTGCTGAAGATAATGCCAAGAAGTAACAAACTCCCAAGTCTCACTTGATTGCTGAAATGCAAACCTGAAGTCTTAATACCTTTTGATCTTGAACTTAATAAGAAAACTTCTCTTTGCATTCCTAAAGTAGTTATCAACCAAAATGGCCAATAAATTAATCCTAGATTTGCGTTAAAAGCAGCAAGAGCCAGAAAGAAACAGGTTAAAATGTAGCAAAAAGAAACTGTTTTTATTGATTTTTTCCCGAGACTGATCGCACTACTATTTAGACCTATTACTTTGTCTTCAATTTCATCTGCCATTGCATAAACAGTATCAAAGCCGAAAGTCCAAAGAACAGTTGCAAACCAACAAAATATTAATGTCAGTCCTCCTGTTAAGGAAGATTCACTTGCTGCCCAAGGGATTAGAACTGAAAACCCCCAGCAAATAGAAAGAATAAGTTGGGGATATTTAAACCATCTTTTTGCTGAAGGGTATAAAAGAATTAAAGGTAATGATAGCAATGCAAGTAGAAGGCATAAATTTCTACTTTCTTGTGGGATTGAAAGAACTATAAAAAGACTAAGAAATAACATTAAAATTAGTAATATCCATGCAGCCTTGAGAGATACTTTGTCATTAGCTAATGGTCTATCTTTTGTTCTTATTATCTTCTTATCAAACTTTCTGTCCCAAATATCATTAGCGATGCATCCTGCACCGCTGACAAATAATCCACCTAAAATTATTATTCCCAAAATGAATAGAGAAGGAGGGGCTGTAGGAGTTAACCAAAGAGACCAGCATGCAGGGATGAGAAGTATCAATCTTCCGCTGGGTTTGTTCCATCTAAGAAGTTGAAGATAATATCCCATTTTTTGGGTAAGAAGATTATTCACGAAAATTCAAATTGATAATGATTTATAAGGTCTTCTCAATGGGGTGCTGAGGGTGTCAGAGTATTGAGGTTCAACCTACTCATTCATGTTAGGTGACTCAATAAATAATTCCTCTGAAAGGAATTCTATTGAATTGGATCTTGGTGAAAATCAAGATTCTGAAATATGCCGTGTAGCAACAATTGATATTGGCACTAATTCAACTCATTTGTTAATTGCAAAGATTGAGCGAAAATTGAATACTTTTAGTATTGAACTTGCAGAGAAATCAACGACACGACTAGGAGAAAGAGATCCTCAGACAGGAGAACTTACTTCCCTAGCTATGAATAGAGCTTTTTCAACATTAAAGAGGTTTAAGGATTTATCAGAAAGTTATAAAGTTGAGAGTCTTATTATTGCCGCTACAAGTGCGGTTAGAGAGGCACCTAATGGGAAAAACTTTATTTCTGAAATAAAAAAGAAGATAGGCTTAGATATTGAATTGATAAGCGGAGCAGAAGAAGCAAGATTGATTTATCTAGGCGTACTTTCAGGGATGCAATTTGGGAATAAACCTCATCTCGTTCTTGATATTGGAGGAGGTTCGACAGAATTGATCCTTGCTGATAGTTCTGAAGCACGAGCATTAACAAGTACAAAGATTGGAGCAGTAAGATTACAAAGAGAATTTATTAAAAAAGATCCAATAACTTCGCAAACTGAATTGTTTTTAAGGTCATTTATCAGAGGCTCTATGGAGTCAGCAATTGATAAAGTATTTAAGAGGATTGAAGTAGGTGAAACGCCAGTTTTAGTGGCAACTAGTGGAACTGCTATGGCTATTGGTACATTGATATCTAATAAAGAAAATAATATTCAATCAAAATTACAAGGATATAAAATTCAAAAAAATAATTTGGATACAATTGTTAGTCAATTAATAAAAATGACACCTTCGGAAAGGAGTGAATTATCCTCATTAAGTGAAAGAAGATCTGAAATTATTGTCCCTGGGGCTTTGATTTTACAAACCATAATGAATATGGTTAATGTTAATGAAATTATTTTAAGTGAGAGGGCTCTTCGGGAAGGATTAGTTGTTGATTGGATGTGTCGAAATAATTATTTAAAAGATCAGTTGAGCTTTCAAGGATCAATAAGAGAACGAACAGTTATTCATCAATCTAGGAGATTTGGTGTTAATTCAAAACGATCACAAAGAGTATCAGAATTTGCCCTTACTTTTTATGATCAGACTCGGGGTTTTTTGCATAATGATAATGGAGAAGGTAGAGATCTTTTGTGGGCAGCAGCTAAACTTCATGCTTGTGGAAAACATATTAATATCAGTGCTTATCATAAGCATTCGTGGTATTTAATTAAAAATGGAGAGCTCTTAGGTTATTCCCAGAGTGAGCATTTAATGGTCGCTGCTATTGCAAGATATCATAGGAAAAGTTTTCCAAAAAAAAGACATGAATCTTGGCAATTATTGGTTGACGAAAGTCAGAGAACATTGGTTAATGAAATGTCTATAATTCTTCGACTCTCATGCTCTTTGGATAGAAGACCAGAACCTTTGATATCAAAGATAGCTATTGAAGCTAATAATAAAAAAGTTAATATAGAGCTAATTCCTAATGACTTTGGCCAAAATTTAGATCTTGAGAAATGGAGCTTAAATAAGTCGATTTTACTAATTAAGAAAATTAAGGATATTGATATAAATATACTTTAAGATAAAAACTTTTTGTCTAATAAAAACATATCACTTCTCTGCGGATTAATCGAACCATTTTGAGCTCCTTGAAGATATTTTAATAGCACAATTGAAGTAAATAACCCTAGCGCACCCGATAAAATTACCATGCTAAAAGAATGAAAAGTTCTAATATTCCTAGTATTTTTCTTCTTAATCACAGGGCTAGGTTTAGCTTCAATCTTTTTCTTTTCATTAAGTTCTTCAAGGATAAAACTTGTATCTAAGTTCAATTTCTCCGCTATTCTTCGAACCATTGCTCTGATAAAAACTTTTTCAGGAAGTGCGCTTTCATCTCCTGATTCAAGTGCAATAAGTTGTTCTTTCCCAATTCTGAGTGAAGAAGATAGATCCTCTACTGAAAGATTTCTGCCTTGTCGGGCTTCTCTGAGAAACTCACCAACAGTTTGTAATGCAGATTTGTTATTTGCGATATGAGTACTATCGCTTTTTCTTTCTTCACTTTTTTTCAATTAAACACCTGTTTGGCATTGATTTCATTCTAAAGGCTCTGTAAAGTCGTTTGTCTCTAAAAGAGAATTTATCTTTGGCTTTAATGGTCATTAAAAAATATTCCTTATTTTATGCTCTTTAACTAGGTCTAAATAAATGTGAATGAGTTGGATTGTAGAGCTTTGATCTATTATTACCGATCTTTAATGTTGGACTAATTATATATAATGTTGTTCTAATTAAATTTTGTTCTTGAGATGTTTTTGCCATTTCACTCAAAGGTATAACTTTTATCCATTCGTCTGGCCAGGTTACTCTATATGCAATCGCTACAGGAGTATTCGCAGGATAATATTTTATAAGTATTGATTCCACTTCTTCAACATGTCTTGCACTTAGGTACAGACATAAAGAAGATTGAATAGATGCAAGCTTTTGAAGGCTTTCGTTCTCTGGTTTCCCTGTCCTGCCATCAGCTCTGCTCAGTATTATTGTTTGGGTTAAATCTGGAATTGTAAGTTCAAATCCTAAAGTTGCTGCCGTTGCTTGATATGCACTTACTCCAGGAACTACTTCTACCTCAATCCCTTCATCATTTAATCTGCAAATTTGTTCTGATATTGCTCCATATAAACAAGGATCACCATCATGGAGACGAACAATTTTTTTACCCTCCTTATGCTTTTTAATCAAGATTAAAAGGATCTCTTCTAGAGTTAATGAACTTGTCCTTATCTTTTCACAATCATCTTTAACAAGTTTTGTTATTTGTATCGGGATGAGAGAGTCTGTCCAAACAACAACATCCGCTGCTTTTAGTCGTTGCTGAGCTCTTATTGTCATTAAGTCTAAAGCGCCTGGACCTGCTCCTACAATTGAAATCGGATTCATTGATTCCTCCTATTAATTAAGGAAGGATCTGGGAGTGATTTTTTAGAAATATAAATTCTCCAAATTCCTAATAAACCTGCATTAATTAAAAATAAGCTAATCAATTGTGCTATTCGTAGTCCTCCCTCACAAAAAGGTGGAACTCCACCTAAGCAGAGAGGATCAGTTCTTAAGGCTTCTATAAACAACCTTCCTAAGCTGTAGGTGATTAAGTATAAGCAACTTAAACTGCCAGGTGGTAGCGTGAATTCTCTTTTTTGTGCTTTTTGAAAAAGAAAAATTAGTATGCTAAAAACCAAAATATTCCATATTGATTCATAAAGAAAGGTAGGGTGAAAATAATCTTGCATTGAGAAAATTTCTGGCCTAAATTGAAAAGGTACAAATAATTTCCAGGGCAAATCTGTAGGTATTCCAAAAGCTTCATTATTAAAGAAATTTCCCCATCTACCTATTGCTTGGCCTAATGCAACTGAAGGGACCAAAACATCTATGACATCCCAGAAAGGTTCTTTTCTCCAGCGGCAAAAAAAAATGATAGATAATGTACCCATTATTAGTGCTCCATGGATTGCAATTCCTCCTCCCCAAATTTCTAATGCACTGGGAATCGGGATATTTAAATTCAGTAAATTAATAGAACTCCAGAAGTTTTTGCCAGTGTAATTTCTCCATTCAAATGCAACATAATAAGTTCTTGCACCAATCACAGATGCCAAAACTAAAATAGGAAGTAAGTCGTTAATAAGGCTTTTTTTTAAGCCTTTTTGTGAGGCTAACTCACCTGAAAGATTAAGACCTACTAAAACGGAAATAGCTATTAGCAATCCATACCACCTTAATGAAAAGGGCCCCAGTTGAAACAACTCAGGCCCAGGTGATCTAAGCGCTATAAAAATATTTTCCATCAACTCATTTGAATTTATATTCCTTCAGCAGCTTGAACCTTTTCAACTTGTTTCTTTTTGAGGACCAGCATTATTTGTGATAAACCAACTCCTATAAAGAAAATTATTAGTCCAATAACCCTTGCTTTGCTTTGTAAAACTATTTCTTTGTCTAGTTGACCAAAACCACCAACGTTAGGGTCTTCAGTTAATTTTGCACCTTTCTCAACTGTGTCACCTTCTTTTATTAATAGGGAAGTACCAGCAGGAAGATTTTCAGTAAAACTTTCTCCTTCTTCATTATTTAAATTAATAATTTGTGTTCCATCTTCATTGGTTTTTATTGAGGTTATTGTTCCTGAATTTGTTGCCGTAAACAAATTATTGTTGCTCTTTTCACCAGTTGGGTAAACTTGCCCTCTTCCTCTATTACCTCCTATGTGAATTGAATACTTTCCAAAGTTAATATTTTTGTCTTTGGTTGGATCAGGGGAGAGTACAGGGAAAACAATCTCTCTATTTTGATCTCCTGGTAAAGGGCCAACCAAAATAATATTCTCTTGTTCATCACTGTATTGGGTGAAGTAAACACCTTGTGTCTCTTCTCTTATTTCATCTGTCCATCTTTCTTGAGGGGCAAGCTTAAATCCATCTGGAAGCATTACAACAGCTCCAACTTGGAGAGGAACTTTGCTTCCATCAGCGCCAACTTCTTGGAGATCCTTTTTATAGGGAATCTCTACGACTGTTTTGAATACACTATCCGCTGCAACTGATTGAGGAACTTCAGCTCTTGTTGGCATACTTGCCACATGGCAATTAGCACAAACAATTTTTCCAGTTGCCTCTCTAGGATTTTCGAATTTTTGTTGGGCCCAAAATGGGTATGCCCAGCTAGGTTGAGGGACTAGAAAAATTGAAAATCCAAGAATAAATGAACAAAGGAAAAGTTTTAATGATCGACTCATGATTTTTTTTTGGGCGTGGAAATTTTTTTTGTTCATTTATTAATCATCCCCACCAAGGGGCGTTGCCAGTTCTGAAATCAGTTTCTGTCCACTGACTTACTAGAACCTGATCGTCTTCTACTGATACATGAGCTATGGCTAGAGATAGAGGGGCTGGACCTCTTACAACTTTTCCTGTCGAATCGTATTGACTTCCATGACATGGACACATGTATTTATTTGCTCCGCTATTCCATGGAACTACGCAGCCAAGGTGAGTACATATCGCATTGATTCCGTAACTAGTGATTGCATCTTCTCCTTCGACTATTAGGTAGGTAGGATCTCCTTTAAGCCCTTGCACTAAACTTCTATCACCAACTGGATGAGTAGATAGCCAGGCACTAGCCTTTACTGGATTGCCTAACTCATCTTTGGCATTTGTTCCACCGCCACCTCCTCCAGCTCTATAGGGAGTGAAGTATTGAGCCACTGGATATAACGCACCTAAGGCAACTCCTGTAACGGTTCCAAAGGTTAGCAAGTTCATGAACTGCCTTCTGCCCATTGAGGGCACATCTGCAGCATTCATTTGTGTCATTACAGATGTTCACCTGAACTTAGATACTAGACCAGAATGGACACGAAAAGGTTATTAATCTCTGCCAAGACTGGCTTTTGATATGAGTTTTAAATCTAACAAGTCAAATTCTGATAGCTTTTCTTCTTCAATTCCATTGGAAGTAGACGAGGTAGTGGGATGCTTAAGAAGACGATGGGGCGTCACATATGATTTAAAATTGTTAATCAAAAGAGAACGAATATATTTACAAATGATGTGGGGTTTTTTAGAACAACAATCTTTTCCTTTGGATGAAGAGACCTTCAGAGAAAATTTGAATAGAACCTTAGAAATTATTAATCGGGCTGGCCAATCTGATTTGGTAAGAAGCTGGCTAGAAAATGTACAGGCGAAGCCAAGACTTGGCAGAGCAATAACTTTATCTTTACCTATGGATCAAAGGATGTCAGAATTTGTTCTTTAAAATTTGTTGTTAGGGCAACTAATCCCACTCCAACAAGAAATAAAAAAGTAATTGATGTTGAGAGGAGAAGCATCGTTATGGGGTCTGTAGAAGGAGTTAAAACAGCTCCCGCAATTGCTGAAGCCATTACTACAACTCTCCATGCAGATAGCATCTTTTGCCATGTAATAAGTTCAAAAAAACCTAGAATTAATTGTAGGATTGGCAATTGAAAAGCTAAGCCAGTAGAAAGCATAAGCAGAAGGACGAAGTCTAAATACTTTTCAATAGACCAAAGTGGCTCAACCACATCTGCTCCGTAACTGATAAGAAATCCCAAGGCCGCTGGTATCAAAGCCTTCCATGCGAAGAAAATCCCTAAGAAAAATAAAATTGCTGAACCTGCAACTGATGGAGCTATCAATAGCTTTTCTTTTTTAGTTAGACCGGGAAGAATGAATTTTAAAAATTGGTAAAGTATGAATGGGAGTGAAATAGTAAGCCCCCCGTAACCTGCAACTTTTATGGAAGTAAATAAAAACTCACCAGGAGCTACTTGTAAAAATTGTATTTTTCCTGCTGGCATCTCTAATGCTTGTACAAGCTTCCTAACAAATATCAAGCAAAAACCAGAGGAGATAAGAATTGCAAGAAGACTCTTAAGTACTCTTTGACGAAGTTCCTCAAGATGATCGAATAAAGGCATTTCCAAGGATTCTGATGCCTCAGTTGAGCTGGATTCCCCCCTGATCTTGATGGGAGGTGGAGCTTTAAAAGTATTTTCTTTTGGGTTTGGGCTATCCAGATTATTTTAAATTAATGATTTAATTTTAGTAGATAATTGCTTTTATAAGCAGGGTTATATTTCCTTTAGACGTTGGTAGAATTAAATATATAACTTTGATTTTTCTCCATATTTTTAGCTTGGATTTTTAATTGTTTTTTGTTGGGTCAGGTAAAATAAAAGGAGGACAATCATTTAGTGAGGATTCTCCATAATTAATATATTCCTTGTAACCGCCCATCTTTCCATTGGTTTTCATTAAAGCGCTTGTAAACGCTAATAAAAGAAATACTGTTGGAGCCCCAATGATTAAAGCTGCCCCAAATAAATATCCAATTAAAAACTCTGGAAACGTATGATTCCCCAGAAACTCATGTGTGCCTAGCAAAAAGTCAATCATTTTAATCTTGTCTAATGAAGATGATAGTAAGTCATTGAAGTTCACTTCTGGTGGAAATATTTCTCTGCTCTATCAGCTTCTCCCCAAAGGACCTTCCCACCCCTATGACTAACAGTTCCAGGTAAGGATCCTGATATCCTTTGCAGATTCTCAATTGGAACCATAACTATTGGTACTAGCTTGTTCCCTCGTGCGCGGCTAAAGAAAGAAGCAAGATCAGCTGCTAATTGAATATCTTTTTCATCAAAAAGACCATTGGATGCTTTAAGTACAACATGGCTTCCTGGTGTCTCTTGAGCATGAAACCAAAGATCTCCTTTTTTCCCTTTCCTTAGACTAATTAATTCGTTTTGCCTGTTGTTAGTACCTATTTGAATCTTTAAACCACTAGGACTTTGGATCTCTTTAATAGTTGAAAAATGTTCCTTTTTTCTATTTGATTTAAACTTATATGAGTTTTTTTTAATGCAAATATACTCTTCTATTTCTTCTTTAAGTTCAATAACTGAATCTAGTTTGTTTTTATTAGCATCATTATCCTCATGCATTAGTGAATCAAGAAATAATTCACAATATTCAATTTCTGATATTTTTTTCTTATGAAACTCGATTCTATTTATAATTGACTCTTTAGATCTTTTTTTTCTTTTAGCTTCTTTAAAAAGACGTTGGGCCTCAATTATTTGTTTCTTTGTGGGGTCTTTTAAAGTTAGAATACTATTAGCCTTGTTTTGCATATTTATATATTCAGAAATATTTTTAATTAGTAACTCTTGTTCTTCTAGCTTTCTGGTTTCATCATCTTTTGACTTTTTTAGATCATACTTTAATTTTTTCGTAATAGAATTTATTTTTCTTTCTATAATTTTATTTGAATAATAGATGCCAAGGCTAAGACAAATATTTGTATTTTTAACGTTTGGCTTTATTCCTTTCCAGACTGTAAAATCAGTCGCTGCATTGAAATTTATTGTGTAATCCTTATTCTCAATAGCTAATAGCCACTCTTGCCATTTTTTATATATTGATTCCCATTCATTTAATTCAATACTTTTTACCGATTGATTTGCTATCTTAATTGCTTTGTTGTAATCATTGCTCAATAGTTGTAATGTTAGGGCTGGACTTATTCCTTGATAAGTATCTCTTAGACTATTTTTGAATGTTGATGGAACTAAGCATATATTTTCTTTCCATGATTGGAATGATTCAGAGAGATTAGGTGCTATTCCTTTAAGAGGTGGAGGAGATACGTAAATATCTCCAGTTCCTATTGGTCTTAATCTTGATTGAGTATCTTTTATTTTTTTTCCAAGAGTAATTACTTTTCCTGATTTATCTAATAGTAAAATATTACTGTGTCTTCCCATCAATTCGACTACCAATTCTTTCTCAACTTCTTGCCCAGGTTTACTAGATAATTGAAATTTTACTATTCTTTCAAAACCATTTTGTTGTATTTCTACTAAAGCTAAATTTACTAATAGATGTTTTAGTTGTTTCGCTAGTGTGCTTTTATCACCATATCTTTTTGGAGGTGGTATTTGGACAATTCTTGGGGACTCAGCAAGCCAGCTAATTTCTATCCATCTAAGTTCTTCTAGTGTCCTAAATCCTAATTGAAGAGTATGTGAATCAATTTGCTGTACATTTTCAAATCTACTTGGAACTATTGCTTTGCTAAGTTCAAATACAACCGCTTTAAGGGTTGTAGAGTCCATTACTTGAATTGGAACATTGCTCATCTATCATCCTTTTAACTTTATAAATAATTTAATTAACCTTTATTAGGAAAATTAGATAGGATTTAGTTATGTCATCTTTAGGAAATCTTACTGTTCTTACTGGCCCAAGTGGGGTTGGTAAAGGAACAATTGTTAAGAAAATCCTCGAAAGCCATAGTGAAGTATGGCTTTCTATTTCTGCCACTACTCGTAAAGCAAGATTGGGAGAAATTGATGGGGAGCATTATTATTTCTTAGAAAAGAAAAATTTTCAAGAAATAATTGATAGTGAAGGTTTTCTTGAGTGGGCTACATTCTCAAATAATTTTTATGGAACTCCAAAAAAAATAGTTAAAGAAAAAATAGAAAAAGGAACTAATGTTCTTCTTGAAATTGAATTAGAGGGTGCTCGGCAAATTCGAAAATCTTTTCCTGAAGCATTACAAATATTTTTAGCACCACCAAATCTGCCTGAACTTGAAAAAAGAATTAGAGGCAGAGGAACTGATGCTGAAGAAGCTATTAGAGATCGTTTGGAAATAGCTAATAAGGAACTTATGGCGAAAAACGAGTTTGATGCTGTAGTTATAAATGAAGATATAGAAAAAGCCTTCAAGGAAATTGAAGGCTTAATGGGATTAAAAATATAAAATTAATTAATAATTTATATTTTTAAAAAGACATTGGGTGGAAAAGTAAGTCTGGTACAAATCTATTAAATTCAACAATAATACCTGCTGTTAGAGCTATCCAAATCGTTGCTACGACTGGTGCTGATCTAAACCATTTTGTACGAAATAATTGAAACATGATTGAAAAAATGAAGTGATTTTTTAAGTTAAAAAGATAACTTTTTAGCCTCTTGGCCCATTAAGAGAAACATTATTGTCTTTGTCTCTAAGCTCTCCATTCTTTCCTTCTCTATTTGCATGAAGTGGCCATGCAGCTCCTCTTTTTAAGCATTGCCAAGCTAAATCTGTATCAATAATGATTTCATATTCTGCAGCATTCTTTTTACCTCTTACAGCTCTTACATACTCCCTTCCTGACCAACCAATAATACCGGCAATATAAATAAACATTACCCCAGGTATAAGTAAGTCTCCTTCATGACCTCTGTTAATCCATGCACCCCAAGGCTCAATAGGAGGACCAATTATTAAATGAGGAAGTCCATCATCTCCGCATAAGGCTTTGCTGTATCTTTCAAATCTTTTTATTGCCTGATCTGTGGAGGCTGCGCTTGCTCTCTCTTGGAAACGGGGATTATCAGCGCAAGATACCAAAGCAGAAGCAGTAAAATCTGTGGGAGCTCTATCAGCGTTTAGTGCTGGGCCTGGTCTTGCATTAGCTATTGGAGCTATTCCTAAGAAAAGAAAAGCTGAAAGTAAAATTGATAAAAGACGACTCATGAGTTCTGATTTTTATCTGTTTCCCTGTTTAAATGGGATTTCAATACTAAACTTAGTTGATCAATAGCTATAAATGTCAATAATTTTATCCCTCGAAACAAGTTGTGACGAGTCTGCAGCAGCTTTAGTTTCAGATGAAAAAGGAAAAATTGACTTAATAGCTAATGTAATAGCTTCACAAATTAAAGAGCATGCTAATTGGGGAGGCGTTGTCCCAGAAATTGCTTCAAGAAGACATTTGGAAAATCTTCCATTTTTAATTGAAGAAGTTTTTACAAAATCAAAATTACAGATTCAAGATGTAGATGCTATTGCCGCAACTGTTACACCAGGATTAGCAGGTTCACTTTTGGTTGGATCCATTACGGCAAGAACTTTAGCGAATTTGCATCAAATTCCATTTTTAGGAATTCATCATTTGGAGGGACATCTCTCATCAATATATTTGTCAGAAGATCATCCTAAGCCTCCTTTTTTAGTCTTATTGGTTAGTGGAGGACATACTGAATTGATAAAAGTAGATGCGCAACATAAGTATCAACGTCTTGGTAGAAGTCATGATGATGCAGCCGGAGAAGCTTTTGATAAGGTCGCTAGACTTCTAGGTCTTTCCTATCCAGGGGGGCCAGCAATTCAAAAAATAGCTAAATCTGGAGATCCAAAAAAATTCTTATTCCCAAAAGGGAGAGTCTCTAAACCTGAAGGGGGGTTTTATCCATATGATTTTTCTTTTAGTGGTTTGAAAACGGCTGTATTTCGCCAGATAGAAAAAATTAAGTCAGAAAATAAAAAATTACCAATAAATGATATTGCTGCAAGTTTTGAAAACGTGGTGGCTGAGGTTTTGGTAGAGAGGAGCTTTCGATGTGCACTTGATCAAGGTCTGAATTCTCTTGTCTTAGTGGGAGGAGTTGCTGCAAATGTGCGCTTAAGAGAAATGATGCTTTCAAAAGCATCTGAAAATTCACTCAAGATTTCTCTCGCACCAATGGAATTTTGTACTGATAATGCGGCAATGATTGGGGCGGCAGCTTTGTTAAGGTTTTCATCGAACCATATTCAAAGTTCAATGGAACTAGGTGTTTCCGCACGCTGGCCTCTGGAAAAATCTGATTTGCTATATGCTACTAATCCTCCTTTTTAATCGATATTTTTATGTTTTTGATTTTTTATCATGTCTCTTAAGAAAGGAAATGAAGCAAATAAATCAACAAGGCTTGCAAGCTCAAGTGAACTTAATTCATGGAAAAGAGGGTTCACTCCTCAGGCTGAGATATGGAACGGCAGAGTGGCAATAGCAGGTTTAATTATCGTGTTAATTATTTTTTTATTTTCAAATTTAATTTTTGCTGGCTAAAAAAAAGCATCGTTTATATAATAATTTTTAGTATTTATTTTTTGTTTGTCATTTTGTTTATTTAGTGAATGCGGTTCTTATAGATGGATTTTGAAAAGAGAGTTATTAATTGGTAAAAAGACAGTAGTTTTTATTGGCTTGAATCCTTCAAAAGCCAATTCATCAAATAACGATAGGACTCTTACAAGGATAATTAATTTTTGCTCGAGATGGAATTATAAAAATATCTATATCATTAATCTCTTTGGACTGATTTCCAAGTCTCCCATTCAACTAGCAAAAAGCAATGATCCAATAGGAGGAAATAATGATTTAATTACTTTAAAATCATTAGAATTTTGGCGGGAAAATAATAATTGTGACTTGTGGTTAGGATGGGGCGATAAAGGTCAATTAAACGGTCGTGATAGTAAAGTCCTGAAATTAATTAAAAGTTTTTCAAATTTGAAGTCAAATGAAAATAATTCTTCCAAACGTGTTTTAAGTCTTGGCCTTAGTAAAAAAGGGAACCCTCGTCACCCTCTCTATATGCCTAATCAATCTTTCTTGAGAAAATTTGATCTGTAATTTTTTAATTGGTTTTGTCAGTTTTTTTCTGAATTAGAATGTATAAATAATATTTGAATTCGAAGGGTTGCTACTCTATAAGAATATGTAAGTAAAATCAGCTTATTAACTTAATTTATTTTCTTAGGTAGATTTAATGGATACTCGCTTATGTCTTCATTGCTAGTTATTTATGACTCCTGAGCGGTTGGGTTTGCTCTGGGGTATCACAGTCTTTTCTGGGGCTGGAGCAAGATTACTATCAGTGCTAACAGGACTTCCTGGGGTGGTTTTATTGTTGCTATCTGGCTTGTTGATTGGGAGGTCAGGGCTTGGATTGGTCGAACCTTTAGATCTAGGTAAGGGGCTGGAAACAATAGTTGGTTTATTGGTAAGCCTTGTTTTATTTGATGGTGGTTTAAATCTTCGATTTCCAGGAGGCGCAATCAAGTCAATAGTTCTAAGAATTTTATCAATTAGATTAATTATTTCATTGGCAGCTGGTTTCTTTGCGGCACATTGGTTTGCAGGACTTGGTTGGTCAGTAGCAGGAGTTTACAGTGCAATTGTTCTTGCTACTGGACCCACTGTTGTAACTCCATTAGTTCGACAAATTCGACTTGCATCACCATTAAGTGATGTACTTGAAGCAGAAGGTTTGATACTTGAACCTATTGGAGCAGTGCTTGCACTTTTGTTGTTAGAGCTAATTGTTGGAGATTTGCATGGTTGGAGAGAGCTATTTCTTGGTTTGCTTTCAAGGCTGGGCGGAGGAGTTTTAATTGGATCATTAGCAGGCTTATTGCTTTCAGAAGGTTTGAAGCGCCTTCGTTCTGAGCCTTATATCGGGATCAGATTACAACTGACTCTTGGGGTGATTTTTTTGCTGTATGGAGTATGTGAATGGTTATTACCTGAATCAGGATTGCCTGCATCTGTTGCGGCAGGGTTTGTTGTAGGCCAAAGACCTTCTACGCAGGCGAATGAACTTGATAAATTAATTAGAGAATTAGCTCAATTAGCTATAACTATGCTTTTCCCTCTACTAGCAGCAGATGTTTCATGGGGGGAATTGAGCCCTTTGGGGTGGGGAGGTATAACATGTGTACTTTTTTTGATGATCATAGTCAGACCTATAGCTGTATCGATAGCAACATATGGATTACCTCTTGAAAATAAACAAAGATTGTTTCTTGGTTGGTTGGCTCCGCGTGGAATAGTAACTGCAGCAGTGGCTTCCTTATTTTCTATTAGATTAGAGCAGGCAGGTGTTTTAGGAGCGGGAAAACTTCAAGGATTAGTTTTTTTGACAATATTAATGACAGTTGGTATTCAAGGTTTAACAGCTCAACCTTTAGCAAAAATGTTGGGTTTATTGGATGAAGATAAAGATCTAGATAACACGACTAATACGGGCTCTATCTTTCCTCAATCTTGAGAGTAAAACCCAACTATGAATTAAATCGGGTCCATTAAGAGTTCCAAAAAGAGCAGCTCTGAGACTTTTCATGACAAGACCTTTTTTTACTTCGCAGCTTTTTGTAGCTTGATTTATTAAAACAAGAGCTTCCTCTTTAGAAAAGAAAGCAGCATCTGAGCTTTCCAACTTTTCAAGAATAAACTTTAAAATTACTGATGCTTCTTTTATTTCCAATTGCTTTTTGCCATCCTCTAATAGTTCAGGCTCTTCAAAAAAAGGTTTAGCTTGATCAACTCCATCATTGATAAGAACCATGGATGGTCCTATTAAGCCTACGAGATTGATGCCCCATTCTTGACTTGGAAGACGCCATCCATTTTCTCTAAACAAAGGATTTAAATTTTCTAATAGAGTTTCTGCTGACATTTCATGAATTACTTGAGAGTTGAGCCAATTCAATTTGTCCCAATCAAATTTTGCTGAGGCTTTATTAACCTTTTTAAAACTGAAAATCTCTGAAATTTCTGAAATTCTGAATCTTTCATTCATTCCTTCTGGAACAGACCAACCAAGTAAAGTCATATAATTTGCCATCGCTTCAGATGTATAACCCATTTTTTTGAATTCAGAAATAGAAGTAACCCCATCTCTTTTTGAAAGTTTTTTACCTTGAGAATTAAGAATTAAAGGCGTATGAGCGAAAACTGGAATATTGAGATCAAGAGCCTCGTAAAGAAGAATTTGCTTTGCTGTATTGGCAAGATGATCTTCTCCCCTTATTACATGAGAGATTTGCATTGCTGAATCATCTGCTACAACAACTAAATTGTATAAGGGATCACCAATTGAATTCGCTGGTGCTCTTCTAGCGATGACCATATCACCGCCTAAATCTTTTCCACTCCAAGTCATTTTTCCTCGAATCAAGTCATTCCATGAAATTAATTTTTGATCACTGATTTTGAATCTGATAACAGGCTCTCTTCCATCCTTGATAAATTCTGATTCTTGTTCTGGAGTTAGATTTCTATGCCTATTGTCATATCTTGGAGCTAAACCATTTTTCTTTTGAGTTTCTCTCATTTCATCTAGTTCATCTTCTGATGCATAGCATTTGTAAGCAAATCCTTTATCAATAAGAGTTTTTATAATTTGTTTATGTTCATTTATTCTTTCACTTTGAATTGTTGGGGATTCATCCCAGTTAATTCCTAGCCATTGAAGCCCATCATATATGTTTTCTAAATATTCATCTTTTGATCTTTCAATATCAGTATCTTCAATTCTTAATAAAAAAGTTCCACCTTCTTTTTTTGCAAAGAGCCAATTAAATAGTGCCGTTCTTGCTGTTCCTAGATGAAGTGTTCCAGTTGGACTTGGTGCCAATCTTACCCTAACTGTCAAAGCTCTAATTCAATTTAGCTACGGGACCGACGGGATTCGAACCCGCAACTTCCGCCGTGACAGGGCGGTGCTCTAACCAGTTGAACTACGGTCCCAGTTTTAGGTCTTAAAAAGGATTTTTTCTTTCACTAGAAATCCTTTGTATTGACACAATTGAGTATCATCCTATAAATGCCTTCTAGTCAACTAAGAATTAATATTGTTGACTTAAGAAAACTATCTTTATAAGTTTTTTCAATTTAATTCTCTAATGAAGAGAGATGTTCATGAAATAAAACTAAATAGGTAGATAACGTTTAAGGACGAAAACCAGCAGGCTCTATTAGCCTAACTTGATTACCACGAGCTGTGAATTCGCGACCTTGGTCGCTTTGCACTACTACACGGCCACCTGATTTTACACGAATAACTCGAGCCCTGACCCAGCCTAACGCGGCTGACTCAAGAACTTTTACGACATCGCCAGGTTGAAGATCCAACTCCATTCTTTAAAAAAGTAACTGTAGAAAGGGTTTTCGAACGCGCCGTGGAGGACTTGAACCCCCGACATCAGGTTTTGGAGACCTGCGTTCTACCAACTGAACTAACGGCGCATTTTTATACCCTTTAAGTCATTGTTGACCAATGACTTTTGATTGAGGAGGCCGAGACCTCAGCGGTCGAAGCGCTGCTTTACGCGTGTGGCTTTGCCCACTCGCTCACGCAGATAGAAAAGCTTCGCTCTTCTTACTTTACCTCGGCGTTCAACCTTAATCGATGCAACTTGTGGACTGTGAACCAGAAAAACTCGTTCGACTCCGATTCCTTGAAAAATGCGCCTTACTGTAATTGTTTGATGGATCCCTCCATGTCGCTTTGCAATTACGACACCTTCGTATGGCTGTACTCTCTCCTTATTACCCTCGCTTATTCGAACACCAACACGAACGGTGTCTCCAACATAGATGTCAGGAAGATCTTTGTTTATTTGTGCGTCTTCAAAAGTCTTTATTATTTCTGTAGGAGAGAGCTTTTTAAGTGAAATCTTCTTTCCCTTTGACTTTGATTCAGAAGCATTTTTTACGCCAGATTCATCTGGAGCATTTGATTCATCTTCAACTTTTACCTCTTCAGAAGAGGGCTCTTTAGAATCAACTAACATCGCCAATTACTCTTGATTTAACCGAGCATATATTGTAACCGCTTGTTTCTCAAATTAAAAATTTTTGTACATCTGATCTTTTCATCTCTGTTTGACCACAATGTCCCCATTTGGCTTTTATTCAGTGAGGGAATGCTCGTTTAAAAAAAATTAGTCTTTGAAAACTTTCCTTTAATATAGAAATTTTATTAAAGAAAAGAATTTTTTTAGTGAAACAGTCCCTACCCTTTTGATAGTTTAACTATTATTTGATTATTAATAAAAATGCAAATTTTCAGGTTTTTACTTTTTTCCTAAACAATGAAACTTTTTTCTGATCTTCTTTCTTCGGCGAATTCAAAAATTCCAATTAATAATGGCCCTGTCATTCAACAAAGGAGAGGGGTTGAAATTAAGTCTTCAAGAGAGATAGAAATAATGCGTAAATCTAGCAAAATTGTTGCAACTGTATTGAGTGAAATTAGAGATCTAGTTAAACCTGGAATGTCTACTTTGGATTTAGATAATTATGCAGAAAAACGTATCAGACAACATGATGCAAAGCCAAGTTTTAAAGGATATCATGGTTTTCCAGGAAGTATATGTTCAAGTATAAATAATGAGGTTGTTCATGGAATTCCAAATAAGACAAAAATAATTAAAGATGGAGATTTGCTTAAAGTAGATACAGGAGCTTTTTATAATGGTTACCATGGAGATAGTTGTATAACTATTTGTGTAGGTAAAGCTTCAGATGAAGCAATCAAATTAAGTAAAGTAGCGAAAGAAGCTTTGATGCTTGGAATTAAACAAATTAAACCAAAAAATAAACTTCTTGATATAGCAGGAGCTATTGAAGATTATGTGAAAGCTAATGGTTTTAGTGTCGTCGAAGATTACACTGGACATGGCGTGGGTAGGAATCTTCATGAGGAACCTTCGGTATTTAATTTTAGAACTAATGATTTACCAAATGTAACTCTAAGAGAGGGCATGACAATTGCAGTTGAACCTATAATTAATTTTGGATCAAAATATTGCAAGACACTTCGTGATGGATGGACAGTAATTACAAAAGATGGAAATCTATCTGCTCAATGGGAGCATACTGTCTTAGTAACAAAAGATGGTTTTGAAATACTAACTGATAGAGGAGATTGATTCCTTTTTAGAAGTTTAATTTGAGTATATTTTATATATAAATCTTATATATAATATTCTAATTGATTCAACAATAGGCATTATTAAATAAGTTATAGGATTAGGTGAAACTATGATTAAATAATTATCTTTTTCTGCTTTTTGGATTATTTTTTTTGCTACAAATTTAGGGTTCATTATCCCTTGTGGATTTAATTCTGATTTAAAAGGTCCTAAGATTAATTTCTTGATAATAAAAGAATGTCTTTTTTCAATTAATGATTTACTTTTTTTTAAACTTACAAGCTCACCAATTAGACGTTTTGTTATTTCATATACTGGACTAAAAGCTATTTGAATCTCTGCTTCAGATGTATTTACCCATACTTCCTTTGAATTATCATTTTTTAAATTATTTGAAAGAGCTAGATTATCAAATATTTCTATTAATCTCCAATGACTAAGAGAATTTATTTCTATCGCTCTATTTATTTCATTTGAGCCAATCATTCCTTTTGGATTGAATCCATGATTAATTATTAAAATATCAATATTAGCAAGGCTTTTTGAGAGGAGTGTCTCTTTGCCGCAGGACCAGAGAATCCATTCGTCTGGTGTGTTTTCATTAGAGTTACAATTATTTTTTTTTGTATGAGTTAATCCAACTACATAAGCCCCTTTTTCTTTCAGTACTTCAATAAGTGACTTTCCTAGAGTCCCATTAGCACCAGTTATGGCAATTTTTAAACCATTAAACCTTGAGGCGGTTGAAAAGTTTTTCTTCATTGATTTGAATCTATTGGATTTTTTGCAAGAAAATTAGGAATTAATGAAGAATAATTTTCTAGTTTCTATTTTATACAGATTTAGTGTTGAGAACTTTTTCAAAAAGACTAAACTTATAAAGTTATAAATCTCACATCAGATCTTTAATTAATGAGCAAAACCTTTCTAATTGGATCATGTGAACCATTTAGCGGTAAGTCAGCATTAGTTCTTGGCATAGCAAGAAAATTAATTGCTTCAAATCATTTGGTTAGATTTGGTAAACCATTAGCGACAAGCCTTGAATTAAATGTCTCTAAAAAGGGAGACATTCAAGATATGATTGATGATGATGTCAGGTTTGTTGGAGAGACATTACTATTACCTTCTGAAAATTTAATTCCTTCCATTCAGTTTTTAGCTGCCTCTACTGCCAGCAAGAGAATTCAAGATAATATCTTAGATACTGGGATTAAATTTGATGAGTTCAAGTTATCTCTTGATTCTTCTGGTGATGCTATCAATATCCTTGAAGCAGCAGGTAGCTTGCATGAAGGTCTTTTGTATGGATTAAGTCTTAGTCAACTTGCACAAGGTTTAAATGCTAAAGTTTTACTTGCTCATTTTTGGCAAGATAGTAGAAGCGTTGAAGCTTTATTGGAGGCTAAAAATCAACTAGGAAATTATTTAAGTGGTGTTATTTTAAATGCTGTTAATCCTGATCAAATTAAAGAAATAAAAGAAAATATAGTCCCATCTCTAAAGTCACTTGGTTTAGATATTTTTGGAGTAATGCCAAGGTCCCCTTTACTGAGGAGTGTCACTGTTGAAGAATTGGTTAGACGTTTAAATGCTCGAGTAATTTGTTGCTCTGACAGGCTTGAGTTAATGGTCGAAACATTGAGTATAGGGGCAATGAGTGTGAATTCTGCAATGGAATTTTTTCGAAGAAGGCGCAATATGGCAGTAGTAACAGGAGCTGATCGAACAGATATTCAGTTAGCGGCTTTGGAAGCATCTACTCAATGTCTAATACTTACGGGCGCTGGCGAACCTCTACCACAATTAATTAATAGATCAGAAGAGTTAGAAGTTCCATTACTAAAAGTTGATAGAGATACTCTCTCAACAGTTGAGGTCATTGAGCAAGCATTTGGTCATGTTCGTCTTCATGAGACAGTAAAAGCTACTTATGCTTTTCGTTTAGTACAAGAACATTGTGATCTTGATCGAATCTTTAAAACTTTAGGAATTTCCTCTTGAGTTCAGGAATAGTGGCTACCTTTAAATTATCTGAATTAGGATGTCCTTGAGTCGATCACTCGATCTTCCTGCATTGGGACGAGTTGATACTCTCGCTCAGGAATTGGCCTTGTTGAAAAATGAGGGAAAAAGAAGGATTGCTTTTTTAGGGAGCAGGCATGTACCTGTTGTTTCTATTCATATAGTTGAATTGATAGCAAGGTCTTTGGCTCAAGAGGGTCATTCGATAATTACCTCAGGCTCTCAAGGCGTAAATGCTGCAGTAATAAGAGCAGTTCTGGATGTAAACCCCTCACTTTTAACTGTTTTGTTACCTCAATCTTTAGATAGGCAAACTGTAGAGGTTAAGGATCTTCTTAGTAGCGTTTTACATTTAATAGAAAAAGAAGACAGTAATGATTTACCTTTGCCAATGGCAAGTAGCCTTTGCAATCAAGAAATTATTAACAGATGTGATCAATTAATTTGTTTTGCCTTCCATGACAGTGAAACATTATTGAGTAGTTGCCATAGTGCTGAAGATATGGGAAAAATTGTAAGCCTGATGTTTTTTGATTGATTTTTAATCTAAAAAATCATCTACTTGTTGATATTTTTAAGTCTTATAAATATCTCAAAAGTATATTTATAAGCAATTTTGCTTTTTGTTCATAAAATGGTTGAAACAAATAGAAATTTTTATGCCCTCTTCTTATTCTTTTGATGTGGTTTCAGACTTTGATCAGCAGGAATTAGTAAATGCTATTGATCAATTGAGGAGAGAAGTGGATCAAAGGTACGATTTAAAAGACTCAAAGACAAAAATAGATATTAAAGAAGATGAATTATCTATTGTCTCTCTAAGCGACATGACAATCGAATCTGTAAAAGATATTTTATTACAGAAAGCTACTAAAAGAAATTTATCATTAAAGATATTTGATTTTCAAAAAATTGAAACTATAGGAGGAAATATGGTTATGCAAATTGTTAAATTAAAGAAAGGCCTGCCCCAAGAAATCTCAAAGAAATTAAGTAAGTTAGTTCGAGATAGTTTGAAGAAAGTAACTGTATCAATACAAGGAGATAGCTTGAGAATTACAGGTAAAAATAAAGATGATTTGCAATCTGCAATTAATTTAATTAAGAAGCAGGAAGATTCTCTAGACATAGCTCTACAATTTCAAAATTATAGATAGTAAATTATTTTAAAAACCTTATCACTAATATTTTTTTCTTATGGAGCAATTAATTGAAAGACTTTCTATAAAAGCAGTTGTTTTATCCGGACAGTCAAAAAAAGAATTAGAAAGAACATGTTGGATGATTGTTCATGAGCACAAACATGGGGTGATGCCAACAGAATATGATATTAGGGAGATTGATGAAGAACTTTATTTGGAGGTTTTGAAAAAAGCTAGAGATATGGCTTAGGTATGTAAGAGATAAGTTTTGTATTTATTTAAAATCAAAAGCTGGCGGGCTTAAAAATAAATTTATTATTTTTTCTATCTAACAATTTTCGCAATACTTGCTAAAGCAACATAAAATCATTTCTAGATAATTTTTTTTATGACAACTCCATTTCGTAATGTGACTCCGAATGGACCAGGTGGCACAACAACTCTTCTACTTGTCCTTTCATTTACTGGATTTTTACTTCTTACTCAAGCATTTTTCGTTGTTCCTGCTGGACAAGTTTCAGTTGTCACAACATTAGGGAAAGTAAGTGGTGGATCTCGTAAACCTGGTTTAAATTTCAAAGTACCTTTTGTTCAAAATACTTATCCTTTTAATGTTCAAACTCAAGTTAGACCTGAAAAGTTTGATTCACTAACTAAAGATTTGCAAGTCATTTCTGCCACGGCGACTGTTAAATATGCTTTGAAACCTAATGAGGCGGGAAGAGTTTTTAAAACTATCTCTTATAACGATAGAGAGATTTATAACAGGATTATTCAACCATCATTACTTAAAGCACTAAAGTCAGTTTTTTCAAAGTATGAGTTGGTTACAATAGCTAGTTCATGGAGTGATATTTCTGAGTTGGTTGAGCAAACAGTAGCTGATGAACTTAATAAATTTGACTACGTTGATGTTCAATCACTCGATTTGACTGGCTTGACTATCGCTGATGAATATCGAGCAGCTATCGAACAAAAACAGATTGCTGAGCAGCAACTATTGAGAGCTCAAACTGAAGTAAAAATTGCAGAGCAAGAAGCTCTTAGATACGACACATTAAATAAAAGTCTTGATGATCAAGTTCTTTTCAAATTGTTTTTAGATAAATGGAATGGTGAGACACAAGTTGTTCCTTCATTACCTGGAAATAGTTCAGGAAATGTTCCTGTAATTGTTAGAGGTAAAAATTAATTATCTTTAAAAATTAAATATAAAAATCCAATTTATTAATTTAAATTGGATTTTTATTATGAGAGTTCTGAGAAACTTTCTTGAAAAGCTTTTATTGTCGAATTTATATCATCTTCAGAATGTGCAAGTGATGTAAAACCCGCTTCGAATGCACTTGGCGCTAAGTAAACACCTTTTTGAAGCATCAGTCTATGCAATTTACTAAATCGATTTGTATCAGCAGATTTAGCTTCTTCAAAGTTTCTAACTGGTCCTTCACAAAGATAAAAACCAAACATTGCGCTAATGCTCTGACCATAAATGGAAATATTTGATTCTTTGGCAGCCTTAATGACTCCATCAACAAGCTTTTTCGTAAGAGCTTCTAATTTTTCATAGGTCCCTTCTTGCTTAAGAAGATCAAGAGTTTTAATGCCGGCTGTCATAGCAAGAGGATTACCGCTTAATGTACCTGCTTGATACATGGGACCAGAAGGGGAAACCATTGACATGATTTCTTTGCGACCTCCATAGGCCCCTACTGGAAGTCCTCCACCAATTACCTTCCCCATAGTGGTTAAATCAGGAGTTACTCCAAAACGTTCTTGGGCACCTCCATAGCTGATTCGAAAACCGGTCATTACTTCATCAAAAACTAAAAGAGCACCGTTCTCATGCGTTACCTCTCTCAAACCTTCTAAGAATCCTGGTTCAGGTGTGATGAAGCCAGCATTTCCAACAACAGGCTCTAGGATGACGCCAGAAATAGCATCTGGGTTTTCAGCAAAAAGCTCTTTTACAGCCTCAAGATCGTTGTAAGGAGCGGTAAGCGTATTGGCAGTTGTACTTCTTGGAACACCTGGTGAGTCTGGTAGACCAAGTGTTGCTACTCCTGAGCCTGCTTTCACTAAAAACATATCTGCATGCCCGTGATAGCAACCCTCGAACTTAATAACTTTATCCCTGCCAGTAAAAGCTCTCATCAAACGAAGAACAGCCATACAAGCTTCTGTGCCGCTATTAACAAAGCGAACCATCTCAACGCTTGGTACGGCATCTATGACCATTTCAGCGAGCTTATTCTCGAGCACACAAGGGGCTCCAAAGCTAGTACCTTTTTCAAGTGTTTCTTGAAGAGCAGAAATCACCTCTGGGTGAGCATGACCACAAATCGCAGGTCCCCAGCTACCTACATAGTCGATGTATCTGTTTCCATCAACATCCCAAGCATAAGGACCCTTTACTCGATCAAAAACGATTGGATCCCCTTCAACAGATTTGAAAGCTCTTACAGGTGAACTGACTCCACCAGGCATTAAATTTTTGGCAGAGCCAAAAATTTCTTCAGATCTTTTTGTGTTCAACGCGTCTGTCACAGCACCTCAGCGAATGAGCTCATAAACACAGTTCGCCATAATGGCCTAAAAGTGACTGATTCGTCTAAATTTTTGAATCTGTTCAGCATCTGGTTATTTTTTTTTAATCTTTACTAGATCTATCTTGATAAACGTGCTGAATCCTAAAAACAAGTGTACGATTGACTTTCTTGGAGATGATGCCCCTTAAATTCAATGTTTTTTGTCTAATTGTAAATATTTGATTTGTTAATTCTGTGATGATTTGAAAATAGAAAAAAACCTAATTTTTTAAAAGAAAAATTCATTTTCAACATCTGATGGAGGCCAGCTAATGTCGACAACTACAGGCGCGTGATCACTAGGTTTTTCTCTAGATCTTGGCTCTTTGTCGATCCAAGAACTATTGACGTAACTGAGAATATCTTCTGTTAAGTAAATATGATCTATTCGCCAACCCTTGTCTCTTTCCCAGGCTGAATGGCGATAATCCCACCAAGACCAATTTTTATCAGCTGGTTCAAAAATTCTAAAAACATCTTCTAATTCCTCTCCTAAAGCATCTCTAAGCAATTTTCTTTCTTTTGAAGAAGCCATAATTGATTCTTTATAGTTACTTGGTGTATGTATATCTCTATCCTCAGGGGCAATATTAAAGTCTCCTAATAAACATATAGGTCTATGACTTGAATAAATTTTTCTTAGATAAATTTGTAGACATTCTAGCCATTTTTCCTTATAAATAAACTTATCTGAATTTATAGATGATCCATTTGGAACATAAACATTTATAATTCTAATGTCATTGATTTCAGCACTTATTATTCTTTTTTGATCTTTTAATTCAGGTGAATATTTATAGTCATTGATTACTTCATCAAAACCAATCTTTATATTATTAATTGGGAAACGACTTATTATTGCTACTCCATTGTAGGATTTTTGCCCAGAAATTGATACCTCATATCCAAGATTTGAAAAAATTTCAACTGGAAAAAACTTATCTTCTGTTTTTGTCTCTTGTAAGCAAAGAATGTCAATTTTGTTAGTGACAAGCCATTCTTTGACAAGATCTATTCTTGAACGAATAGAATTGACATTCCAGGTTGCAACAAGCAAGAGTTAAAATTTTATTGATTAAGTTATTATCATGTAAATTCAGACGAAAACTTAGTTTTGCAACGAACTACACGTTTTTTTAATAGTCAATTGTTGTTGACTCTCACTTGTTTAGCACCAATTTTAATGACGGTAGGACAAGTTTTTTCTTCTTCAAGAACAATAAGAATTTCTGAAGTTAAAAATTATTCAATTGATGAGAAAAGAGATATTTATAGTACTTTTGATACAGAAGACCAAATTGATCAAGGTTTACCAATAGATCCATTTGATTTAATGAACCGGCTTAAACAAGCAGGAGCGATGAATAATGCTACATCTCCATCAGATGCGCTCGATGAAGCTCTCAATGCATTTGATCAGTCAGAGTATGAAAATGTCCCAAATGAATAAAATCAGAATAGTATTTGTAGGATTTTGGTAAATTTAAGATTGGTCACTAATGGCCTATTTATTAAATAGATGCAGAACCATCCAATCCCCTCGGTCACTGATCCATTGCAATACCGAGCAATTGGCTTATTTAGAGGTATTTACAAGCCTCAAGATAATGAGACCTTTACCCGTGGAGAGCTAATTGATTCGAAAGGTAATGAAATAGATTCAGTTGTTCTTGGGAGAGTCATAACCTTGATTAGGAATCATGTCCCTCTAGAAAAACCTCACCTCTGGGTCGTATATCCAAGATGTAGGAATAATCAAAATCTTCATTTGCAAATCACAGGTATTTGGGAGCCAAGTACTTTGCAAAAAGATTTTGTGGAGAACGAGGGATTGAATGAAGATTCAAGTTTAAAGGTTGACTCTGATGATTTATTGGAAGGTGATGATTATTTTTCAATAAGAGGGGAATTGATTTTTACTAACCCAGAAGCAAAGGAGGTAGTTATAAAAATTCGTCAAAGACCAAGAAATCAGCAAAAGAAAGCTTTACCTTTCAAACTAAATCTTAAAGGTGAAGTACCTATTAATTATTTAAAACATTTTGTTAGTCTTAATGTCCGTCGTGTTGGGTATCAACTTTTGGTTGAAGATTTTCAAATAATAGCTCCCATTTCTCAACACAAAATTACTAATAAAAGTAAAAAAAATTTGAAAAATAGAAATTAGTCTTATCATAAATTATAAATTGATATGCATTCTATTTGTAAAACCGATTATAAAATTTAATCTTAAATGAAATCTATTTTTATTGACTGTGCTCTTGGAATATCTGGAGATATGCTTGCATCAGCATTATTAGATTTAGGTGTCCCGCAATCTATTTTCTTGGATAATTTAGTAAGTCTAAATATAGATAAAAATTATAACTTCAAATTCAATGTGGGGAATAGTGAAGGAGTAAAAGGAATTGTTTGTTCAAAATCTGAAATTCAATTTAAGGAATTATCTAGAAGTTTTAATGATATAAAAAACTTACTTCTCGATGCAAGACTGAATGATTATGTGAAGAAAAAGTCTATTAGGGTTTTCGAAATCCTTGCAGAAGCAGAAGCAATTGTTCATGGGAAAGAAATATCAGATGTTCATTTTCATGAACTAGGTTCAATGGATTCCATACTTGATATTGTTAATGTTTGCTCCGCTATAGATTTTTTAAAGCCATATAAAATTTATTTTTCTAATCCACCTTCAGGGAAAGGAATTGTATCCACCTCTCATGGCCCTCTCCCAATTCCAGTACCAACAGTTCTAGAAATAGCCAGGCAAAAAAAAATCCCATTAACGTTGCTTGATGATAAATATTCTGGCGAAATAACAACCCCTACTGGTATAGCATTGATAGCAACTTTTATAGATAAGTTTGATCAACCAGATAAAATAAATATTAAAAAGATTGGTATAGGTTTAGGAAGTAAAAATATTTCTCGGCCTAATTTTTTAAGAGTTTTGCTAATAGATGAAAAAGATGATTATATTGAAAATAATGAACCTTCTTATGAAACTATAATTTCTCAAGAGGCTTGGATTGATGACTCAACACCTGAAGATGTTGCAGTTTTAATCGAAAGACTCAGATCTGCAGGTGCTATTGATGTTATTTGCTATTCGGTCGATATGAAAAAAAATAGAAAAGGTATATGTATACAAGCTATTCTAAATCCCAAGCATAAAAATTTACTAAGGGAGGTTTGGTTTAACTATAGTACAACTATTGGAATAAGAGAAAATAAGATTAGTCGCTGGATACTTCCAAGAAGAAAAGTGAGTCATAAAACTAAATTTGGGACAGTTAATGTGAAACAAGTAATGAGACCAAATGGTAAGATTTCAACTAAAATAGAACATAAAGACTTGACTCAAATAACTTTAAAAACTGGAATTCCAATAGAAGAGATACGTCATAAATTAATCCTAGAATTATCAGAATTTTATGAATTAGATGATTACTCTTTTTGATATTTAATTCTAATATGATTAAAATTAAAAGAAATAATTTTGTTTTTGGAATGATCTCTAAAATCAACATTAAACTGTTGATAACATTGATTTGTTTTGCATTCATTGGGACTTCAATATATGGAAATTTTGAGTCTTTATCTAATCAGGTAATTGGTAGTCAAGAGATCTTATGGTTATCAGGAGGAATTTTATTTAGTTTTTTAAGTATAATTATTAATGCCTATGCTTGGAAATTTTTAATAAATAATATTGGCTGTAATACTAGTAATTTGAATATAATAAAAATATTTTTAGCTACAAATATATATAAATACTTACCTGGAGGAATATGGCATTTTATATCTAGATTTAATACCTTACGATTGGAATTATCAACTGAAAAATCAATAGAATCTATTTTATTAGAACCATTATTAATGCTGGTTGCAGGTTTGATTTTTGTGCCTTTTGGGAGTTTTAATATACTTATATTTATACTTTGCTGGTCATCTACCTTATTCTTCTTGCCAACATTTAGACAATTTTTAATTAAAAAATTGAAGTCAATGAAAGCCAATTTTTTTACAAAAATTGATCATCTGAAAGATAGAAAATCAGCAAAAAATAATCAAAATATTTCAAGAAGGATGTTTTATCCCTATAAGCCATTATCTGTAGAGGTGATATTTGTTTTTTCTCGCTTTCTTGGCTTTTTATGTTGTATAAATGCATTTTCGATTGGCTCATTAATTTCTCAAGGTGAGTTAATAGCTACCTTTTCTTTAGCATGGATAATTGGCCTTATAGTACCTGCAGCGCCTGGCGGCTTAGGTGTCTTTGAATCTGTGATTCTATTTAGTCTTTCTTCACACTTGCCAGAAGCACCTCTCTTAGCTTCATTGCTTTGTTATCGCCTTGTTTCAACAATTTCTGATATATTGGCAGCTTTGATTTATCCAGTTAGGAAATTATTTAAAGGTTAAAATCTATTTAGTTATTTTTGTTATTTAAGCTAGGTATTAGGGCTAAAGAGGCTATTAATCCCAAACAAATTATTATCATTGAAGGTAAAATAGATTCTGCTACTCTTTCATCTCCTGCATATTGGAATATTCGTACGGAAAGCGTATCAAAATCAAATGGTCTCAAAATAAAAGTTAGTGGTAATTCTTTTATTGTGTCAACAAAAACAAGAAGTATACCTACCAACATAGGTCCTTTGAGAAGTGGTAAATGTATTTTGAAAAGGACTTCTGACCAGTTCTTCCCAAGATTTATCGCTGCATTATCTATATTTGGTGAAATCCTTTCAAAGCCAGCATCAATACCACCTTTAGAAACAGCTAAGAATCGAATGCTATAGCCCCAGATTAGTAAGCATAATATGTTTATTTGCCAGATACTTCCTTTAAAGGAAAGAAGAGCAAGGGCTAAAACAGATCCGGGAATTGCATAGCCACTACTGGATAAGAAGGTCAATATATTGAGCCATTGATGATTATGCCATCTCTTGGAAATTGATAAAATTAAGGATATAAATATCGTTATTAATGAAACAACTAAGGCTAAACTAAAACTTCTAATAGTTAATCCAATTAAATCTGTATTGAAACCTTGATTCATCTGATCAATATTTATTATTGCCCATGTAATTGGAATGCCTAATGTAAATATTGGAGGAGTAAAGGTTATAACTTGAGCAAGGAATAGATTTATACCTTTTAATTCCCATTTTGCTGAATCTTCACTACTTATTCCGTCTGTCCATCGTTTACTTCTTTCTCTTGATTTGCGTTCAATTGCAACTAATATAAAAACTAAAATCAGAGCAAATAAGGCAAGAGCAATGGCACCTGAGGGCTCACCTTCCTCTATCCAACTCTCAAGTATTCCCGCTGAAATACTTGGAATATTTAAAAGTTGAACGGCACCTAACTCATTGATGATCTCCATCGCCATTAAAGCTAACCCAGCAGTAATTGAAGGAATTGCTATTGGCAGAGAAATTCTAAAAAAACTTTTCCAAGGACCTATCCCAAGAGTTCTGCATGCTTCAATTTGTTTTCTACCGCCTTTCGTAAAACTTTCTGAACTTAGTAGAAATAGATATGGGTAAGTTGTGAATGCCATTATTACTACACCCCAAAGCATACCGGTAATTCTGATGGAATTTATGCTGCCGAGATCAATTAATGTAGCGGCCAAAAGATAAGCTGGAGTTGCGAAAGGAATTAGTTGGCAAATTCTAAGTATTTTTCTGCCTTTGAAATGGCAATTGGCTAAAATCCAACCATTTGCTATGCCTAAAAATCCTCCTAGAGTTAGAGAAAAAATCAATAGTAAAATAGTTCCTTTTATTTCATTAAGATTGGCTATTGTTAAAAAAATAGAACCTTTTTGAATACCGTATAAACCCTCTCTTATAAGAGTAAATAACGGCCATAAAATAAAAAATGTTAATAGGAATACTAAGTACTTTAATATATATCGACTATTATTTAATCCCATACGAGTATAGTCGAATGGGATATTTTTTTCTTTTTTGAAGACCCTTGATGTGGTTTTGTTGTTGTTCAATTTATCCCTAATTTGTATTTTGTGATTATTTATCAATACATAAATTTAATTGAGATAGTATTTTCTCTTTATCTAATTCTTTTCCAATTAAGACAAGTTGATTATTCCTTTCTTCTCCCCATTCACTATCATCAATAGAAATTCTTTTACCAGCGAGGTGAAAGACATGTCTCCTTTCGCTTTCGGAAAACCAAAGGATACCCTTTGCTCTAAAAACATTACTTTTTAATTGATTATCTAGAAAATATTGGAATTTTCTAAGAGAGAAAGGTTCTTTAGTTTGAAATGAAATAGAAAGAAAATCTTCAATTTTATTATCTTCTTCTGAGTGAATATGTTCATGTTCATGTTCATGTTCATGTTTGTGTTCATGTTTGTGTTTATTAGAGTGATCATGACTTGATTCTTTGTGATTTATTTGATCAGTTTCGAATAGACCCACGCTTAATAATAGATTGAGAGGAATATTCCCTTTAACACTTTTTAAAATTCTCACATCATTTTTTAATTCATTTAATTTGGTTATGGTTTCTTCTATACTTTTATCAGTTACTAAATCACATTTGTTTAGAAGTAAAATATCACTATAGATTACTTGTGATCTGCCTATTGAACTTTCTAAAGCAACATCATTAAAGTTCTCAGCATCAATTAAAGTTATAATAGAATCTAATCTTGTTTGATCTCTTAATTCACTTCCAAGTAATGTCATTGCAACTGGAAGAGGATCTGCTAATCCTGTAGTTTCAATAATAATGTAGTCTAACTTCTTGTTGACATTAATTAACTTTTCTATTGCTTCTACTAACTCACCATTTATAGAACAACATATACATCCATTACTTAGTTCAATCATTTCTTCTTCAGTCTTAATTATTAACTCATTATCAATTCCTATTTCACCAAATTCGTTAACTAATACAGCTGTCTTTATACCTTTCTGATTAGTAAGGATATGATTTAATAAAGTTGTTTTTCCTGATCCTAAAAATCCTGATATAATTGTAATAGGAATATTAGTTTTGGAAACTATATTTTCTTTAACATTAGATTCATTTGTGTTCATCTTAATGGAAGTAGGTAATGATACATTAGGTATTGATTAATTTATCAATAGACTCAGCAAGCTTGATGTCGATAGTAGTAATTCCACCTTTGTCATGAGTAGTTAGATTGATTTTAACTTTATTATATGTATTCTGCCAATCAGGATGATGATCCATTTTTTCTGATAAAAGAGCAACCTTACTCATAAAACCAAAAGCATCAATGAAATTATCAAATTTAAATTCTTTCTTTATCGTTTTATTATCTATTATCCAAGAAGGATTCTTTTCTATAAAATAATCTAGTTGAGGTTTCTCTAATAATGAAGTCATGAGTTTTTTATATTTAATTTTAATTTAAATCAAAATCACCAATTGCATGCAATTGTAATGACCTTGATTTATTTGATGTTCTATGTTCCCATATGTAAATTCCTTGCCACAAGCCTATTTTTAATTCACCGTCAACAACACTGAAGCTTAAATTGTTGGAAGTAAGCATTGTTCTGATATGAGCAGGCATATCGTCTAAACCTTCTTGTGAATGAAGATAATCTATTTTTCTACTACTTCTGTCAATAGGATAAAATCCCTTCTCTGGAACAATAGCTTTCATGTATGCTGATAGGTCTTTTAGAACATTAATATCCGCATTTTCATTTATAATTAAACTACAGCTTGTATGCTTTAGAAAAATAAGAAGTATTCCTTTTTGAAACTTTTTATAATGGATCCAATCATTAATGTCTTTCGTAATATCAGTAAAACCTTGTCCTCTCGTCACAAAATCTAAAGTAGAAAAAATCTGTTCCATTACTAATAAACTGCTTGACCTGACTACACTAAATACTAACAGGTTGGTTCTTTTTCTATTAAGTTAAACTATTTTGAATCCGATCGTATACAAAAGATATAATTTTTTGATTTTTTAAATAATGAATAATTTAATTAAGAACTTATGATTTAATTTATTTTAAATTGATCAAATATGAATCTATTTTCATTAACTTGATATTAGAATTACAGAAATATCAAATGGAATACGTTGTCAAAGTCTGCTTGGCAGCTTTTGGGTGAGTACCTAAAAGATACGCAGTTACTGGGATCTATACAAAGCACTCTCTACTGGGACCAAAATACATCTATGCCTATTGCTGGTTCTACATGGAGAGGTGAGCAATTAAGTCTTTTAGCTAAGCAACTTCATGCAAGACAAAGTTCTGAACAGTTCGAAATTTTAATAAAAGAAGCAAAATCTGAACTTCAAAATTTAAAAGAGAAAGATGATTTTGAATCAGAACTTATGACAGATAGGTTTAAAAATATTGAGTTGCTTGAGCAAGATTTCAATAGACAAAAAAGATTGGATCCTAAATTGGTTGTTGAGCTTGCAACAGCAAAGTCTGAAGGTTATATGTGTTGGCAGGAAGCTAGGAAAAATAATGACTTCAAAAGTTTTTCTCCAGCTCTCAAGAAATTAATTTCACTAAGAACAGAACAATCCAATCAGCTCTGTGAAGATAGAAGTTGCTGGGAGACACTTGCCCAGCCTTTTGAACCGAACTTAACGATTAATCGTGTAAGCGAACTATTTGAACCTTTAAAAAAAAGATTGCCAGAATTGATTCAGAAGGCCTCGACAATAACTAATAAAAAGAGTAAAAAATGGGATTTAGCAAATAACGATCAAGAAAAGCTCTGTCAAATACTTTTAAATGATTGGTCTAGGGATCCTTCTAATACAGCTATAGCTAAGTCCCCTCATCCATTTTCAATAACTTTAGGTCCGGATGATTATCGAATTACGACTCGAATAGTTAAAGGTCAGCCATTTTCTTGCTTATTAGCTACTGCCCATGAGTGGGGACATTCTCTGTATGAACAAGGCTTGCCTTCTAAAAGTCACCAATGGTTTGCATGGCCATTAGGTCAAGCAACTTCTATGGCTGTTCATGAGAGTCAATCTCTATTTTGGGAAAATAGAATTGCTAGGAGCTTTTCATTCGCAAAGTCTTTTTGGCATCATTTTGAGAATGCGGGTGCTCCAATCCACTCTGGAAATGATTTATGGATCAATCTAAATCCATTTACTCCCGGGTTGAATCGAGTAGAGGCCGATGAACTTAGTTATGGCTTGCACATAATGATTAGGACTGACTTGGAAATTGATCTTCTAGAGAGAGGGCTTTCTGTAGAAGATCTGCCTAATGAATGGAATAAAAGGTATTTGAATCTTCTAGGTGTTTCGCCAGAAAATGATACTGAAGGATGTTTGCAAGATGTTCACTGGAGTGAGGGGATGTTTGGTTATTTCCCTTCTTATTTGCTTGGTCATCTTATTAGCGCTCAGTTAACAAAAACTCTTGAAGAGGATTTAGGAAAAATTGAAAATATTATTGAAGCTAATGAAATCAGTAAAATATTGGGTTGGCTTCGCAAAAATGTTCATCATCATGGGAGAAGTTTGGATTCAGAGGAACTTGTAAAGAAGGTCTCCGGAGCAACATTATCACCAAATTATTTTCTTGAATACTTAGACAATAAACTTGAAAAGCTTTCTAGAATCTCTAATTAAAATATACATTTATTAGGGTAAAAATTACGTAAAACATATTTTTTGTTGAAATTTTTCTAAATTATTTGCCAGAACTTCATTTGCATTTACTGCGTTGATTTACCATGTAAGTACATAAAAAAATACTATGGCTAACCTTGATCAAGCACCTAGCAGAACAATGCCTAATCTGCTTCATGTCTTACCTGCGTTTGCCAATGAATCTGAACATAGAGTCAACACAATCGTTGAGTTGAATTCAAACACAATAAATAAATACGAGCTTATTACTGAAACAGGGCATCTAAAACTTGATCGAGTTGGATATTCGTCCCTCGCCTACCCTTTCGCTTATGGATGTCTTCCACGAACATGGGATGAAGACGGCGATCCGTTAGATATCGAAATTGTGAATGTTACAGAGCCATTAGTACCCGGTTCAATTGTTGAAGCAAGGATTATAGGAATCATGACCTTTGATGATGGAGGTGAAGTTGACGACAAAGTTATTGGCGTAATAGCCGATGATAAGAGGATGGATCACATAAAAAGCTTTGAACAATTAGGAAAGCATTGGATTAAGGAAACAACTTATTATTGGGAGCATTATAAAGATCTTAAAAAACCTGGTACTTGTAATGTAAATGGCTTCTTTGATGTTGAAAAAGCAGTTGAGATTATCAAATCCTGCGAGAAGCGTTACTTATCTGAAATAGATCCTAATTTAATTAATTGAACTGTTTGAATGATTTAGGCCCTCGCAGATTTGAAAATCTCTTCTAATATTTCTCCTGCCCCACGGCCTTTTAATTCATTGGCTAAGTCTATTCCTATTTCCTCTGCAGAGCTTACCGATCCTTTTTTTATATCTCTAATTAATCTTTTACCATCTAAACTTGCGACCATTCCTTCAAGAATTAATTCACCGTTGTTGATTTCAGTTCTAACACCTATTGGAACTTGACATCCTCCTTCAAGCTCTCTGAGGAAAGACCTTTCTGCTAAGCATCTTTTAGATGTTGATTCGTGTTCAAGTGTTTTTAAAATATCTAGTACCTCTTGTTGACCACTTACACATTCAATACCAAGAGCTCCCTGTCCCACAGCATGGAGTGAAATATCTGTTGGAATTAACTGGTGTATTCGATTAGCAAAACCAAGCCTTTGCAACCCAGCAGCAGCCAAGATAAGACAGTCATATTCTCCTGAGTCAAGCTTTTCTAATCGTGTAATAACATTTCCTCGTACATCTTTGAAAACAAGATGTGGATAATGGTATCGCAATTGAGCAAGCCTTCTTAAGGAACTAGTCCCCACTACAGAACCTTCTGGCAGAGTCTCTAGTTTGTGAATTTGATTTTTCTCATTAACGACTAACGCGTCTGAAGGATCCTCCCTTTCTGTGATGCAGCCAAGAATTAATCCCTCTGGAAGATTAGTAGGTAAATCTTTTAATGAGTGGACCGCAATTTCGGCATGACCAACAAGCATTTGAGCTTCAAGTTCTTTTGTGAAAAGACCTTTATCACCTATTTTGGCTAATGCTACATCAAGTATTTTGTCACCCTGCGTAGCCATTGCCTCGATAGTGATAGCAAGATCAGGATGGGCTTTTTGTAGTTCATCTCGTACCCAGTTCGTCTGAACCATGGCCAGCTGGCTTCGGCGAGAGGCGATGCGCAGTTGGTCTAGTGTCATTAGCAAATATTTTCTATTTCTTTACCTTAAGCAGTCAACCTTACCAAATTAAAATTCTTGGAAAATAATTTAATAAGGTTGATGTGAAATGAAATCCATGGACTAATCAATATTTGTATTTGTCGTTAAGAGAAGTAATGGTTTTAGTTTAATTTTTCTAATTCAGCTTGATATATTCTTTAAGTACTCCATTTCTATTTGGATGACGGAGTTTTCTGAGAGCCTTAGCTTCTATTTGCCTAATCCTCTCTCTAGTTACATCAAAAATCTGTCCAATTTCTTCAAGGGTTTTCATCCTTCCGTCGTCTAAGCCATAACGGAGTCTTAGAACATCCCTTTCTCTAGGACTTAATGTAGCGAGAACACCCTCTAAATCCTCTCTTAATAGGGTTTTTGCCACATCTTGTTCAGGATTTTCTATATCTGCTTCAATAAAATCACCGAGTCTAGAATCTTCTTCTTTACCAATAGGTGTCTCTAGAGAAATGGGAAGCTGAGCGCTTTTGGCAATAAATCTCAGTTTCTCAATCGTCATTTCCATACTTTCGGCGATTTCTTCTTCGCTTGGTTTCCTCCCAAACTCTTGACTTAAAACTTTTGTAGTTTTCTTGATACGTGAAATCGTTTCGTATAAATGCACAGGCAAACGAATTGTTCTGCTTTGATCCGCAATCGCTCTAGTAATAGCCTGTCTGATCCACCAGGTAGCGTAAGTTGAAAATTTATATCCTTTTTCATGGTCAAATTTTTCAGCTGCACGAATGAGACCAAGACTTCCTTCTTGAATAAGATCTTGAAAAGACAAACCTCTATTCATATATTTCTTAGCAATTGAAACTACTAACCGCAGATTAGATTGCACCATTTTTTCTTTCGCTCGTCTACCAAGCATTAATCGCCTGCGGAAGCGAGTTAATGGCATTTCTGCAAGAGCTGCCCATTCTTTTACTGATGGGAAATGTCCATTCTCACTTTCAAATTGCGCAGCTTCTTCCTCTAATTGAAGAAGATCAGCTATCTTTCTGGCTAATTCGATTTCCTCATCTGGCCTAAGAAGTCTTATCCGACCAATTTCTTGTAGATAAACCCTAATCGAATCTTCTGTGTAAACACCTTTTGGTCCTATTTTTATACTTGCTAAAGCTTTGGCTGCTGCTTCTTGAGCACTCGATAAAACTGACGCATCATCATCACCATCATCATCTAGATCGATATCTGATTCAGTCACTTTATCTGCTTCAGCAATTAATTTATCCGCCTCTAGATCTAAATCAATTTTTAGATCATTAGAAGATTCTTGAGAAAGAGTTTGAGTTTCTTTAGTCACGTTTACTTTGGCGGCTGTTTTTTTAATTTTTTTGGAATTGTTTTTAGGTTCCTGATTAATAGAAATATTTTTAGATGTCTTTTTTTCCTTTAACATGATTTCCACGATGGTTTTTTGGTCTATTGCAGATCTCAGGTTATTACCCGAAAAAAAATGGTCGAAATCTCCTAGAGATAAGATTTCAGGAAAAACTATTTAATTTGTAAAATTTCAACAAAAACACTCTAATTTGACATTGTCCTTAAACGTGATAAATCTTGCGAAAAATCACATGAAACCTATATGGACTTGAAATTATGAAGGATGTTTTGTTGAGGAATGGAAATGTGTAAGCAAGGATGTCAGGGGATTTCTCAGACCGGCTTATCTCAGAAATGGATTTTTCCTATTCTTGAAAAAGCTCCTAGTCTTCCCTCTGGGTGGAATTTTGCAGATTCCACAACAGCTTTAAAGCTGTTAACAAACTAATGTTAGAAAAAATTCCTTAAGTCGGCAAGTATTAAAAATGATATGAATTCTTTTATATTTGATATTTGGTTACATGTGGGTCGTGAAGGACGATGTTTCTCTTATCAAGATGGAAATAATTTAGATATTGATTTAGGCGATGTTGTGACAGTTCGTCTTAAAGGGCAACTCATGCAGGGGTTGGTAGTTAGAAAGATGAAAAAAAATATAACTAGTTCAAAGCAAAATTTAAATAATATTTCATTGAATAATGTAGAAACATTAGTTCAAAAAGCAGCTATCAAAAAAGAATGGAGAGAGTGGCTAGAAGAAATTGCTCATGAATTATATGTAAGCGATTTTCAGATGCTTAAGACCGCTTTGCCTCCTGGTTGGTTAGGAAGGTCCAAGCTGTCCAATAGACCCAAAAAACTTTGGTGGGTAAAATTGTCTAGTAATAATTGTGAGGGAAAGATATCTACTCGACAGATTCAGTTAAAGAAAAGTCTTCTCTTGAATGGAGGAGGAAAATGGCAAAAAGATTTGGAGGCTGAAGGATTTTCTTCTGTATTGATTAGAAACTTTGTCTCAGCTGGTCAAGGAGAAAGAGAAAAACGTTTTTTCTTTTTTAAATCTCATGGCATTGAAGAATATAATGATAAAAAAAAATTAAAGGTTGAGGATCCTCAACCTTTAACACTAGAGCAAAAATTAGCTGTAGAAAAATATGAGTCTCTTTCAAATGGATCAGCTCTTTTGCTTTGGGGTATTACTGGATCTGGTAAGACGGAGGTATACCTGCAAATTGCAGCACTTGAGTTGTCTGTAGGTAGACATTGCCTCATATTGACACCTGAAATTGGATTAGTGCCACAATTAGTTGATCGCTTTCGAAAGAGATTTGGATTAAATGTTTTTGAATATCACAGTAATTGTTCCATTCAAGAAAAAATTGATACATGGAAAAGATCTTTAGACGCTACAACACCTAGTGTTTTCATAGGTACACGTTCAGCTATTTTCTTGCCTTTATCCAATTTAGGATTGATAGTTCTTGATGAAGAACATGATAGCTCTTATAAACAGCAATCCCCTATGCCTTGCTATCATGCAAGGGATTTGGCAATTCATAGAGCTAAAAAAATAGGAGCTAAAGTAATACTTGGTACAGCAACACCATCTTTAAATGTTTGGAAAAGAATAAAACCCAATGGCAATATAGTTGTTGCGAAATTAAATCAAAGAATTTTAAATCGTAAATTACCACAAGTTAGTGTCGTAGATATGCGCGCTGAATTAGCTATTGGAAATCGAAGTTTAATTAGTAGATATCTTAAAAAACAACTTTTGAATATAAAACAGAGCGGAAATCAAGCTATCATTTTAGTTCCTAGACGTGGATATAGTAGTTTTCTCAGTTGCCGTAGTTGTGGAGAGGTCGTTCAATGCCCAAATTGTGATGTTTCTCTAACTGTGCATCGTTCCAAAGATGGAAATCAATGGCTACGTTGTCATTGGTGTGACTTTCGTTCGAATATTAGAGAAAAATGTGGTGAATGTGGTTCAAATGCTTTTAAACCATTCGGGACTGGAACACAACGAGTTATGGATCATTTAGAAAGAGAACTAGAGGGTATAAGTTTATTAAGGTTTGATAGGGATACAACTAGAGGTCGTGATGGACATAGATTATTGCTCGAAAAATTCGCTGATGGTGACGCCGATATTTTAGTAGGCACTCAGATGCTCTCTAAGGGTATGGATTTACCAAAAGTAACTCTTGCCGTCGTCCTAGCAGCAGATAGTTTATTACATCGTCCTGATTTAATGGCTACTGAAGAAACTCTTCAACTTTTTATGCAATTAGCTGGTCGTGCTGGACGTGGCGAGCAACCTGGGAAGGTTGTAGTGCAAAGCTATTGTCCTGAGCATCCTGTTATTCTTCATTTGATTGATGGAAGGTATGAAGAATTTCTAAAAAAAGAGGAAAAGACCAGAAAAGAAGCTGCGATGGTTCCGTATAGTCGAGCTTGCTTATTAAGGTTCTCAGGAGAATCTTCAGAGTTGACATCAAAAGGAGCATTTCAAATTTCATCAAAAATCAGAAATGCTTGCACTACAAAAGACTGGCAATTGATAGGTCCAGCACCTTCATTAGTTGAGAGGGTTGCAGGTAAGAGCCGTTGGCAACTTCTTGTGTATGGACCTGAATCAAGCAAAATTCCGATTCCTTATGGACCTGAATTATGGAAAGATTTACCAAAAGGAGTAAGCCTTTCTATTGACCCTGATCCTTTACAATTGTAATAAGCTAATCTTCATTAAGGTGGTAATTCTGGGAAACCGAATCCCATTTGCAGACGAAATCTTTGAAGGGATAAGCTCAGCAAAGTTAAAGTAACTATTAATATCACCCCAACTGAAATTTTGTTCCATTTCCAAGTTAAAACCTCAACCTGATTAATCTGTCCAATTTCAAGTGGAAAGATTGTTAAATCTTTTTTTAAGGAGGTTTCTAGTGGTTTGGTTATATAATTATTTTTATTGCCAGTTTCATTAATAATTATGTTTAGCTTTAACCCAGGAATTTTTGGGAGTTTTCTTAAATCAAAATAAATTTTTAAATTTTGTTTCGTGCCAATTATCCAATTTCTGTTGTTAGTAATTATTTCAGGTTTGTTTATGTTGAATCCGCTAGTTTTTGAAGCTACTGAAGCTATTTGCTTAAGTAATTCATTTGCTTCCTCAAAACGAATAGTTGGTGATTCAAAATGTTGCTTATCCTCGTAAGTTTGGAGTTTTAGGATGCTATGTTCTTTCGTAATATTATTTTCGAATTCCGTCTGCCATGGAATTGATTTACCAGAATTACTATCGATATCAAGTGAAATCTTTAGTCGATCTGGGCCTGTAACACTCAAGTTTGTTGATATATCAACGCAACCACTCAAAAGAAAGGTTAATAATAAAATAAATAACAAAGTTATTATTGAAAATCCAAAATCTAGACTTTTAGTTGGACCAGTTGGAGGATGATGGATTTTCTCCTTCTTTTTTTTAGTTTTTCTAAATGACGATTTTAGAGATGGCTCCATCTCTATCTTTGGTATTTCTACCGACCAGTTTGAGGGTCTTGGTAAATGTGGAGCATCAAGTATTGATAAAAGCTGTTTCGCTTGTTGACGGATACTTTCTTTTTTATTATGGATTAATGTTTGGCAAATTTCTATCGCCTTTTGCTCTTCACCTTTCCCCATGTAGGCAGTAACTATAAGTAGTCTAAGTTGCCCTTCTGTAGTTGTCTCTGCTTGTGAATCAAGAAGTAAAGACTCAACTATGTTTATGCAAAGATTATAGTCACCTTTATCAAGAGCCGCTTCAGCAGCTTTTATAGCTAAAGCTATATTTGACATTTAACCTCTACCCATAACCATTGTTCCAATACCTGCATCAGTGAAAACTTCTAATAGAAGTGCGTGAGGAGTTCTTCCGTCAATGATATGGGCGGCATTAACACCCTGAGCCAGCGAACGAATACAACATTCAACTTTTGGTTTCATGCCAGCTTTAACTATCCCTTTATCAATTAATTCTCTAGCTTCCGATAGACGTATCTTTTCTACTAAGGAAGAAGGATCATTCTCATTCATTAAGATACCAGGAGTATCTGTTAGAAGGATTAATTTTTCTGCACCCAGTGCTGCAGCAAGCTCCCCAGCAACAGTATCAGCATTGATGTTGTGGGATCTGCTATCGGAAGAGTTGGCTACACTCGAAATGACAGGTACGTAACCTTCTTTGAGAAGTGGGCTTAATATCTTGGTATTTACTTTTGCAACCTCTCCGACAAGACCATGACTTCCACCTCCAAGTGTTCTTGCCTCAATAAGTCCGCCATCTATTCCACATAGTCCAACAGCCAAGCTTCCATGATTGTTGATTCCACTTACTATTTGTTTATTTACTCTTCCAGCAAGAACCATCTCTACTACATCCATAGTCTCTCTATCAGTAATACGTAAACCATCAAGGAAAACTGGCTTTATTCCTAATTTTTCCAACCATTGGTTTATTTCTGGCCCCCCACCATGAACGACTACTATTTGTACGCCAACAGATGAAAGAAGAGCTAGATCTCTAAACACTGCATTCTGAAGTGTTTTGTCGACCATAGCTGAGCCACCATACTTGACTACGATCTTTTTATTTACAAAACGCTGAATATAAGGAAGAGCCTCACTTAAGACAGAAACTCTTATTGAATCTTTGTCCGTAAAGGGCTTATTAAAATTTTTACTGGAGTTAGCTTGTTGGTCTTCTTTATTCATTTTCTTGTGGCTTTTCTTCTTGTTTTTGCGGAAGTAGGATTAAATCTATTTCACCGGTTGTGGGACAAAATAATTCAGCGCACAAACCTTTAGCAAAGAATCTTCCTAAACGCTCTTTTTTTGCATTCCATCTTTCTAAAGACACAGCAGCCATTTCAAATCTCATTCTTATTCCATAATTACCATCTTTAACCAATTCTTCCACTTCTATAAGTTGGGGAGGACTGTCTATGTCCCAAAGCTTTAATACTCTTAAAGATGCTTCAAGCTGGCAAGATTGACCATACCGCCATCTAGTCACATCATTAACTAGTTTTCCTAGTTCTTCGGGAGCTTTAGCTCTGTCTGAGGCAAACTTAGTTGCAGGAACTACTCTTAGGGCAGGTGGAACTTCAGTCGTTTTAAGCGATATACCTATTAGAAAAATAGGTACTCCATAGAAAAAAGTTGGAACACTGAGGTTTGTAGCATCACTGAAATATGCTATTAGACCAATTAGAGAAAGGGATGCTCCTCCAATAGTGATGAGGTTTGCCGGTGATAGAAATTTATTCATGATGTAATTTTGGCTAAAATCTGGTTCAGATGGGTTTTCAGGAGACAGTCTCATGGCCTCACACCAAAAACAATTTTCTGAATTAACGGAACTTGTTGAAATATTAAACAAGGATAGATCTTGGATCCTTGAACAGTTAGATAGAGGTAGATGGCCTGAATTTCGACCTGACCTGGCTGCTTTAGAGAGAGAACTAGGTCAACTCTTAATTAGGGCTACAGAATACATTGAAGAAAATGGTTGATTTTTTTAGAATGGAATGTCGTCTGTATCAGGTACTAATGGTGAGCTGTCCCATTTGATACCATCGTTATTTAAAGAATTGCCTGAATCCCCTTTTATATTTGACTGAGCTTTAGAAGGTATTGATGAAATAGCTGTGCTAGAGGAAAAGGGGTGAATTCTAGAAAGAGTAAATTCAGCTCTCTTTTCTTTGGTTCCATCCTGTCTAGGAACAGTACTCATTCTTAAGCGACCTTCTATTACTAATTTAGAATTAACTTGAACTGTGTTTTGAAGTTCTTCTGCTAATTTTCCCCAACCAACTACCTTGATTGCATAGGGTGGGTCATCAGCACGGAGGCTGTCAAATTCAACTTCTATTTCAGCTAATGGAGTTTTGTTGTCTTGGGTGAAACGAACTGTTGGGGCCTTCTTAACCAGAACCTCAAGCATGCAATGGTTCATTTTTTCTTTAGCTATTGTGGTTTATCTTGATGGATATAAGGGAAAAATGCCAGCCACATCTTTGGTTGTTAACAGGAACAGGCGAAGGTCATGTTTTTGCTAAGTCTTTATTGAATGAAGGCTGGAAAATTACTGTGAGTGTCGTTTCGGATAGAGCCTCAATTCCATATGAAAAATTAAATTTAGAAAAAATATTAATTGGTGCCTTAATTACCGAGGAAGAGATTCGGAATGTCATTTTAAATGAAAGAATTAATCGAAATGGATTTGATTGTGTGGTTGATCTGACTCATCCATTTGCTATAAAAATTACACGGTCAATCTCAAAAGTTTGTAAGGAACTAGAGCAACAATTCATAAGGTACGAAAGAGCTATAGATAATATTTCAAATGCATTTTTAATAAAAAAATTTTGTGATTTAGAAAATTATGATCTAAAGAATAAATCTATTTTGCTTGCTGTAGGAGTAAGACATCTTGAGGAAGCCTTGACTTTTGCAAGAAATTCAGGGGCTAATGTTTATGCAAGAATTTTAGCTAATCCTGAAAGCATAAGAAAAACTTTGTCTTCAACCATTCAAAAAAAAAATTTTGCGGTATTAAACCCCTCAGCTTGTAGTGATGGAAAAATTGAAAAAGCATTAGTAAGGAAATGGAATATTGATGGTGTCATTAGTAGGCAGTCAGGAGGAAGAAATGAAATTTTATGGCACCAAATATGTTTGAGTATGGGTATTAATCTTTGGTTATTGGAAAGGCCTTGTGAATTTAAATCTATTAAGTCAATAGATAGTTATGAAAAATTAATTAAAAGATTAAAATCTATTAGTATTAAATAGAAAATATTTTAAAGAATTATGGCTTTATCTGATTTTAATAAAGAGATCTATATTATTATGACAACTGAAGCAGATCAAGAACATGCATTCAAATTAGCTCATTTACTCTTGAGAGATAAATTAATTCCTTGTGTATCTTTTAAAAAAATAGAATCACATTTCTGGTGGGAAGGAGATATAAATGAATTAAAAGAAGTACAATTAATAATAAAGTGTAAGAAGGAAAATATAATTGATATTTGTAATAAGATTTCAGAATTGCATAGCTACGAAGTGCCAGAAATAATTTATTTTTTAGCTTCCACTAATAGAAATTACTATAATTGGTTAAATTCTATTTAAGATTTTATTTGTAGAGTTATAAATGTGAATTGATCAAATTTAAAAGATCAGTATTTGATCGAGACCCTAATTGAGTAACTATGTGTCCTGCACAAATAGATCCAATTTTCGCAGATATTTCTGGCTCTAGACCATCTGCAAGCCCTTTTAAAAAACCTCCAGCATAAAGGTCTCCTGCACCCGTGGTGTCTATAGCCTCTCCTAGGATGAGAGGATCTATGTTTATTTCTTTGTCATTTGAAATTAGAATTGACCCTTTTTCCCCAATTGTGATTGCTGCAATATCACATTTCTTTTTTAATTTTTTGATAGCTATTTTTAGAGAAGACGTGTTATATAAAGTTTTTATTTCATCTTCATTGGCAAATAATATATCTATATGATCATCAACGAGTTTAATAAAACTTTCGCGGTGTCTTTTTACACAAAATGAATCAGAAAGGGATAAGGCAACTTTTCGACTTGCACTTTTAGCTATTTCTGCTGCTTTAATAAATGCATTTTTAGCCGCAGGGGTGTCCCATAAGTATCCCTCTAAATAAAGTATTTTGGCTTCACTGACTACTGAGAGATCGATATCCTCAGGTTCTAATAATACTGAAGCGCCGAGATAAGTGCACATGGTTCTTTGAGCATCTGGAGTGACAAAAATTAGACACCTGGCTGTCGAAGGACCAACGGATGATGCTGGAGTTTTAAAGCTGGTCCCAGTGGTTGATATTTCCTCTGTAAAGATTTCTCCTAGCTTGTCATTCCTTACCCTTCCAATGAAGGCCGCCTTCCCCCCTAGTTGGGCGACACATGCTAATGAGTTAGCAACAGAGCCCCCAGATTTCTGAACTCTGTTGGGAATCATTTTATAAAGTTCTTCAGCTTTACTTTCACCAATCAAGGTCATCGAACCTTTATTGAAAGATAGTTTTTCTAGGAAAGAATCATCTGTTGTTGTTAGTACGTCTACAATTGCGTTCCCAATACCTACTATGTCAAGTGAAGGATTGTTTGTCTTATTAATCATCAAGTTAATTTAAAAATCATAAAAGCATAATTGTTTAGCTTTTTAAGAATTCAAAAGAGCTCTTTTTGGACCATGAATAGGATCCTCAATAACAATCGTTTGATCTCTATTAGCTCCTAGGGAGACTATTGCTATGGGGACTTCCATAAGCTCTGCGAGGAATCTTAAGTAACTCATTGCTGCAGGAGGAAGGTCCTCTAGGCGACGACAATTCTCTGTGGAGCATCGCCATCCGGGTAGTTTTTTGAAAATTGGAGTACATTTTTCAAAATCTTCAACACTACTAGGAAAATAATCAATTCTTTTGCCATCTAATTCATAAGCGACACAGATATGAATTTCTTCAAGTTCATCTAAAACGTCTAATTTAGTAATTGCCAGGCAATCCAATCCATTAACCTCAACGGCGTATTTCCCGATTACTCCATCAAACCAGCCACATCTTCTTCTTCGTCCAGTAGTTGTTCCAAATTCACCCCCTCTATCACAAAGTTGATCATTAATGCTTCCTTGCAATTCAGTCGGGAAGGGTCCCTCTCCAACTCTAGTCGTATAAGCTTTAGCAACCCCGATAACCCTGTCTATAAGAGTAGGGCCTACTCCTGCGCCAATGCAGGCCCCACCTGATACTGGATTGGAGGAGGTTACATAAGGATAGGTGCCGTGGTCGAGATCTAAAAGGGTACCTTGAGCCCCCTCAAACAAGATATTCTTCTTTTTTCTGGCTGCTTGATGAATTGTTCTATTACAGTCAACAATGTGTTTTTTTAGCTGTTTTCCGTAATCGAGATATTCTTCTATTATTTCATCAATAATTAACGGCTCAATTCCATAAATTTTTTGTAGGAGTCCATTTTTCTCTGCTAAAGGGACCTGTAATCTCTCTTGAAGCTTTTCCCTGCTCAATAGATCAATTATTCTAATCCCATTCCTTTGAGATTTGTCAGCATAAGTTGGACCAATTCCTCTACCTGTAGTACCGATTTTCTGGTCACCTCGCTTTTGCTCCATGGCCAAATCAAGAAGCCGGTGGTAAGGCATCGTTACATGCGCAGTTGACGCAAGTTTTAGGCCTGAAATGTCAATATCGTTATCTTCAAGCATTTTTATTTCTTTAATCATCACTTTCGGATCAACGACCGTCCCTGACCCAATAAGGCAAATCGTATCTGGATACAAGATCCCAGATGGGATCAAGTGTAATTTGAGAACTTTGTCCTCTACAACAATTGTATGACCTGCATTGACACCGCCTTGATAGCGAACAACTACATCTGCGGAGCGACTGAGCAAATCGGTGATTTTGCCTTTACCCTCATCACCCCACTGTGCGCCTATGACTACAACATTTGCCAAGGAAGAAAATTCGGCTCGAAACCGCTTTACTCTAGAATAAACAACATTTGCAGACAGCCCTACCCTGAGTCAAAGAAATGAATTAAAGATTATCTTTAACTATTTTTAACTATCTTTAACTGCCAACTTCTCAGCTATAGATAGTTCTTTATTTAATCTCTCTTTAAGTTTTTCTGGGACTGGTCTGTTTGCGAAAGTTTTGTAATGTCCTGATAAAGCATTTAGTGCAGTTTGCATGGTTGTAAAAGTCGTGGACGTATTTACTTGAGATCTATTTCTATATCTTGAAATGTAATCGCTTATTAGAAAAACAGCTTCTTTTTCTGCCTCAGATAGCCCTTTATCCTCTTTAGGTAAAGTTATGGTCTGTTTTAATGTTTCAGAGACTGAAATAGTGTCTTTAGCAAAATCCCCAGTCATGAATGTTTTAGCTGCATTTACTTCTGAAGTGAACTGAAAGAATATAAGGCAGAAGCCAAGGCATAAGGCCAAAGCTGCCCTCACCAACCTGGTGGAGAGGTGATGAAAGGCAGAAATCATTTTTTTTTAGCAGTTATTAGAGACTCTAGAGTCCATTGGGCTCAATTTATAGTTTTTTAGTCTTAAATTCTTCTGAAAGTTTTTTCACAACGGATTCTAGATCTAATGATTCTGTAATTTTTGTTTTTCTATTGTGTAATTCAACCAGTCCAGAATTTGCTTCTCTACCTGCAACAATCCTCCAAGGTATCCCAATAAGGTCTGAATCTTTAAACTTTAATCCAGCTCTCTCATCTCTATCGTCAAGTAGTACGTCAACTCGATTCTCCATTAACTTCTGGTAAATTTTTTCAGCTAATTTTTTTTGCTCAGAATTTTTCATATTGGCTATAATTATTATTACTTCAAATGGGGCAATTGATACTGGCCAAATAATACCTGAGTCATCGTGATTTTGTTCTACAGCTGCTTGGGCTAATCTGGAAATACCAATTCCATAGCATCCCATCCAAAATGGTTCTTCTAAGCCTTTATCGTTAGTAAATGTAGCATTTAATGACTTTGAATATTTAGTACCTAATTGAAAAATATGCCCAATTTCTATACCTCTACATTCTTTAAGTTTTTGAGTTTTATCATGAATGCATCTATCTCCTGCTTTGGCATTCCTAATATCAGAAGTTAGCTGTTCTGTATTAAGTAAACTCCAATTGAAAAATATTTTATGTTCATCTTTGGTATTATTTCCACAAATAAAACTCTTAAGATCTTTTGCAGAAATATCAGCAATTCTTAGAAATTTTTTTTCCCATACTTTTGCTTTTGAGAGTAAATCATCGCTTAGGTCTGGACCTAGGTAGCCAAATGGAATATTATCAATACCTTGTTCTTGTACATCTTCATTAGATATGGGTCTAATATCTAATACAATTTGCTTTAATATTTGAGATATTTGATTTGAAAGCTTAGTTTCATTTACCTCCTGATCTCCTCTAATACTTACAATTATAGGGTATTTCTTATTATCATCACAAGTTGCTATATAAGCTAAAACTTTTATAATTTGATTAGGATGGAAATTATTATTGCTGCACAATTCCTCTATTGTTTTTTGATCAGTAGTCTTGAGTATAGAGGGCTTATTTTTTTCTAATGACTTCCCTTCTGGAATAATTGAAATCGCTTTTTCTTGATTGGCTCCATATATACCATCAGAGCTTATTAGAATTAAATCTTCTCCAGATTTTGCAGTAACCATGAATTCTTGAGATGCTGCCCCTCCAATAGCACCACTATCTGCATCTACACAAACAAAATCTAACCCGCATTTTGTAAAAATATTTTGATAGGCATTTCTCATATCTGAATAAGTTGATTGAAGATCACTCTCATTTGCATGAAAAGAATAAGCATCCTTCATGATGAATTCTCTACTTCTCATTAATCCAAATCTTGGCCTTATTTCATCTCTAAATTTTGTTTGAATTTGGAATATATTTATTGGTAATTGCTTATAGGAATGAATAGTTTGAGAAATTATTTGAGTAATTACTTCTTCATGAGTTGGTCCAAGTCCTAATTCTTTACCTTGTCTATCTTTCAGGCTAAACATGATACCTTCTCCTTCAGTATAAGGCTTCCATCTCCCACTTTTTTCCCATATTTCTGAAGGTTGAAGTTGAGGAAGAAGAGTTTGAAGACAACCTTTATTTGACAACTCTTCTTCAACAATTAGAGTTATTTTTTTTAGAACCTTCCAAAGCAAAGGCATATAAGCATAAATTCCTCCAGTTAAGCGTTTGATGAAACCTCCTCTTAGGAGTAACTGGTGTGAAATTATATCGGCTTCCGCAGGAACGTCTCTTAGAGTGCTCAGCATTAAGCGGGAGACGCGCATGAGCCTAAAATGTAAACCTTTATGAGATTAGTACTTTGAGTCTTGTCCACAAGAATATCTATTTAAATTGTGCGGGAATCATGTTGTTTTTTTAAAGTGTTCAAATGTACATGGTGTTAATTTGATTCATCTGCTAACTTCTGACACATCTTTTCTAGAAGCTTTCTTTCGCAATGCTTAACGGATCAGTAAATTCAGGAACAAACGGAAGATCAGATGAGTCTCTCTCTAAAGGATTTAATACAGATTCAAACTTAAGTGGTTCATTATTGACTATTGACGAAGTTCAGAAAACATTAAATAGGTCGAGAGCCTCTGTATACAGGTATACAAACACTGATACCAGGAATTTAAACCCACCATTCAATCCTAGAAAACTAAATACTGAATTTAGAAGTGATCAAAAAGATCAATTACTTTTTCATCCCAATGAAGTTGCAAGATTTGCAAAAGATATACTAAGAATTAAGGAAGTAACAGTTGAAATATTTAATTCGCCATCATCTGAAACTCAAAACATTCTTAATGCAATACTTGAGGAGTTGAAAGTTATTAGAAATAAACTTGAAGGGCAATCAGATCAGAATCATTCTATCTCTAATCATTTGCAAGATACTGATAGAAAGGCTGCCTAATTATTCTTGAATGTGGAATAATATTTATATAACTTTTATTGAACTAAGTTTTTAAATTAATTTTGTCACATTCAACTAAAGGTTTATCTATTTCAAGCCTTATATGGATTTAGAACCACATTTGATTAAGAAGGAATCTTATGATCTTGATCCTCCTTTGCTTAATAAAGAAACAAATCAACTATCGTCTGAGGATGAAGATCCTTACAGTTTTAATAGTACTTCAACTTCTTTAATTGGTTTAGCAATAGTATTTGTAATGCTTGGCATACCACTATTAGCTGTCATTAGTGAAAGGCCAGAACCAATAAAAAGCTCAATGCCGACTTTAATAAATCAAAATGGACCTGAGTGATCTTTCTCCTTCGCCATCGCCTGGATTAGTGAATCTAGTTGTTGAGATTCCTGCTGGAAGTAGAAATAAATACGAATATTTTAGCTCCGCAGGAATTATGGCTCTTGATAGAGTCTTGCATTCTTCAGTGAGATATCCATTTGATTATGGATTTATTCCAAATACTCTTGCTGAGGATGGAGCGCCGCTTGATGCAATGGTTGTTATGGAAGAACCTACTTTTGCAGGTTGCTTGATCCAGGCAAGACCTATAGGAGTGCTTGATATGCATGATTCAGGTGCCTACGATGGCAAACTTCTATGTGTTCCTACTGCAGATCCTCGACAAAGAGAAATTAACACTATTCAGCAAATAGCTCAGAACCAATTAGAAGATGTGGCTGAGTTTTTTAGAACCTACAAAAGCTTGGAAGGTAGGGTAATCGTAATAGACGGATGGAGAGACTATGATGCAGTTGATGAATTATTGAAAAGTTGCATAGAAGCACATAATTTTGAGATAACTAGAAAAAAACAATCTTAATCTGATTTTATGAATAAACTATATTTTTAAATGCTTTAAAAACTTGAAATTATTTAGTTATTCTGCATGTTCAACTTGTCGTAGAGCGATCAAGTGGCTTAAAAGTAATGATATTGCCTTTGAGTTAATTGATATTCTGAAGTCTCCCCCATCCAAGGAAATGCTTATCTCTGCAAGTGAGCTATATGGAAATAGAAAATATCTATTAAATACTAGTGGGGTTGTATATCGTTCTATTGGTTCGGATGTTGTTAAAAAGATGACTGATAAAGAAATATTTGAGAAACTTTGTAAAGAACCCAGATTAATTAAGAGACCTTTTTTATATAAGTCTCGTACAAGCTTTTTAGTTGGATTTAAAGAAGAGAAGTGGGCTGAAACATTACTTTGACATTAATATGAGGAAAATTATTGACTTAAAATGAGTAGTCTTTTCAAATAAAGTAGGTTATATATTTATTATTAATCAACAAGTGCAGCGAAATCATTCAGACTCAAGTAAAGAAACTAAAAATTGTAGGTGGTACTCCTTCATTGATACATGGGGACCTATTTCTCTCACTATTCTTCTTTATACAGGATTTCGTCATTTTTTAGCAGAAGCCAGATACATCCCTTCGGGTTCGATGCTGCCAGGATTACAAGTAAATGATCGACTTATTGTTGAAAAACTTTCTATGCGTAAAAGATCTCCTTTTCGTGGAGAAATTGTGGTTTTCAACTCACCATATTCCTTTGACAAGAAATTGATAGCAGCTAGGCAAAAACAACTTCCGTCTAAATTTCAATGCTCATTAATAACGTTTCCTTTGATTTCATGGATACCTACTTTATCAGATCGTGCTTGTGACGCTTATATCAAACGGGTAGTAGCTGTAGGAGGTGATCGTCTTTTGATTAATGGTAAGGGAGAGATTGTTTTGAACGGTAGATTGATCAACGAATCATATGTTGAATACTTTTGTCCAAGTAATCCAGGGTTTAATTTTTGTCGTTCTCTGACTACAACTGTTCCAAAAGGACATGTATTTGTTTTGGGCGATAACCGCGCTAATAGTTGGGATAGTCGTTTTTGGCCAGCAGGAGGGTTCTTGCCTGAGGAAGAAATAATTGGAAAAGCAATCTGGCGTTTTTGGCCTATCAGTCGTCTTGGAAAGCCTGATTAATAAGCCCACAATCAACAACTTTCCCCACTATTTTTTTGTCTTTGATCGGTTGATTAGTTGCTGTAGTTAACGGCTGTTCTTCATTAGATTGGTACCATTCTTTGTCGGGATCAAATAATAACCAACGGTTACTATTTAAAATTAATTTTTCTTCAGCTTGGTTTAGGAATTTTGATGGACCAAAGCTAATTTTCTCCCATAATTTCTCCACTCCCCATCCTGACTTCCTCACTAATTGATCCCAGAGCAAAGGTAGAACAATGTTATAACAACTGATCCCTTTTTTCCTTTTGTTTGAAGGTAGCTTGGTCTCGGAGTCATCTGTAGGAGTGGAGTGAACAGATATTGCTGTTAAAACATTATCTTCTAAACCTTTTATGAGTGAAGCTCTATCTCTGGGAGATCCTAATGAAGGTGTAACGCTCCATCCAATGTCAGATGGAGAAAGGCTCGAGTTGTCATTGACTAGATGCCACCAAAAAATAGTTGACATTGAGCTGGAGGACGCATTCTTAAGTATTGAGACACCTTCAGCGGTAGAAATATTCATTAACCTTAATGCAATTTCAGGGTATTGCTTGTGAAGTTCAAGTAATTGGATAAGAGGAATAATTTCACTTTCAACAGGATCAGGAGGCCAGCCGGCTCTAAGCGTATCTACACTTTGTCTAGACATTCCTCCTGCTTGAAGTGATTTATCTCTTGGTGCAATTAGTACAGGGGACTTTCTCATTTCTCCAGCCGAAAATCCTTGCTTAAGCAACTCTATAGGAGGCATGAAATCGTCATCACTTAGGCCAATAGCTCCATTTTGTAGTAGTTCTGCATGCTTCGAAAGCATAATGCCCTTTCCATCTAAGCTAAAGCCTCCCCATAAGTGTATCGAAACCTCACTTTTAATAGTCTTTAAAGCAATAATTAACTCTATTTGATCTCTCCATAAATCAGCTCTAGGCAGGATCCCTAGTTGTCCATATCCAGAAAGTGTCGCTTTTTCTATAAGTGAATAGATATTCTCTTCTTTGCCATTAAATGGAGATTCCAAAAATGAATGCGGATCAACAAGACAAGGGGCTAAAAGCATGTTTTTAGCTTTTTGAGGCTTGATCTCTAAAAGTTCTGCATTTTGAAAAGCCTTACTACCAATGGCTTTGATCATACCATCTTTGATTAAAACAGTTTCTCTCTTTATAGATGACCCAGACTTTTCAAGAATTTGAATATCTTCAAAAAAATAACTACTAGTCATTGAATTAAAGAGCTCCGGCAGCTGTTGAGTCGATAATACCTCCCAAATGTGAAGTGATATTTAGACAGGTAATTTGATCTGGTTGGCCTTCTTCCTCTGAGAGATCAATGACTGTAATACCTCCATTACCTTGCTTTATCATCCAAATTTTTGATGGCATTAACCCTAATAGATGGCAAAGAATGGTTTTGTTAACTGCATCATGAGCAACAACTAATGCAGTTTCATCGTTTTTCAGATCTTTGCAAATTTCATTCCAACCGGTAATAGACCTAGTGGAAACTTCTTTTATATTTTCTCCCTCAGGCATTTGAACTTTTTCAGGAGAGATTTTCCATTTTTTTAGAAGATCTGACCAGTCGGCCTTGATCTCAGACTCTAATTTCCCTTCCCATTTTCCGTGACCGATCTCTTTAAGGTTATCTTTGAGAGAAATTTCGATTCCTGGATGTTCGTTTAAAATTATCTGAGCTGTTTCTTTTGGTCTTGATAGAGTGCTACTAAAAGCTTTTTGTATAGAATTATTTTTTAAAAATTCACTTGCGGCTTTAGCTTGGGATTTACCATTTTTATTTAAAGGAATATCAATTTGTCCTTGGAACCTTCCCTGTTTATTCCAGTCTGTTTCACCATGCCTGACCAAAATAATTCTTTTTTTACTTCCTTTTTTGGGAATTGTAGGGTGTAAATGAGCGATATTGTTGAGACATTGAATTTGAATTTGTCTATCTTCCCAGTCATTAAAAGTAATATTAACAATTGAGATTGAGGTATTGTCTAACTTCAATCTTCTAAACCCTTTTGATGGCTCATTAATTAATTTTAGTATTAAGCATCTCAGAATTGCATTATGGGCAACTATCAAAATAGTTTTGTTAGAGCCTGAATGCTCCTCTAACAAAGATTTTAAGAAGTTTTCTGCTTGATATAAGAGTTCTTTAATTGGTTGGAATTTTGAACCATCGTCTCTATTAATGGTTAGTTCCTTTGGCTCTTTTTGCCAAATAGCAAGCTCTTCTGGAAACTGATTTTTTATTTCATTTTTTGTTAAACCACTCCAAGGTCCAAGGTCAACTTCAAGAAGATCATCAGTATATGTTGCTTGAAGATCTCTATGATGTTGTTTGATAATAATTTTTGTAGTCTCTGAGGCTCTTTGTAAAGGGGAGCTATAAATTGCATCTATTGGAAGAGAAGAGATTGTTTTCCCAGCCGCTTCAGCTTGTAATTGCCCTTCTTTAGTTAATGTTGAAAGGTCGTTTCTTCCTTGAATCCGACCTTCCATGTTAAAAGTACTCAATCCATGACGGACAAAAATTAGACGCAATGTCATTAAATAAAGTGTCTTCTAGATAATTATGGTATTAGCCATGAGGGCAATCTAATGTTCTTTTAGTAAAGATAGAAGTCTTTCTCCATTTCAGTCTTCACAAGTTGATTTTATGAGACAAGCCAAAACTGGGTGGAAATGGGCTATCGCTCTATTTTCATTGATTTTAACTGTTCTGATATGGCGACAAGGTTTGCAAGAAAGCTTTGAACGCCCCTCAGTCGCTCCAAAGATTTCTTTGATGCAAACTGAGATGGCAGTATCAGCTTCTTCATCTTTGCCAGACACAATACAAGATGTATTTTTAGGCTCAGAACCTCAAAAAAAGCTTTATCAAGCTCTCAGTGACATTCCTTTGGAACAAATTGATGATAGACAGAGACTTTTATTAGCACTTCTGGAAGAATCTGAGAATGAGCAAAAACTCATTTTGAAGAATGGTTTTGATGATAAAAACTTTGAATCGGTTAGAAGCTATATATTAAATACAAAAAAAGGTAAAGAACTAGATAATTTTCCCGATTTTGATGAAAATCAATTAGACCCTTTACTTTATCAGATTTCATGCTCCACTTTGGGTTTTGCGGATCATAAGTGTATTAATCAAAAGTATAATTCTATTGCTGCTGTAAGACTTTTAACCTCACAATTATTACCATTTTTTGCTTCTTTTATTGGTTGTATATTATTGATTAGGTATGCTTCTATTTTCTTAAGAAAGAAAAATACTCCATGGCCAGAAATAATTGCACCTCCCTTATCATTAATAGATATGGTTCTACTTGTATCGGGCGGTTTCGTTGTTATTGGTGAAGTTGTTTTCCCCGCGCTAATAATACCAATAATTGATTTCTTGTTTAATAATTTGTCCTCTCCATTAAAAGAGTCTTTAAGAGTACTTATTGGCTACTGTTCAATGACCATAGGGCCTTTATTTATAATTAGATATCAATTAATGGGTCTAGTTTCTTCTGGAATTGATGGAGGATGGTTGCAATGGAAAATTAAACCAATTAAAGAAGGCCTTCTTAAATCAATAAGTGGATGGTTAATGGTTATGCCTTTAGTGCTGCTTATTGGGTGGGTAATGAATGTAATTTTTGGTGACCAGGGTGGAAGTAATCCTTTGTTGGAACTGGTTTTGGGTAGTGATGAATTTATTCCATTGTTTTTGCTTTTGATTACAACTGTTGTTTTAGCTCCAGTCTTTGAGGAGTTGGTTTTTAGAGGTATTCTTTTGCCTGTATTGGTATCCAAAGTTGGCAAAATCAGCGGAGTCTTATTGAGTGCTTTGATCTTTGCTTTAGCTCATTTAAGTGTAGGGGAATTACCTCCTCTATTCGTTTTAGGGATTGGTCTTGGCTTAATGAGATTGAGTTCAGGAAGGTTATTCCCCTGTGCTCTTATGCATTCTCTTTGGAATGGTGTAACTTTTATTAGTCTGCTTTTAGTAGCTTGAGATTAAATAAAAAAAACATCAGTATTCCAGCTCTTGCAGTTGCTTGATCAAGGTGTTTGACTTGAATTAATTTCGTTTTTTGATTTGGTTAGTCGCACTCTATATAAACAAAAAGTAGGGCAATTTCAGAAAAAGAAGTTGTCCAAGCGATTGTTAAACAGTAATTTCTCCTCAAAACAGTTTCAACGAAAATTTCCAATTCATGCTGCTCTTCATATTGTTTTAGATGGTGCATTGGTAGGCATACTCACAATAGTGACGATAATTTCATCAGTTGCTCTGCACTCTCAATATTTGTGGACTAAGTCTTTTACTAAACTTGAAACAACTAGAGACTTAAACCGAAGGATCCTGGAATCAACTTCAATTCTTGAAAGTTACTTATTGAAAAATCAAAAATTGTCTAGGTATTTAGTTCCGACTAAAGCCGAAGATCTTATATATGTGGACAGACCAAAACAAGAAGAAACCAAAAAATTATTCGAGATGACATTTAAAGGTAAATTGCTGGAGAGAATATCTTCTTTACCTATTAAGTCAGGTTATTAATAATTTCCATGAGAAGTATGAATTCTAGAAAGAAGAGAAAGACTTTAAACGTAAAAACTCTTTCGCCCTTATCTCAGTCTAGATTTAGAATTGTCTTTGTTTTGTTATGTCTTGGACTTGGGGGCCTTTTTTTAAGAGTAGGTTGGCTTCAACTATTTCAGTCTGGTCAATTAAGAGCTTTAGCACGCGAAGTTCAAACAGAAGAAAAGAACCCTTTAGGAACACGTCGATCTATTTTAGATAGAAATGGAAAGCTTGTCGCAATAGATGAGAGACGTTTTAAGATTTGGGCTCATCCTAGGTATTTTAAGTTCCCTGGTGATTCATCTAGGACAGTTCGTAAACCAGTTGAAGTAGCAAAACTTCTTTCTACGCCATTATCCAAAAGTGTTGATCAGATTTTAACTAAGTTAGGAAACTATTCTTCAGGGGTAAAACTTGCAGAGGGGGTAACACCCGAGCAGGCTAAATCAATCAAGAAACTTGGAATCAGTGGTATTGATTTGGAGGTGTATCCTCAAAGGCTTTATCCTCATGGATCACTTTTCGCAAATGTAGTTGGTTTTTTGGATTTAGATAGAAGACCTCAGGCTGGATTGGAATTAAGTTTAGATAGAGATCTCAAGCGTCTAGAGAAAACAAGTGTAATCAGAAGAGGAGCTGATGGAACACCTTTACCTATAGGCGTTCAACGTGGTGTTTTTGATGAAGACCAACTAAGTCTGCAACTAACCCTAGATGTAAGGCTTCAAGAAGTTGCTGTTAAAGAAATAAGTAAACAAGTAAAGAAGTGGAATGCAAAAAAAGGTGTAGTAATCGTAATGGATATAGATACAGGAGAACTTCTGGCATTGGCTTCTACGCCAACTTATGATCCTAATAAATATTGGAATTATTCTCCATCTCTTTTTAAAGAGTGGTCAGTGCAAGAATTATTTGAACCTGGTTCTACCTTTAAGCCGATTAACTTAGCATTGGCATTGGAGGAAGGAGTTATAAGCCCGAATGGAGAGGTTGATGATGATGGTCTGGTTACAGTAGGAGGATGGCCTCTCTCGAATTGGGATCGAAAGCCTAACGGGATATTGACTTTCCCTGAGGTGCTACAAGTCTCAAGCAATGTAGGTATGGTTAAGATTATGAATAAAATGAATGCGAGTGATTATTGGCAATGGTTAAGGCGTTTAGGCATAGATGAAATCCCAGAAACTGATCTTCCCGGAGCAGTCTCTGGGCAAATAAAATCAAAACAGACTTTTGTCAATCAACCGATAGAACCTGCTGTAGCCTCCTTTGGTCAAGGCTTTTCCATTACTCCGCTTAAACTCGCTCAATTGCATGCTTTGATTGCAAATGGGGGCAGACTTGTTACGCCTCATATCACTAAAGGCCTAAAAGGTGATTACGAGTCATATTTTAAGACTCCTTCAAAACCTAAGCAGATTTTATCTCCTGAGGTTACAAGTACTGTTCTTGGATGGATGGAAACAGTTGTGTCCTTTTACGATGAAAGTGGTATTGAGGTAAATGTTCCTGGCTATCGAATTGGAGGAAAAACAGGGACGGCACAAAAATCTCAAGATGGCTTTAACTACAATTCCAAAATTTGCAGTTTTGTTGCAAGTCTTCCTATCGATGATCCTCGCTATGTTGTTTTAGCAGTTATTGATGAACCTCAAAAGCCAAATGCCTATGGATCAACTGTGGCTCTCCCTGTGGCAAAAAAAATTATTGAGACTTTGCTTGTGATAGAAAAAATCCCTCCAAGTATTTCTAAAAAGAACATTTAGATATCAAAAGCTAAGAGATGGCTAAATTTTCCCAAAAGTACTAATTAAAGGGTGAAATCTATAAAAAATAGAGCTAGGCTGAAAACAAAGAAAGACGTTTTTAATTATGGAATCCCTTCTTAATCAGTTATCGTCAATGACCGTGGTGGTGGCTGATACTGGTGATCTTGAAGCTATTAAAAAATTTCACCCAAGAGACGCCACAACAAATCCTTCTTTAATTCTGGCGGCCGCACAAATTCCTTCTTATCAAAGTTTGATTGATCAAGCTCTAACTACTTCAAGAGAAATGTTAGGTGCCAGTGCCTCCAAGACTAATGTGGTGAAGGAAGCTTTGGATGAACTTTGTGTTGTCTTTGGTAAAGAGATTTTGAAATTAATTCCTGGCCGTGTTTCAACAGAGGTTGATGCAAGGCTAAGCTTTGATACTGATGCCACCATTGCAAAAGCAAGAAAAATAATTGCTAAATATAATCAGGATGGCATTTCTAACGATCGGGTTTTAATCAAAATTGCTTCTACTTGGGAGGGAATTAAAGCTGCTGAGGTATTAGAGAAAGAGAATATTCATTGCAACCTAACTTTATTGTTTAATTTTTATCAAGCAGTTGCTTGTGCTGAGGCAGGGGTAACGCTTATTTCACCCTTTGTTGGAAGGATCTTAGATTGGTATAAATCTGCTACGGGTAGAGATTCTTATCCAGCGACTGAAGATCCAGGGGTCGTTTCTGTTACTAAAATATTTAACTATTTCAAGTCAAATGGTTATAAGACAGAAGTCATGGGAGCAAGTTTCAGAAATATAGAGGAAATAACTGAGCTTGCAGGATGTGATTTGTTAACGATTTCGCCTAAATTACTTCAGCAACTTAATGAAACATATTCGGATTTGCCAATTAAGTTAAATGCACAAAAACCTTTAGTGATTGAAGAGACAATTCATTTAGATAAGACATCTTTCGAACTAATGATGGCTGGAGATAAAATGGCTACTGAAAAACTGGATGAAGGAATAAGTGGCTTTAGTAAAGCAATTGATAAATTAGAAAATCAATTGAACGAAAGACTTGAGTTGATTGAAGGAGGAATTGCTCTAACTCTTTGAGCTTTGATTTTGAAAGAGTAATCTTTTGATTACTCTTTTTGCAATGTCTTCATAACTCATTTCACCTGAAAGAATTTGTGCAATTCGTTTTGGAGCACTAGGTCTTTTTACGCCTAGTTGGTATCCAACTTTTGGAAAACGATAAAAAACTTGAGAAATTCTTTTACCCCAAGCCATCGAATTACCCCAATTACTTTTCATTATTTTTGTATATGCATCTAAACAATCGACTTCTCCATCTAGCCAATAAATAATGCTTTTTGCAGCTTCAAATCCACTTATCAAAGCGGGCCTTAATCCCTCTGCTAAAAAGGGATCACATAATGAGGCAGCATCTCCAACCAGAAGAATTCCTTCTCCGTTTAATTTGCAGTGACCATTCCATACTCTTAATTTTTTTTTATGACCAATTACTTCAGAAGGGTCAAAACCTAAATCAGGAAGAAAAGATTTAAGTATTTCATTAACTGGAATTGAATTTTTATTATCTAGAAAAGTACCCATCCCAATATTTACTTCATTGTTTAATGGAAAGGCCCATGCAAAACCATTCTTTACTAAGCCAAATTCGAATCTAGCCGTTTCACTCTTTAAATTTCCCTTCCTTTTAATTCTTCCTGAGAAAGTGAATGCAAATTTTGGTTGACTTGGACCTAAATTAAAAGTTTTAGGCCATGGTGATTGAGATCCATCAGCAATAATAATTGCTTTTGCCTCTATCTGTCTCCCATCAAGAGCGGTAATTTGCCAGATATTAGATTTTTTCTTTATATCGACTACATTAAAAGTAGACAATAAATTACAACCAGAATTCAGTGCTTGATCTAATAGGAATGAATCAAGGTTTTCACGTTTGACTATCCAAAAAGGAGAAGCCCCAGATAGCTCAGCGACTACTTTATCGGTATTGCACCAACTAAATTCTACGTTTGTTATTATTTCATCAACTATTGGTAAAAGTTTAAAAGGAAACAAATTTTGCACTGCAGCAGACACGCCACCACCGCAGGTTCTTTCTTGAGGGGAAATATTTTTTTCAAGAATACATACGTTTTTACTTTTGCTAGCCAGATGAAATGCCGCACTACTGCCTGATGCTCCTCCTCCAATAATGGCAACATCTATGATGGTCAAACTTTTAAAATTTCAGCTTCTTTCTCAGAAAGTTTTTTTTCAATATCTTTAATAAAATTATCTGTCTCTTTCTGAATGGTTTCTTGTTCATCTCTGCTTTGATCTTCGGAAAGATCACCATCTTTTTCAGATTTTTTGACTCTCTCTATGGCATCACGGCGTATATTCCTTAGGGCAACTTTTCCTTCCTCTGCATATTTGGATGCGAGTTTGCAAAATTCTTTTCTACGCTCTTCAGTTAAGGGTGGAACATTAATACGAATTATTTTGCCATCATTGTTTGGAGTAAAGCCTAGATCACTCGTAGCAATCGCTTTTTCTATAGAAGCTAATGAGCCCAAGTCGAAGGGTTGAATTGCTATCGTTTGAGAGTCAGGAGTAGTGATGGTTGCAAGTGACTTTAGTGGAGTGTCCGCTCCGTAGTATTCGACTGATATTCTGTCTAATAAAGACGTATTCGCTCTACCCGTCCTGATGGTATTGAAATTCCTCTGAGCTGCTTCAACAGATTTGCTCATTGTAGTTTTTAGCTCTTGGTTTGACATTTAGATAAAGTTAGTTATTGCAAGTTGATTATTAAAAGGTTCAAAAATTTAGTATTAACTTGAATTAGATATTCTTGATCCAATTGGTTCGCCAGAAATAGCTTTAGCAATGTTCCCAGGTTGGAAAATATTAAAAACAACTATTGGGATTTTATTATCTTTGCAAAGAGCAATAGCAGTACTATCCATTACTCCTATTTCGTTGGTTAATACATCTTGAAAGGTGAGATTGTCATATTTTACGGCATCAGAGAATTTCTTTGGATCTCGATTGTAAACCCCATCAACTTTCGTTGCTTTGAAAACAACTTCTGCGTTAATTTCAGCGGCCCTAAGAGCAGCAGTGGTATCAGTTGTAAAAAATGGATTGCCGCACCCACCTCCAAAAACCACTACTCTTCCTTTTTCAAGATGTCTTATTGCTCTTCTTCTTATGTATGGTTCTGCAATCTGTTGCATGTCAATAGCTGATTGAACTCTTGTGGGAACTCCAGCTCTTTCTAATCCATCTTGAAGTGTAATTGCATTCATTACAGTCGCAAGCATTCCTACATAGTCAGCAGTGGCTCTATCCATGCCTGCAGCAGATCCTTTTAGACCTCTGAAAATATTTCCCCCGCCCACCACTATTGCTATTTGCGTGCCATTTTCAACTACTTTTGAAACATCCTTGGCAATAGATTGAACAATTTCAGGATCAATTCCATAAGGTTTTTCACCCATAAGAGCTTCACCACTGAGTTTTATAAGTGCTCTAGAGTATGTCATTAAAAGTTCATAACAAATTGACAGTAGCAAGTCCTGGGAGAACGTCTTTATATCTGTATTGGATCCCTTGCGATGGAAATATTTTCAAGATTATAAGATTAATATTCAATTCCTTCTTGTGCTTTTATTCCCTGCTCTCTAAAGGGATGGTGAATTGATTTCATTTCTGTCACAAGATCAGCTGAATCGATTAATTTTTCTGAAGCTCCTCTTCCCGTTAAGACTACATGTGTAAGCTCGGGGCGCAAATTTATGCCATTTATAACTTCATCTTCATCTATATATCCAAGTTTTATTGCAACAATGATTTCGTCTAAAATTATAAGTTTATAATTTGGATCTTTAATATAAGATACAGCTTTTCTCCAACTTGACTTAACTAAAGTTATATCTTTATTTCTATCTTGTGTTTCCCATGTGAACCCTTCCCCACATGCATGAAACTTCAATTTGTTCCCAAATATTTTCAAAGCTAATGACTCACCTGGTTCCCATCCACCTTTGATAAATTGAATAATTGAAACTTTGTGGTTATGACCAATAGTTCGTAATGCCATCCCTAGTGCTGCTGTAGTTTTACCTTTACCTTGTCCAGTATTAATTATTATTAGACCTTTTTCTTTATTCCTTTCTTTTACTCTTTGTGTTTGAATTTCTTTCCTTTTTTTCATCCTTTCTCGATATTTTTCTTCGGTAATATTTGGAATTAAATTACCACCCATTCCTATTTTTTCTGCACTTTTATCTAGGTTATTAAGTGTAAAATCATCTTTAGTAATCTTATGCTTCATTTACTTAGACTAGCTTATATTATTTAATAAAAGAATAATTTATAAAAATATTATAGCTATAAATATTAATTATTCTTTTTGTTAATATTTGAGTCTAGATAGAGCGCTGTCAACGGCAATTTGCTGATCTCTTCTTGTTATCCAATGATGATAGGTTTTTGTATGTATTGAAACTGAGTGTCCCATCATTTTTGCAGCTACAGTATTTGGTAGGCCTATTAAGATTGTCCTGACTGCCCATGCATGTCTTAAATCATAGGGGGTAAAAGATATTTTATATCTTCTAAATTGTTCAGACACTCTTCTTCCGATATGTTGAAGAGTTGTCTCTTTTAGATCTGTTTTAATATTTGGGAGTAAATCCGGAGTATCTATATTATTGTCAAGCTCAAATAAACCAACCCATTCAGGATGAAATGGCCAAACTTGATGCTCTCCTGTTTTTGTATTTGGGAAAACCCTAAGAATTTTATCCCCACCATTTTTTAAACAAGATAAGTCACTAAAAAAGACTTCATGATTTCTAAGCCCATAGGTTGCCATTAACCCAAAAACAAATCTCCATTTAGGATTTGGTATTAATTGAAAGCTATTAATAATTTCTTCATCACTAGGTAATTCTCTGAAATTAGATTCATGTATTCCATAACCACTTTGAAGTTGTTTCCAGTTCTTAGGTAACTCTAATTTAAGGTGTCTAGCTAAAGCACTTAAAGCAATTCCACATTGTTGTCTGCTCCTTGAATTTTCTTTGTAACTTATAAGGATTTTTACTAGAAGCTCCTCGTTTAATTTAAGAGTAGATTTATGACTTAATCCAATTAATCTGTTCAAATATGGTTTGTAAGCAGACTGCCAAGTGCTGATCATTCCAGCTGGTGATTTGCTCCTAGATGTATCAGAAAAAAATTGTCTTTTAAAGCTTTCAATTTCATCGCTTACTTCTATTTTATTAGTCTTTGTTGTTGAGATGGTTTTTTCTGCAATCCAATTAGACCAGCAAAATTGATTTTTTTTAAGTTGAAAATCAATTAATTCTATAGCTTTTCTAGCCTCTTCTAAACCGTTAATGTTGAAAGGAAGTCTAAGACTTATTCTTTGAACTTTAGAAAGATTATGAGATTTCTTATCTGGCAAAGAACCGCGAATGTTTAAAACTTTACCTCTTCGCTCAATTCTAAGATTGATTCCTTTTGATTGAAGGTCTTGGTTGATATCTAGTAACTTTTGATTCTCGTCCATCATCCTGTAAATTTAGCTAGCTTTACTTTGATAAGGGTTTGTATAACCTTTTATAAGGAGTTTTTTCTAAAATGGCTCAGGTTGGTGTCCTCTTATTAAATCTTGGAGGTCCAGAGAGGATCAAGGACGTTGGACCATTTTTGTATAATTTGTTTTCTGATCCAGAGATAATTCGTTTACCAGTTCGTGCTTTTCAAAAACCTCTAGCTTGGCTTATAAGTACATTGAGAAGTAGTAAATCACAAGAAGCTTATAGATCGATTGGAGGCGGATCACCTTTACGTCGTATTACCGAGCAGCAGGCAAGAGAACTCCAAAGTTATCTTAGAAAGATAGGAATAGATGCTACAACATATGTTGCAATGAGGTATTGGCATCCTTTCACTGAGTCAGCCGTAGCGGATATGAAGGCTGACGGTGTTAGCAAAGTTGTTGTTTTACCTCTTTATCCCCATTTTTCAATAAGTACAAGTGGATCCAGCTTTAGAGAATTGAAAAGGTTAAAAGATGGTGACTCTGATTTTGCAGGATTATCTATTCGTTGTATTCGTAGTTGGTTTGATCATCCAGCCTATGTTTCTTCAATGGCTGAATTAATAAAGAAACAAATCTTAGCTTGTGATTTACCCCAAGAGGCTCACGTTTTTTTTACTGCACATGGTGTTCCTAAAAGCTATGTAGAAGAAGCGGGTGACCCTTATCAAGATCAAATACAAAACTGTTCACTTTTGATTATTGACCAGCTTGAAAATTCGCTTGGATTCAGCAATTCATTTTCTTTAGCTTATCAAAGCAGAGTGGGACCTGAAGAGTGGCTTAAACCATATACTGAAGAAGTTTTAGAAAAACTTGGAAAATCTGGTGTAAAGGAACTTGTCGTGGTCCCAATAAGTTTTGTGAGTGAGCATATTGAAACTCTCCAAGAGATTGATATTGAGTACAAAGAAATTGCTCAGAAAAATGGAATTGTTAATTTTAAAAGAGTTCCAGCTCTTGATACCTATCCGTTGTTTATTGAAGGATTGGCTGATCTGGTTTCTTCTTGCTTAAACGGTGAGGGGATAAGTTTAGAGGAAGCATCAAAATTGCCAGAAAGAGTAAAACTTTATCCTCAAGAGAAATGGCAATGGGGATGGAATAACAGTTCTGAAGTTTGGAATGGGAGAGTTGCAATGATTGTTTTTCTTTGCTTTTTTATGGAATTATTAATTGGGAATGGACCTTTACATCAAATAGGATTGCTTTAAATAACTAAACTAGCTATTGGTTTTAATTAATTTAATAATCTGCTAGTTTTTAAAACTTAGAGAAATAAATCTTTGCCTTGGTTTTGATTAATTGAAATTAATCATATTAGGATTTATTGTTAGTCAAGATTTTCTGTTGCCGTGACCCTGACTTCTACGCCTAATCAAATAGGAGATTCAGGGACACAAACTCAATATGAGATCTCAGGAGCCGACGCCTTGATGGATTCTCTTCGAAGGCATGGCGTTGATACTATTTTTGGTTATCCTGGCGGAGCAATCCTTCCGATCTATGACGCTGTTTTTAAAGCAGAACAAGAGGGTTGGTTAAGACATATTCTTGTTCGACATGAGCAAGGGGGAACTCATGCCGCAGATGGTTTCGCTAGAGCAACTGGGAAAGTAGGTGTATGTTTTGGTACATCAGGCCCTGGAGCTACCAATCTAGTCACAGGCATAGCCACTGCTCAAATGGATTCTGTGCCTCTTGTTGTTATAACAGGACAAGTCCCAAGACCTGCAATTGGAACTGATGCTTTTCAAGAAACAGATATTTTTGGGATAACACTTCCAATTGTTAAACATTCATGGGTCGTAAGAGATCCAGGTGAAATTGCAAAAGTTGTTGCTCAAGCTTTTCTAATTGCTTCATCGGGTAGACCAGGACCTGTTTTGATTGACATACCAAAAGATGTTGGCCAAGAGATTTTTAAATATCTACCTGTTGAACCAGGTTCAATAAAACCCCCAGGCTTTGAACTCCCATTTGTTCCAGAACATAAAGCAATAAGTGAAGCCTTAGATTTGATTGAAAATGCTGAGCGACCACTCCTTTACGTTGGAGGGGGGGTAATTTCTTCTGGAGCGCATGAAACCTTGGCGGCGATTGCCAATAGATATCAAATCCCAGTAACAACAACTTTGATGGGGAAAGGAGCTTTTGATGAACGTGAACCTTTATCAGTTGGGATGCTGGGTATGCATGGGACAGCTTATGCAAACTTTGCTGTAACTGAATGTGATTTGTTGATCGCCATTGGAGCACGATTTGATGACAGAGTTACAGGTAAATTAGATACTTTTGCTCCTAAAGCAAAAGTAATTCATTTTGAAATTGATCCGGCTGAAATAAATAAAAATAGAATCGTTGAAGTTTCCGTATTAGGTGACGTTGGTATTAGTCTTGTTAAATTATTAGATCTAAGTAATCAAAGAAAAATAAATCCAAGAACTTCTAATTGGCTTTATAAAATTAAAAACTGGAAAAATAATTTTCCTTTAATTACTCCACCAAAAGAAGGTGAAATTTATCCACAGGAAGTATTAATTGCTTTAAGAGATTTGGCTCAAGATGCATACATTACAACTGATGTTGGGCAACATCAGATGTGGGCTGCTCAATATTTGTTGAATGGTCCAAGGCAATGGATTAGCAGTGCTGGACTTGGAACAATGGGCTTTGGAATGCCAGCCGCAATGGGAGTTAAGGTTGCGTTACCTAATGAACAAGTTATTTGTATTGCTGGAGATGCAAGTATCCTTATGAACATTCAAGAACTTGGGACTATTGCTCAATACAAGTTAAATATAAAAGTAATTATTATCAATAATCATTGGCAAGGGATGGTTAGGCAATGGCAAGAAAGTTTTTATGATGAACGATATTCGGCTTCTAACATGTCTGTTGGGGAACCTGACTTTATTTCATTATCTAAGGCTTTTGGAATTGATGGTATTGTAATTTCTGAAAGAAGCGATTTGATCCCTCAACTTAAGAAAGCCTTAGCGAATGAAGGCCCAGTTATTGTTAACGTGAATGTAAGGAAAGGTGAAAATTGTTACCCTATGGTGCCACCTGGTAAAAGTAATGCTCAAATGGTTGGTATATCTGAAATTAAGAAATAATTTTAAGAGCTTTTTATGAATAAATTACTTACAAAGATAATAATAATATTATTATCTTTTTTTTGTTTTTATTCGGAAGTTGATGCAGCGGAAATTTTGCAGGTTACTAGTTCGTCTGTTTTGCTCATCGGAGATCATAATCGTACCTATACTGTGAAATTAGCATGCACAGAAATTAGCCCTGATTTAGAAGAAAAATCTATTAATTGGCTCAAAAAACAATTACCAAGACATACAAAAGTAAATTTAAAACCTAAAGGATCAGTCGATGGTATTTTGGTTGCTAGAGTTATTCCTTTTAATAGTAATATGGACATAACTGAGAAATATATAAATGAAGGACTGGCAAAAAATAAATGCTAAATTCTTTAATGATTCTCTCCTTAATCTGATAAATTTATTATAAATGTATTGTTAGAGAAAATTGTTAAATCTCTCCAATATCCTTTAGCATCCAAAAACCATCTAAAGAATTTTCTTCAGGACTTTTTTGAACTGAAATAAATTGAAGTCCATCGGCATCTAGTTTCGTATTTAGAAAATTATTTTCAATAGCTTTTTTTGCTTCTTCTTCGACATCAGTTACCAGCCATCTATCAGCTTGCCCTGCTTCTAAAATTATCTGAGTCCCTTCTATTAGAAGTTTTGCTGGTTCAAGTCCTCCGAGCCATGCTGCAAGTGCTAAGGATCTTTTTGGACTAAAAAGCCTAATACCTGGAATAGAAAAATTTTGATTAATTGAATCTTTTATAGGAATTAAATTGGAAAACTTTATTTCCCATTCATCAGCTTCCCTTAGTGTATTTAAAGATAGTGAAGCAAAGCTCCAGGAGTCACCTCTTACTTCCTCTGGTAACGGGATAGCTTGGTTTGTGATTGGGTTTGATGGAGGAGCAAGATTGACTCCGGTATATCCTTTTTGCTGAGGATAAAAATTCGTTTCTCTATCAATAAGCCACTCCAATAATGAATATGTTCTTCTGCTAGCAATAAGTTCAATACCAATTTGATCCGCTGCACGTTTTATCATTGTTTTCATAGATGATCTCCAACAACGAATAACTGAAGGTTTATCCCAACCTTGTGAATAAGCGTCATCAATAGCTTCGTCTAATGCATCTTTTAACCAAATAGAATTGACGCTTGATGCTGGACATATTTTTTCCCATTTAAATGTTTTCGTATCTTTGAAATTATTTGTAGATGTAATTAATAATTCCCATCTTTTTTTCCCATTTTCATCAATTATTGGGCGGGAATAAAAGTCTACTTCCCAGTCTGTTTTTTTTAAATCAGTTTTTTTTGAAGTAATCACAATTTTTTTTCTTCAATGTAAAGTTATGAGGATAAGTTGATATTTTTCTCTTCCTTTTGAGGATCAACTTTTTCTTTATTAAGACTATTTCGCGCTTTAATTGCTCTCTCATCGGCCTCTTCCATAACTTTTGATTTATCAGTAATAAGTTCTCCTGGAGGGCCCTCTAAAAGAGCTGTATTTAACCCAATTCGTCCCCTGGAAGGATCTAAATCAGTTATCAAAGCTTTGATGGATTCGCCAGTTTGGAAAACTTCTCTAAGGCTTCTCATGCTTCCGTTGGTTACCATTGAATGATGTAATAATCCACTAACGCCCTTTAAATCAACAAAAAAACCATAGGGTTTTATGGTTAAAATTTCACCTTCAATTAATTGTCCAATTTCTAATTCTGAAAATCTTGAAGCTATTGCAGCTTTCTTTTCGGAGAGAACAAGTTTCCGTCTCTCTGGATTCACCTCTAAAAAAGCGGTATTGATTGTTTTTGAAACAAGAGATTGATGATTTTCTCCATCTTCAAGTTGAGATCTTGGAATAAAACCTCTTAAACCTTCAAAGTCGCAAGTAACACCCCCACGATTAAAACCATTTATTTTAACTCGGATTACTTTTCCTTCTTTCGCAAGATTTTGAACTTTGTCCCAGCTTTTTCTTAGTTCTAATGCCCTACAACTGATCGTAACCATCCCATCTGCATTTTGTTCTCTAGTAACAAGAACTTCGACTTGTAATCCTTTTGGGAAACGCTCTTTTAAATTTGTAATTACACCTAAACCACATTCATTTTTTGGCATAAATCCAGGAGCTTTTCCACCTATATCTACGTAGATACCATCACTTTCAACGGCAATAACTGAACCTTTTGCAATTTCTCCAGTTGTACCGATTGGTTGATTTTCTTCTAATGCTGCTAAGAATTCGTCTTCATCAAAATCAAATTCATCAACTGTTCTACTTTTTTGTTTAAAAACATTTTGATCATCAAAAGCTTTAATATTTTTTTTATTGTCAGAATTGTTCTCAGATCTCAGAAGATCTTCCATTGTCTCTTTCTGGAGATCATTGCTTGAGTCCTCTTTGCTTAATTGTTGCTGCTCAGGTGCTTTCTTTAATTCAGAAATTTCTTTTTCGGCTCGAATTTTTTCAACAAATCTTTTATCTTTAGTTTGCTCAGATAATTCTTTATTAGATGATCCTTCATTGATTATTTCTTCATCAGTCTTTCGACTGATATGCATAACCTGTAAAGGCTTGCGCGGTGTATTTATTGCCGGCTTTGGGGGAGTTGCTTTTTTAGGCTGAGGATTTGACCCGGCCATAATACCCTTGGTAATAAGTTAAACATTCTTACAGTCAAGGGTAAGTTGTTTTTTAATTATTAGGAGATTTCTATCATTTTTCAAACTCGTCGATTTGAGCATTTGACCTGGCCTGAAGCCTCTAAAGCCGCTTCAGAGAAAGGATCTACATTGGTATGGCCCTTTGGTGCATGTGAACAACATGGACCGCATTTACCTTTGATTACTGATACTTTTTTTGCTGAAAATATTTTAATCAAGACTCTTGAAAGGTTGCCTGAAAATATGCCCATATGGATGATGCCATCTCAATCAATTGGTTTTTCTCCAGAACATCAAGCTTTTCCTGGAACTTTGTCCCTATCAGCTGATGTTTTGCTTTCAATGGTTACTGATGTTGGTAAGCAAATAGCATCTATGGGATTCAATAGATTAATTTTTTTTAATGCTCATGGTGGGCAAATTGGCCTACTTCAAGCGGTTTCAAGACAACTGAGAATTCAATGTCCATCTCTTGCAGTATTGCCTTGTTTCCTTTGGAGTGGTGTCCCAGGATTAGATCAACTTTTGCCTGAAAAAGAAGTTGAGGAAGGACTTCATGCGGCATTAGCCGAAACAAGTCTTATGTTGCACATGTCTGGAGATTTGGTTCGAAATGATTCTTACTTAGAAAAAAAAGATGTAGATCAAGAAATAATTTCTACTCCAAAAGGGTGGAGCCTTGAAGGTGCATCACCGTGCGCATGGCTTACAAAAGATTTGAGTTCATCTGGAGTTATTGGGGATGCGAGTTCTTCAAATGCTGAATTAGGTGCCGCTTTAGAAAATGCACTAGTAGATCATTGGAGATCCCTATTTGCAAGCCTTTTGGAGAGTAATTGGCCGCCAATTATGTCAGAAAGACCTGTTTCTAGCAGTTAAGATGTGGTAACTGAACTACCATTTTGTATTTAATTCTGTAAGATCACTCAGATTGACAAATTTCTGATAGATCTATGCAAGCTTTTGCATCCAACAACTTAACCGTAGAAAAAGAAGAGTTAATTTCTGATTCTCTTCCAGATTTCACCTCAGAATCTTACAAAGATGCTTATAGCAGAATTAACGCAGTTGTAATTGAAGGTGAGCAAGAGGCCTATTCCAATTTTCTTGACCTCGCAAAGTTGATTCCTGAGCATGCAGATGAACTTGTGAAGCTAGGGAAGATGGAGAAAAAACATATGAATGGTTTTTGTGCTTGTGGGAGAAATCTTGCGGTAAAGCCAGATATGACTTTTGCAAAGACTTTTTTCTCAAAACTCCATAATAATTTTTTAGATGCTTTTAAAGCAGGAGATACAACAACTTGTCTTTTGATTCAATGCATTTTGATTGAGTCTTTTGCAATATCTGCCTATCATGTTTACATACGCGTTGCTGATCCCTTTGCTAAAAGAATTACAGAGGGTGTTGTTCAAGATGAATATTTGCACTTGAATTATGGTCAAGAATGGCTCAAGGCAAATCTTGAGACAGTTAAAAAAGATCTTATGAAAGCTAATAAAGAAAATTTGCCCCTTATCAAATCTATGCTTGATGAAGTATCAAATGATGCGGAGGTTCTTCATATGGATAAGGAAGAGTTGATGGAGGAATTTATGATTGCTTACCAAGATGCCCTTATGGAAATAGGTCTAGACAATAGAGAAATCGCAAGAATGGCTCTTGCTGCAGTGATCTAAAGAGTTTTAATTTACATCTTTTTTATCTTCATATATTCCTCAAGAGCTTAAAGTTCTTGAGGAATTCTTTTATTTTTGACCATGGTGGTCTAACCTTCATTCTGGATAAATATTTAGTTTCAATTTTGATCTTTCTTGGTGCCAAATGTTTGGGCTAATTGGACATTCAACAAGTTTTGAAGATGCCAAGCAAAAGGCATTGGGCTTGGGGTATGACCATATTGCTGAAGGAGATTTGGATGTATGGTGCACTGCTCCTCCACAGCTTGTAGAGCACGTAAAAGTTGTAAGTGCTATCGGAAAGACTATTGAGGGAGCTTATATAGACTCGTGCTTTGTTCCTGAGATGCTAAGCCGCTTCAAAACAGCAAGAAGAAAAGTTCTGAATGCAATGGAGTTAGCTCAAAAGAAAGGGATTAGCATCACGGCTCTAGGTGGATTTACATCAATAATTTTTGAGAATTTTAATTTGCTTCAAAATCAACAAGTTAGAAATACAACTCTTGATTGGCAAAGATTTACCACTGGTAATACCCATACAGCTTGGGTGATTTGTAGACAGTTAGAGCAAAATGCACCTCGAATAGGAATTGATTTGAGCAAATCAAAAGTAGCTGTTGTTGGTGCTACTGGTGACATTGGCAGCGCTATTTGTAGGTGGCTTACTAATCGAACAGGTGTTTCTGAACTTTTATTAGTAGCTAGACAGCAAAAGCCTTTACTTGAACTTCAATCTCAGCTTGGGGGGGGGAGAATTCTTGGCCTTGATGATGCTTTGCCTGAAGCGGATATTGTGATTTGGGTTGCTAGCATGCCCAAAACATTAGAAATTGACCCATCTAAAATTAAAAGGCCTTGCTTAATGATTGATGGTGGATACCCCAAGAATTTAGGAGAGAAGTTTTCAGGACCTGGCATACATGTCTTAAAAGGCGGAATAGTTCAATTTTTCAAAGATATAGGTTGGAGCATGATGGAATTGGCTGAGATGGAAAATCCTAAAAGAGAAATGTTTGCCTGTTTCGCTGAGGCAATGCTTCTTGAATTTGAAAATTGTCATACCAATTTCAGTTGGGGGAGGAACAATATTACTCTGGAAAAAATGGATTTTATAGGCAAGGCTTCTGAGAGACACGGGTTTTCTGCTGTTGGTTTGAAATCAAATATTCAGACATTAAGTGTCTGAATATTTGGTTAATTTTTTTTATGGCTAGACGTTTTCTCCTCGAATTTGAAAAACCTCTTGTTGAATTAGAGAATCAGATTGATCAAATCAGAGAATTAGCAAGAGATTCAGAAGTTGATGTAAGTCAGCAACTTTTGCAATTAGAGACACTTGCAGCAAGAAGGCGAGAGGAAATATTTCATGCACTCACACCCGCTCAAAAGATTCAAGTAGCTCGACACCCTCAAAGGCCTAGTACGCTTGATTACATTCAAATGTTTTGTGATGATTGGGTCGAATTACACGGAGATAGGAACGGTACTGATGACCAAGCTCTGATAGGAGGACTAGCTAGAATAGGTGAAAAATCTGTCCTTCTAATTGGACAACAAAAAGGTAGAGATACAAAAGAGAATGTTGCAAGGAACTTTGGCATGGCAAAGCCTGGAGGCTACAGAAAGGCCTTGAGGCTGATGGATCACGCTGACCGCTTTGGACTACCAATAATATCTTTTATAGATACTCCTGGGGCTTATGCAGGTCTAATAGCAGAAGAGCAAGGCCAGGGAGAAGCAATCGCAGTGAATTTACGAGAAATGTTTAGACTTAAAGTTCCCATCATTGCGACTGTAATTGGAGAAGGTGGCTCTGGTGGTGCTCTGGGGATAGGTGTTGCAGACAGGCTGCTCATGTTTGAACATAGTGTTTATACAGTTGCAAGTCCTGAAGCGTGTGCTTCGATTTTATGGAGGGATGCTGGAAAGGCTCCGGAAGCAGCTTCATCATTGAAAATTACTGGGCCTGATCTTATGAAGTTAGGAATTGTTGATGAGGTCTTAAAAGAGCCTTCTGGAGGGAATAATTGGGCCCCGCTTCAGGCTGGAGATACTTTAAAAAATGCCCTTGAGAAGCATTTATCCGAATTATTGGCTTTATCCCCTGAAGAATTAAGAGATAATAGATATTCCAAATTTAGAAAAATGGGAAAATATCTGGAATCTCATTCAATCGAAAGTGAAATTTCAGTTTAAAGTTTTAATGTTTGCTTCTAAATTTTCTTGTCAACAGTATTAATTACGGGCGCCTCTAGAGGAATTGGGAGGGCAACTGCTAAAGCTTTTGCTAATTCTGGATGGGATTTACTGCTCTTATCCAGGTCTGAAGATGATCTAGAAAGACTTGTCAAAGAAATTGATAACAAAAAAATTCAGGTCTTCTACAAATCTATTGATCTTAGTAATCCTAAAAATATTTCTAAGGGAATAGTTGAATTAATGAACAATGGTTTGATTCCCTCAGTTCTAATAAATAATGCTGGAGTTGCTTGGACTGGAGATCTTTTATCCATGCCCCTTGAAAAATGGGAATGGATCATGCAAATTAACCTCACTAGTATTTTCCAGGTTTGCTCAGAGGTAGTTCCTTTAATGAGAAAAAAAGGAGGACTAGTTATCAACGTTAGCAGTCATGCTTCTAGAAATGTTTTTCCTCAATGGGGAGCTTACTGTGTTTCCAAAGCAGCTTTAGCAAGTTTTACCAAATGCTTAGCAGAAGAAGAACGCAAAAATTTCATAAGAGCATGCACACTTACTCTTGGATCAGTAAATTCATCTCTTTGGGATGCTGATACCGTTGGGATGCAATTTGATAGAGATTCGATGCTTTCAGTTGATCAAGTTGCATTAGAACTGTTACATCTTGCTAGACAACCAATTAATCAAATTATCGAGGATGTAACTCTGATGCCTGCTGCAGGAGCATTTTAATCTTAGAAAAATTTATAATTAATTTTCTTGATAAATTTTATGCTCTAATTTCACGAACAAGAGATTCAACTTTCTTCATATCTTTAATACCTGGTGAGATCTCTAGTCGACTAGAGGCATCAATTCCATCAGGTTTAAGTTTAGAAAAAATTTCAGGAATTATTTCAGCAGATATTCCACCAGCTAAGATCCAAGGAGCTTTAAAAGTTTTATTAATTAGTAATTCTATTGGGACCCTATTCCCAGTACCTCCAAGTGACTTTTCATCCCAGGCATCTAAAAGAATAGCATCAATTTCATTCTCGTAATGACTTATATTTTCTAAATCATTAATAGACTTTAACCTGAATGCTTTCCATAATTTAATTGTTGGAAATTTATTCTTTAATTCACGACAATAATCAACTGATTCATTCCCATGTAATTGTATTACTGATGGTGGGGTTGATCTGTTATTTATACATTTGATCTCCTCTACTTTTTCATTTGCTATTACTAATACTTTCTCAATACTTGAAGAAACTTTTTCTACTTCATTAAAAATTTTTATACATTCTTCTTCTGTTACAAAACGAGGTGAATTTTTAACGCCAATAACTCCAATAGCATTTATTTTGAATTCCGCTATAGATCGTGCTTGCGAAGGCTTTGTCAGTCCACAAATTTTTATTGAGGTTGACTGTTTAGAAGTTGATTTTCTGATCATTATCAGAACTTTTATTAGGATTGATTGAAATAGATGTTTTGAGAGCTTGGAGGAATTTAAGTTTGGGTAGTTGGGAAGTTATGAAAATCAGAGGCATCCCTTTGAGGATCCATCCAAGTTGGTTTTTGGTTTTCTTATATTTTACTTTGTCAGCTCGAGATCAGTTCGAGACGCTTTTGGATGGTCAAGCATCTATTTGGAATGGATGGGCGATCGGTGCTGTTACCTCTTCTCTTTTGTTTTTATCTGTTTTATTGCATGAATTGGCTCATTCTTATGTAGCAATTGGGGAAGGTTTAAAAGTTAGAGACATAACACTTTTTTTTCTTGGAGGAATGGCAAATCTTGAAAAGGAATGTCCGACTTCAAAAGGAAGTTTAAAAATCGCAATATCAGGTCCCGTTGTGAGTCTTTTATTAGCTTTTCTAATGATTTTATTAAGTAATAATTTATCAGCATCAAATTTTATTCTGTCTAATTTATTTAAGCAGGTTGGTAGTCTTAATCTTTTGATAGGGTTATTTAATTTGCTTCCGATAATTCCTCTTGATGGGGGTGTAATATTGAAATCTTTAATTTGGTACTTTACAGGGAGTAAAAGAGCAGGGATTAAAGTAGCTATAGCATCTGCAAGATTAATTTCTTTTCTTGCTGTTTTTATTGGCATATTAAGTTTATTTATGGGGAACTTATATGTTGCAATTTGTTTTTCTATTATTGGGTTATTTATTTTTTCTTCATCTAAATCACAGAGCCAAATTATTCAAATACAAAAGATATTATCTGAATTAGCTGTCAATCAGGTTTGTAGTCGTTCATATAGGGTCCTAGAGGATGATTTGCCTGTGAAAGTTTTATCTAAATATAATTTATCGGAAAAAGGTAATGTGTTTAATGAAGAATGGATCCTTTTGTGTAGAGAAGGGAGATGGGTTGGTTATGTTAATGAAAAAATCTTGAAGAATATTTCTGTACAAAACTGGGATAAAAAGTTTCTTTACGAGTTTTCCTTTCCAATAAATGAATTGCCATCTATTGGTGAAAAAGAATTTTTATGGAAAGCAATTAAAAAAATAGAAAAAACAAAAGATGGAAGGCTTCTTGTTCTATCAGTTTCTGGCCTTCCTCTAGGAACTTTAGATAAAGTAGATATAGGAAAAGCAGTATTGAAAAAAATAGGATTAAATCTTCCAGATCAATTAATTAGAATTGCAAGGAAAGAGAATAGTTATCCATTAGGATTAAATCTATATAATATTGCACATTTAATGGATTCGAGTGATACAGAAGAGGATCAAGAATGATTTATTCTTTTGAATCTATTTATAGCTAGTTGATTTATTATCTCTTTATCTTTTTTATCTAATTTATAATTAGATAACTTTAGATTAGGCGATATTTTATCTAACGATTCTATTAGAAAATTTATAACTTTATCTTTTTCTTTGATTGCATCTTTTATTTCTGGTGGATCTGTCTTAAAGACTTTTTTCCATAAAGTTTTTGATGGCTCCATTAAGATCTCTCCATGCTGAAGCAAGTGGCCCTTTTTCCAGTACTGAGCACTTCCAATATGCTTGTTTTTATCTTTATCAACTAAGTCAGCTAATGTTGAAGTTGAAAAACAATTATTATTGGATATATTTGCAGGTTGACTCCCAAGATATAGATCCACCCCAGCTTTTTTAAAACCATCTTTTAGCCATTTAGTTGTCTTTACATATGATTCTTTTTTATTCCTTGGTGGATGTTTCCATACAAGAGCGTAGGTAAGTCCTCTGCTATGAAGAACAGCTTTCCCTCCGCTAGGTCTTCTTACAATTTTTAACTGTTCATTTTTTAAAAGTTCAATCCATGTTTTTGGTAATTCTTTTTGGTTTCTCCCAATCGATAACCAGTCTCCATCCCAAGTGTAAAAACGTATTGCCATATTAAATTTGTGGTCAGAGAATGACTTCTCTAAGAGGTAGAGATCAATTGCCATTTGCTCTGGTCCACTTAATTCAAGAGGATTTAAATAAAGGACTTCTTCTAGATTATTCATTTTAATTTTTAGTTACTAGTTATAAAAATGTTGGTTTATTGTTTTTTTGAATTTATAAATACATTGGAATAAGTCAAATAATTGATTCCATTATTAATTAAGTTAGCATGAAAAAAATTGGTACATTTTCATTTGATTTTGGGAGAACCTCTACGAATTGAAGAGCCATTCAGAAGGAAGCGATCAAAAAAAATTAGGAAGAGCAATCCTTCTGTAAATAAAAAAATTGATGCTTTTACTCAAGTTTCTGAATTTCAGAAAGAAGAGGTTTGTAGAGAGCTTTTTTATAGCAATGTAGGCTTGTTTTTCAAGTTTGGATTATTGATTGTATTTGCAACTAGTCTCGTGAACTTAGGACTTGCATCTCATCAACGTGTGAATAGAAATCTAGAGTTGTCATATCTATTAGAGAAAGAATCAAAAAAACTTGACAAATTAAGACTACGTTTGGATGAAATGTTTACTAATGGTGGAGAACAAAATTTTTTAAAAGAGCAAGATCAGTGGATTACTCCAAATAGTGTCAGAGTTATCTGGAGATGATTAACATTGCTTCTCTTAGGTTTAGATTTGTGTTTGAAAATCGATTAAAATAGTTTTTACTAAAGAAGATGGCTCTAGTTCAAGCGGCACCAGGAACTGTCTTAATTACTGGAACAACTTCAGGAGTTGGTTTATATGCAACCAAGTCTTTAGTAGAAAGGGGGTGGAGAGTTATTACTGCAAATAGATCTTCTTTGAGAGCTGAAGCTGCTTCCTCAGCAGTTGGATTACCTACCAACAGCCCAAGGCAACTTAAACATATACAAATTGATCTTGGCGACTTGGATAGCGTACGCAATGGAGCTAAAAGTCTTTTAGAAGATTTGGACAAGCCATTGGATGCTTTAGTTTGTAATGCTGCTGTATATCTGCCTCGTTTAAAAAAACCTTTGAGATCGCCTCAGGGATATGAAATATCAATGGCAACAAATCATTTTGGACATTTTTTATTAATTCAGTTGCTTTTGGAAAATCTTAGTAAGTCATCAAGACCAGTATGGAAAGGAAGATCTTGGGGGGTGGAATCACCCAGGGTCGTAATTTTAGGAACTGTAACTGCGAACAACAAAGAACTTGGAGGGAAAATACCAATTCCAGCTCCTGCTGATCTAGGAAATCTATCGGGATTTGAAGAAGGTTTTTGTGAACCCATATCAATGGCTAGTGGTAAACGTTTTAAACCAGGTAAAGCATATAAAGACAGTAAATTATGCAATATGATTACAACCCAAGAATTACATAGGCGATTTAATTCATCTCCAATTCTTTTTAGCTCTCTCTATCCTGGATGTGTAGCTAATACAAGATTATTTAGAAACACTCCTAAACTTTTCCAATGGTTGTTTCCATGGTTTCAGAAATTAATAACTGGAGGTTATGTAAGTGAAGCGCTTGCAGGTGACAGAGTAGCCCAAGTTGTCTCAGACCCTCAATTTGCTATTTCTGGCGTCCATTGGAGTTGGGGGAATAGACAAAAAAAAGACAGACAAAGTTTTTCACAAGAACTGTCTGATCGAGTGACTGATCCTATTACTTCTAGAAAGGTTTGGGAGTTATCTATGCAATTAGTTGGTTTGAAATAATCCTTGAATTAGTTATTTAATCAAATCCAAGAAGATCAAATATTTCACGATCTTTTAAAGGTTCCGCCTCTAATGGCTCAACGTTATCTATCATCTTTTGGGCTAAAGAAAGATATTCATTTTGTACTTCCAATACGCCTTCTTCTTCTGAATCCATCTCGAAAATAGTGCATTTTTTTAGTCTTGATCTGCGGATCGCATCTACGTTACGAAAATGAGCCATGGTCTTAAGACCTGTTCTTTCATTGAATTTCTCTATTTGATCTAATTCAGCAGAGCGGTTTGCTATTACACCTCCTAAACGAACTTTGTAATTTTTTGCTTTAGCATTGATTGCTGCGACGATGCGATTCATTGCAAAAATAGAATCAAAATCATTTGCAGTAACAATT
>QCHY01000009.1 GCA_003216975.1 Prochlorococcus sp. AG-402-I20
AATTAGACTGCCAGTGGTGATAATAAAGGAGAATGAACCTTTCTGTGACCATTATGTAGGACAATTTATGAAGACAATCAGTAAGTTGAGCCCAACAAGCACTCGAGAGGTCTTAAGATTATTTTAAGATTTAGCTTCTGAGGTCGCAAATTTGGTTCTAATTAAGTGGCTGATTAACGGACATAGGGGCGAAGAAAGAGTTCCTTTAAGTGATGCACGTCACAGAAAATATGAATTAGAGGCTCAAGGGGCAGTTGTTTATTGGAGCGAGAGAACTTACTTTTGATGAACTATATTAATCAATGATTGTTTCCATTCTTTTTTAAAATTCCATAATTCTCTTTTGGTAAAACTCATTGCAATATTTTTTTCTACATAAGACGCTTCATTTATGAAAACAGGAATGTAAGGTTCATCTTCTTCAAACCTAATTATTTCTCCATTTAACTTACAAAACAATTCATCATTTTTCTTTAATTGCTGCCAATCCTTTGATTGCCTTAAAGAATGCACATATCCATCAATATTTCCTTCTTCATCTCTTGGGAAATCTATGCTTTTGATATGCCTATGAATGATCAACTTTTCAGGGAAATAGAAATTTAAGTTCTCAACTTGATAAATTTGTTCCATCAAAGTCTCAAGAATCAATTTTGTCTGTGAAATAATTTTCGAATTCAAGAGGCCCTGGCCTATGGGTCCAATTTCAATAACCAGTCCACAAGGCCAAGATTCAACTAAAAAACCTGTTTGTTTGTGATCAGATTCATGAAGATATACTGGTAAACCTAATTGATTTTGTATTAAAGAAGCCAAAGCTAAATCTGCATCTCTTCTCCCATAAACCACTAGACAACTCCCCATGGAAGCTGTAGTTGTATGAAAATCTAATGCTATTTGACAAGGGTTTTCTCCTCCCTCGCCATAGAGATTCACTAATTCATTTGCTCTATTTCCCTCAATAATTGAAGAGTTAATGGATAAAAATGAATCTTCTTGAAAACTCCTATTCAAATCTTGGTGAATGTATCTTTTCCCAGCCTTTTTCGCTTCAGGGTTTCCAATTACCATACAAGTTTTAATCCCATGAGTATTGATTGAAAGAGGTAATTTTTCCCATTGATCGAAAAGAAAAATACCGTTTATCTCATTACCATGTGTACCAGCCACTAGAAGGACCTGTAGCTGCATGATCAATAAAGAACTTAACTTGTACTTATAAGCTTAAAAGAAATTCATGGGTACACCACCAATACTTGTAAAAGCGGCTAAAGAAATTTGGAATTGTGAATGGAATATTTTAATGAATGGGCTTGCACCTTCAGATTCAAAAGGCAACTACAAGAGACCTAAAAACATTCAACCGAAAATTCAAATCCCTACTAAAGACGATTTAGAAAATAGAGATATGGATCAAATGCCATTTTTGATTGTGGGCCAAAGTTGTCCTTGGGCTCACAGGGTATGGATAATGTATGAAATAAAAGGATTAAAAGCCACCATTAATCTAAATATCGCTCAAGTGAATACTTCGAGCGGTAAATGGATATTTGAACCCAATCTAAAAGGATCCAAGACACTTCAAGATCTATATAAAAAATGTAATAATTCTCAAGTCAAAAGAGCTACTGTACCTATGTTATTTGATCCAGGCAAAGAGAGTAAATCGAAATTCAAATTAATAAATAATGAAAGCGCTGAACTGTTGGAGATCCTAAACTCATGGCCTGTTAATACTAACAATACAGACTTCAACCCAAAAATTCATCATAAAAAAATAGTCAAATGGCAAAATCTAATTCAAGAAAATATTAATAATGGAGTTTATAAATGTGGATTTGCTAGAAACCAAAAAGCTTATGAAAAAGCTTCTAAAGATTTGTTTTCAACTATGACTATTATTGAAGAAAGTCTTAAGTCAAACGGGCCTTGGCTATGTGGAGAAGATTTAACAATTGCCGACATCAGGCTTTTTCCTACTCTGATCAGATGGGAATCTGTTTATGAGCCACTCTTCAAGTGCAGCAAGAAGCCAATTAAATCATTTCCAAATATAATTAAATGGAGAAAAACTTTTTTTAATTTATATAATATTAAAAAAACATGTGATGCAGATGCTTGGAGAAAAGATTATTTCGGGGCTTTATTTCCATTAAATCCAAGTAGTATTATTCCTAAAGGTGAAAGTATAAGCAAAATCGTAAATCATTAATTATCAAAAATGAAACAAGAAAATTCCTACCTTCAATCTTCTTATCCAATTAAAGGGGTCTATGGAGATTTCATTATAACTTCTAATGATAAAAAAGAAGTTATCTTTTACCGCTTATCAATTCTGTTCTGCGGCTTATTCTTTTCAATAGGGATAACTCAATGGTTTATTAATGGATCTGATCAAATATGGATTTGGCTATTATGTATGTCAATAAGTATTGGTTTAAGTCTTAAGTGGATACATATATATTTAAGACCTCTACATCAAACACTTACAATTTTCTGGATACTAGGTTGTATTGGATTTCTGATACTTTCATATCATTTTGGAGTAACAAATCTCATGTTTGGTCTTAGAGAAAATCCAAAATTGATATTACTTATAGGTCCACTTTTTGCTTCTTTAACTGGAATAGGTTTCAAAGAGTTTTTTTGTTTTAGAAGAATTGAAGCAATAGGGATAACGATTTTTATTCCAATTGCTTTAATTGGATATTTAACTGAATTAGCCAATGAAAGTTTTACTTTTGCAATGCTAGTTATTTCTTCCTTGCTATTGCTATTAATGGGAATCAGGAAATTTAACCTACCAGCAGAAGCTGATATAGGAGATAAGAGCGTTTTTGATTTTTTAGAAAGCCAAAGGAAACTAAAAGTATCTGATGGTTAAATAAATCAACCGTTTACCAATTCAAAAAAAGCTACAAAAGATCATTTTTATCACCCTTAAGTCAGGGAATGGTGAGGAAATCCAACCAAATTTACAAACCACGTGCAATATTCGTCCGTCATAATTATTGTGTTAGTCAAACGATCCTGCTCTTACAAGACGCTATGAAAACTATTGACGAGCATATTAAAAAGGATGAATCTGAGATTCAAGAAGCCAAAGCTCAGGGAAATGAATCCAAGCTCCATCATTTAGAAGATGAACTTAACTCTCTTAAGGAATATAAAGAACATCATCCTGAAGACAAGCATGATCCAAATGCTCTAGAGCTTTTCTGTGATGCTAACCCTGACGAACCAGAGTGCTTGGTATACGACGATTGATACTTAAAAACAATAAATAGAATAAAAAAAGGGGGTAATTGCCCCCCTTTTTTTATTCTGTCAAATCAAATTAATAATCCATATTAAAATCTGAAGGGCTACCAGTTAAAGAGCATACAACTGCCTCTTCATTTTTCATTTGACGTACCTCTACGATAGGCCTACCCATTTTCTTTAGAACATTAATATCTTGATCAGTCTGGCAACGAGCAATAATTTGTCCTTGTCCATCAAAACAACTGTAGAAATCCATAATTTTAAAAACTCTCTTTATTTATGACCAAGAATTAACTGTAAGACAAGTAGGTATGATTCACTCATAACAATTAATTAATATCCAAGTTCGTTCCAAATAGATCTCAACAAATCATCTAGACCAAATTTAGTTACTGCGGAAATTATATGTACCTTTCCCCTAGTTAATGCCTCAATTTTATTTAGAAGTTTTTTAATTTCATTCTCATTTAATAGTTCTTTTTTACTAAGAACAAAAATTCTAGGTCTAGAAATTAAACCATGACCATAAGACGTTAATTCCTCATTAATAGTTTTAAAATCATTTATCGGATCAGTTGATGCCGAGTCAATCAGATGAAGCAAAACCTTTGTTCTTTCAATATGTCGGAGAAAATCATGCCCTAGTCCAATACCTTTTGAGGCTCCAGAAATTAAACCAGGAATATCTGCAAAAACTGTTCCGTCTCCTGAGGGTCTTCTTACTACTCCAAGGTTAGGAATTAAAGTTGTAAAAGGATAATCAGCAATTTTTGGCCTTGCAGAGGAGATCACAGAGATCAAAGTACTTTTACCTGCATTAGGTAAACCAATAATTCCAACTTCTGCTAAAAGTTTTAATTCCAATTGCAATGACCATTCTTCCCCAACTTTCCCTTCAGTAAATTTTTCTGGAGCCCGATTGCTGTTTGATAGATAGCGAGCATTACCGAAACCTCCTTTTCCACCAAAGGCAACAATAAGTTGCTGGCCTTTGTAAGTTAAGTCACCAAGAATGATATTCGTAGAAAGATGTCTCACCTCTGTTCCGCACGGAACTTTGAGTACGGTATCTTTTCCTGATGCTCCAGTGCATTTATTAGGACCGCCTCTATGACCATTCTCAGCAGAAATTAATTTCTGAAATTTGAAATCCAGAAGAGTTTGCAAATTATCATCAGCCTCTAAAACAACATTTCCTCCTTGTCCTCCATCTCCACCTGCAGGACCACCTGCAGGAACATACTTTTCTCTTCTAAAAGCAGAGATGCCATCTCCACCTGAACCTGCCCTAACATCAATAATGGCCTGATCAATAAATTGCATGTAGAAATATTGATTATCAATAAACTAAATAATAATTCTTAAATTCACACTTGCTAAAGTAGAGATTTTGAAGTCAGTTTATAAGTTTTTAACCCAAAATTATTCAAGCATCCAAATAACACTACATCCTGGACCACCGTCATAAGGTTCCGCGTCGACTACTTTCTCAATATAAGAAAGTGAATCTAACCATTTTCTCAAACCTTTTTTTAGTTTTCCAGAACCAATACCATGAATAACCCACAAAGCCCCAGAACAATTCCTTAGCTTTTCTTCAATCACCCCCTCAGCTTCATGCACTCGTAAACCTCTTACATCTATAGTATTTTTCTTAGTGCGTACTAAAGAACAATTCTTTTTTACTTGTGAAGTTTTTACTTTCACAGTTGGATTTATTTCAGCTTTTTGACCATCTAGACTTTCTACTGCAGACAAGCTAACTGTGCTACGAAATACACCGCATAATACTGTTATTTGCATTCCATCATCTGAGAAAGATATTATTTCACCTGCTTTATTTATAGAAGACAATCTAACTTTGTCCCCAATCTTGGGAACCCAGCCCTGCATACGCGAAATCTGCCTACCGTTTCGATAGCCCTTCTCCAATTGCCGTAATCTTTGACCAGCAATTCTTGCTGTCTCACCACTAGCATTTTGATCACGCAAGCGTTTAATTAAATCTCTAACTTCTTTTTGACCTTCACGAATTGATAACTCCAATTTGAACCTTCCTTGTTCATTAAACTCTTCAGATTGTTGACGTTGTTTCTGCCAACTATTAAGCAATTCTTCATGCAATAATTCAGTTTTAGCTAATAGGACAGCAGCATCTTCAGCTGCTGATTGTTGCCGCTCTCGTTGTTTCTCTAAACCTTGAATAACTTGATTAACATTATCAACGCTTCCAGGATTGATAAGTTCTTGAGCACTTTTAATTACCTGCTCATCAAGACCAAGTCTTTTTGAAATTTCAATTGCATTACTTCGACCAGGAATTCCCCATTGCAAATGAAAAGTTGGTTGTATTGTTTCACTGTCAAAAGAGACTGAAGCATTTTCAAATCTTGAATCACTATATTTGAGTGCTTTTAATTGCCCAAAATGAGTAGTTGCAATAGTTAATCTTGCTCTATCGGCCATTATCTTTAAAAGCGAAATAGCCAATGCTGTGCCTTCAGTTGGATCAGTTCCTGCTCCAACTTCATCTAAAAGTACAAGAGTCGTACCAGGGAATGCAGCTATAGCATCAAGAATTCGACTTATACGCAAAACATGTCCACTAAATGTAGATAAATTTTGCTGTAAAGACTGCTCATCACCAATATCAGCTAAAATATTCTTACACCAAGGTAATCTTGGTGAGCCTGTGCACGGTAAAAGCAATCCTGCTTTTGCCATTAAAACTGCTAAACCAAAACTTTTTAAAGCTACAGTTTTACCACCTGTATTAGGTCCAGTAATTGCTACTACTTTTAAATCATTAGCAACATCAAAGCTAGTTGGTACAACTCTATTCTTTTTCTCATGGAAATCATTCCAAACTAAAAGAGGATGTCGAAAATCTTTTATCTCGAAAAGTGTATTTTCCTTTTCATCAAGAATTGCTGGTACCCCGTTAAGCCATTTAGAGTAACGAGCTCTAGCTAATGAGAACTCAAGCTGCAAAAGTATTTCTCCTAAATTAGCTATTACATTTGCATTAAGGCCAACCTCTTTACTCCAATTTGCAAGAAGTCTTCTCTCTTCATCTGAGATTTCAGAATCTATTTTCGCTAAACGGTTTCCTATTGATATGACAACTTGTGGCTCGACATAGATCGTATTTCCAGAGGCTGAACTATCATGAATCATTCCTTTAATCTGATCAGAAGTCCCAGCCTTAAACGCTAAAACCGGTCGTCCATACCTCTCTGAGATAATATTATCTTGCAGTAATCCACCATATTTACGAATAATATCTTGAAGAATATCTTTTCTTTGAAGACGGATCGAATTCCTATGGCGTCGTAATTCAGAAAGCTTTGGGCTAGCACGATCTGCAATTCGCCCGCCTTCATCTAGCCCAAATTCAAGGAGTTTTTGCAAGTCTGGCAAAGTTGCAATGTCTTTGAGTAATTTAGAAAGTCGTGGACGCATCAATTGATCAAATATTAGTTTTCGCAATTTTCGACCAGCTCGCAAAGTATCAGCTACTTTTAATAAATCCTCACCCATAGCGACACCACCTTTGGAGCATATCAAAAGAATTTGTTCCAAATCATGCACACCTTCAAAAGAGATTCCTCCTTCAAGAGAACTATCTAATGACCCAATTTCTAATGTTTGGCACAATAGCTCTTGGCTGAAAGATATATTTACTGGCAAATCAAAGCTTTCACATTTTTTACGACCTTGTTGAGTAAGCGCAAATGTCGACAGATGGCTACAAACAGTTGGCCATTCAAGCAAATCCAAAGACTCTGATATTATTTGTGCCTTTTTAGAATCATCATGATTTTTTATTAATCCCATTCGTCTAGCTAAAATCTATTGATTGGTTGGTATTCCTGTTAATGGGTGATAAAGCATTTCCAACCAATTACCTTCAGTATCTTTCAAGTAAAAAGAGGACGTCCCATCACGATGATCATGCAAAGCTCCAACCTTCATACCTTGCTTTTTCAAAGAGTCATGAATTCGCTCTATTTCATCCCTTTTAGTGAAATGAAATGCGAAGTGAGGGCCAGCAGCTTTATAGCCCGGGCCAAGCAGTGCTAAACCATCCTTAGTCTCCCCGGCTTCTAAGTAACACCAATCATCATCATCCCAAACAAGCTTCATTCCCAAACTTATATAAAATTCTTTAGCCCTTCCAACATCTTCAACTCTTATAGCTACATGGCCGAGACGATGAACGCTTTTAATATTTAAATCTGATTGTTTTTTTATCATTAGTGTTGATTGAAATTCAAATTTCAACAATTGTATTAATCAACTTTATTAGTCTTTTAACCATCCTGCGGCATCACATGCATGATATGTAAGGATCAGATTTGCTCCAGCTCTTTTAAAACTCAATAAAGTTTCCAAAACAATCGCCTTTTCATCTATCCAGCCTTTTTGAGCAGCAGCTTTGATCATTGAATACTCCCCACTAACGTTGTAAGCAGCGATTGGTAATCCTGATTCTTCTCTTAAACGATAAATAATATCTAAGTAAGCCAAACCTGGTTTAACCATTAGGATGTCCGACCCCTCTTGTTCGTCAAGTTGAGCTTCTGTTATGGCTTCTTTAGCATTCGCTGGATCCATCTGATAAGTATTTTTATTTTTCGGGATAGGCTTTTTTGATAATGATCTAGGCGCAGAATCCAAAGCCTCTCTAAAAGGTCCGTAATAAGCAGATGAATATTTTGCTGTGTAACTAATTATTCCTACATGTTCAAAACCTTCATCATCCAAGGCTTCTCGGATGGCTCCTACTCTTCCATCCATCATGTCACTAGGACCAATTAAATCTGCTCCAGATTGTGCTTGAACAACTGCTTGTTTACACAAATAATCAACGGTTTCATCATTCAAAATGATTCCTTGATTACTAACTATTCCATCATGACCATCACAAGAATAAGGATCTAAAGCCACATCCGTCATAACACACATTTCGGGTATCTCTATTTTCAATCTTTCAATAGCCCTTGGTATCAAACCTTTTTCATTAAAACATTCAGCTCCATCTTCTGTTTTTTGCTCGTCTGGAACTTTTGGGAAGAGAACGACACATCTAATACCTAGATTCCAAGCACGCTTAACTTCATCAACCAATCCATCCATTGACCAGCGAAATGAACCTGGCATAGCTGATATTTCTTGGATATCGGAACCCTCATGAACAAAAAGAGGATAAATAAAGTCAGATGCAGAGACACTATTCTCTCGAACCATATCTCTTAAAGAGTTTGTTCTACGAAGACGACGAGGTCGATAAGTAAGATCCATATTAACCAATAAAGATAACTACATTTTACTTACTTTAAGTCCTAGCCTGATCGAACCAACTTGAACGAGTTTCATCTATTCGAACAGATCTAAGCTTTTCAAGAAGTCTCAACTCCTCATCTGACCAGTTTTCAGGAAATTTCAATTTTAAAGTAAAAAATAAATCTCCTTGGGTATCTAAGTTGTGTAATCCTTGACCTTTTAATCTCAATTTTTGCTCAGGTAAACTTCCAGAAGGTATTGAAAAATATGTATCTCCATGAGGAGTGACAACCGAAATATTTGCTCCCAAAGCTAATTCATCTAAAGAAATAGGTAAATCTGCATAAACATCTAAACCATTTACTTTCCATATAGGATGAGACTTAATACTGACTTCAATCAGTAAATCTCCTCTTTTCCTTTTCCCGGACTGTATATTCCCTTTGTTTTTAATACGTATTTTTGATCCTGTTTCAATTCCTTTTGGGATTTTCACTTCGATGGGTTCATTATTAACTAAAAGATTCTTTTTTGTTCCATTCAAAGCCTCAAAAAAACTAATCTGCAAATTAAATTCAGCATCAAGATTTAATGCTTGAGAATTATTATTTGAAGATATATTTGAGTAAATTTCTTTACCAACCTCACTAAATCTTCCAATTAAATCACTCAAAAAATCGTCAAAGTTTAGATATTCATCAAACCGCTGGTTATCATTTTCCCTAGAAAAATCTCTCGTCTTTCTATCTGTATTTTTAAACCAATAATTTAGAAATTGTTCATAAGACTTTTTTTTATCCTCATCTGAAAGAATCTCATAAGCTTCATTTATTTCTTTGAATTCCGACTCAGCCCTCTCATCATGTGGATGTAAATCAGGATGAAATTTTCTAGCAAGTTTCCGGAAGGCACTTTTGATTTCTTTATCGGTAGCATTTCTACTAATGCCAAGAATTTTGAAATAATCCTTAAAACCACCTGATGCCATAGAAATCACGCTGCTCTCTTAGTAAAAATCAATCTTTTCAATGATTTTTCCTCAATAATAAGTATTTAAAAGTAGAGATTGCAGAACTTAATGGAACCTTGAAGCTATAGGCTTATTGAAGATATCAAGTAAGGAGAGTCGATTGGCGTTAATTAATGGCTTTCACCTAAAAAATATTAGAGGTGATGTATTAGGCGGCTTAACTGCTGCGGTTGTAGCACTACCACTAGCATTAGCGTTTGGTAATGCTGCACTTGGCCCTGGAGGCGCTATTTACGGTCTTTACGGCGCAGTAGTAGTAGGATTCCTCGCCGCTTTGTTTGGAGGAACTCCTGCTCAAGTGAGTGGTCCTACTGGACCAATGAGCGTCACCGTCGCTGGGGTAATAGCTGGTCTTGCAGCTGCAGGTGTTCCAAAAGACTTATCAATTGAGCAGATTTTGCCACTTGTAATGGCATCAGTAGTTTTTGGAGGCTTGTTTCAAATATTATTTGGAATTTTAAGACTTGGTAAATATATAACCCTTGTCCCATACTCAGTTGTTTCAGGCTTTATGTCTGGGATAGGTGTGATAATTATAGCTCTTCAAATTGGACCTCTTCTTGGGATAAAAACACAAGGAAATGTAATTTCATCCCTCTCAACAGTAGCTGGGAATTTCCAGCCAAATGGAGCTGCTATTTCTGTAGCTGTAATGACTCTTGCAATTGTTTTTCTAACACCAAGAAAAATTAGTCAATGGGTGCCATCTCCTCTTTTAGCCTTATTGGTAGTCACTCCAATATCTCTTCTCTTCAAAGATGGTGGTTTAGACAGAATAGGAACTCCTGGTCCTATTCCTGAAGGTCTTCCTTCCCTTAGTATTCCTTCAGGCCTATACACAATCAACGAATATTTTCCAGTCATTTTAAAAGCTGGAATTGTACTAGCAGTATTAGGAGCAATTGACTCATTACTAACTTCTCTAGTAGCAGATAATATCTCCCAAACTCGTCATAATTCTGATCGCGAATTAATTGGACAAGGAATAGGGAATGCTGTAGCTGGATTGTTTTCAGGGCTTCCAGGAGCTGGAGCGACTATGAGAACAGTCATAAATGTCAAATCTGGTGGTTCTACTCCTCTGTCTGGGATGGTTCATTCCATAGTACTTTTAGTTGTTTTGTTAGGCGCTGGAGGAGCAGCTGAACAAATTCCAACTGCACTACTGGCAGGAATTTTAATAAAAGTTGGCTTGGACATTATTGATTGGGGATTTTTATTGAGAGCTCACAGACTTTCGCTTAAAACCGCAAGTGTGATGTATGGGGTCCTCTTGATGACAGTTTTCTGGGACTTGATATGGGCAGTACTAGTTGGAGTATTCATAGCAAATATGCTCACGATTGATTCGATTACAGAGACACAATTAGAGGGCATGGAAGCTGACAACCCTTTTAATTCAGCATCAAATAACAACGCAGCCAATGCTCAACTCCCCTCAGATGAAAAAGCACTTTTAGATCGTTGTGCAGGAGAAGTAATGCTATTCAGATTAAAAGGGCCACTTAGTTTTGGAGCAGCGAAAGGAATTACTGAAAGAATGATGCTTGTAAGAAATTATAAAGTTCTAATTCTTGATATCACTGATGTTCCCAGGCTTGGAGTTACTGCAACTCTCGCAATAGAAGATATGGTTCAGGAAGCACTAAACAACTCTAGGAAAGCATATGTTGCTGGGGCAACAGGAAGAGTAAAAGACAGACTTGCTAAATTTGGAGTAGATGTAATTGGTACAAGAAAAGAAGCCCTTACTGCGGCAATTGACAACCTTAATGGTTGATAATTAATCAATATTTTCATCTGATTGCTTACTTTAAGAACTAACAAAAAATGGGTCAAAACCTTTTTATTCAAAATGCCTTAAGTCCGCCAATACTTTTTTTCTTTTTGGGTGCAATTGCATACGCATTAAAGTCTGATTTCGAGATACCAGCTCCGCTACCAAAATTATTTTCTTTATATCTTTTACTTGCAATAGGCTTCAGAGGCGGTATTGAACTTCAAAAAAGTGGCTTTGATTATCCAGTTCTTCCAACTGTGATAGCAGCAATATTAATGTCACTATTAATCCCAGTTATTTGCTTTTTAGTACTGAGATTGAAATTTGATGTTTTTAATGCAGCAGCGATATCAGCTGCATATGGATCAATAAGTGCTGTGACATTTATAACTGCTGAAAGCTTTCTAGAAAGTCAAAATATTCCCTTTGATGGCTTTATGGTTGCAGCTTTAGCACTAATGGAGTCTCCAGCAATAATAATTGGTCTTCTCTTAGTGAAGTTTGGAGCACCCAAAGATAGGCCCATCAAAAGAAAAATGAAATGGGGATCAATTCTTCATGAGTCGATGTTAAATGGTTCTGTCTATTTATTACTGGGAAGCCTTCTAATAGGTTTTTTAACATCCGCGATTGATCCAACTGATATAAAAAAAATGGAACCATTCACAGCTGAATTGTTCTACGGAGCAGAATGTTTTTTCCTGCTTGACATGGGAATTGTGGCTGCTCAACGTCTCGCTCGTCTAAATAAGACTGGTACCTTTCTCATTATGTTTTCAATATTCATGCCAATAGTTAATGCAGTACTTGGATCAATAGTGGCTAAGTTTCTAAATTTAGATCCAGGCAATGCTCTGTTATTTGTAGTTCTATGTGCGAGTGCTTCATACTTAGCTGTTCCAACAGCAATGAGAATGACTGTTCCTGAAGCACGACCTAGTTATTATATTTCAACCACTCTTGGATTAACTTTTCCGTTTAACATAATTATAGGTATACCAGTATATATGGGCTTAGTAAACACAATGATTCCATCTATTGGATAAATAAATTTCATGAAAAGACTAGACCTGATTTTTAGTGAACGAGAACTTGATGATGTTCTCTCAGAATTAGAAAAAGCTGAGGTTCCTGGCTATACAGTTATGAAACATGCCACAGGAAGAGGTCCCGAAAGAATTATTACTGAAGACATGGAATTCACTGGATTTGGATCCAATGCACATGTCATTATTTTTTGTGAGCAAGAGATAATTAATAAAATACGAGAAAATATAAAAACAGTTCTGAGTTACTACGGAGGAGTCGCATATGTTTCAGAAGCCACTCCTCTTTAAAAATTAATTACTTTTTAATAGTTTGAATTAAGCATGAACCCAATCTACACGAATTGATTTCCGACTATTTAAATACCTGTCTATTGCCATAGCAGCTATACATCCATCGGAGGCTGCAACAACAGCTTGTTTAAAAGGAGTATTTCTGATGTCGCCAATTGCCCAAATGCCTTCGACTGTTGTCGACATAAAGTCATCTACCAAAACTCCACCATCCTCCTTAAAAGCGACCTGTTCACCAAGAAAGTCGGTAATAGGCTTTGAACCGCTCATATAAACAAAAACACCTTCAAGAGCTAAATCTTGATGAGTATCAATTGAACGATTCTTAACCTTAATACCTGTTACCCCTGAATCATTACCTTCAATCTGCATCAGCCTAGTCTTACTCCAATGATTCACATTTGGTTTTGATAATAGCTCTTGCGCATGATGATCATCTGATTTTGGATCATTAGATGTTATCCAGTGAACTGTGGAAGCAAATTTTGTAAGAACATTTGCTTCTTCAATTGCTTCTTTATTAATACCAACAACGGCGACTTCGCGATCTCTATAAAAAGCTCCATCACAAGTTGCGCAATAACTTACTCCTCTCCCAAGGAATTCAGCCTCACCTTTAAATGAAGCTGGTCTTCCCATTGCACCACTTGCAACAACAAGTGCTTTTGCTTTAAAAGTTCCCTCTGGGGTGTAAATAGTTTTCCAATCACCACTAGCATCAATTCCAAAAACTTGGGCTCTGCGATAATCTGCCCCATACTGAGTAGCTTGATCCCTCATCAATTTTAATAAAGCCTCACCACTCATTTCACTAGAGACTCCCGGGTAATTAGCAATTTGATGTGTTATTGCTAGCGCACCCACGTCAGGATTCTTATCTAGAATTACTGTTCTTAAATCTGCTCGAGAGGTGTAAAGCGCACAACTGCAACCAGCAGGCCCACCACCAACTATGACAACATCAGTTTCAATGGTTTCCAATGGAAAATTCTCTTAGTAGGTTTTTGCCTCTTTCAAGAAGAAAAAGGACTGTATTGAGATAACTCGAGCCAATAGATTAGAATTTTAGCCCAAATCAAATCAAATGTTTGTATTCTTCAACTCTAATGAAATTATTCTAGGTTGAGCGATAACAAACAATCTTCTAAATAGATTTAATTGATTAAGAGCAAATCTGCATATATCCAGTTTCAATCTGAAGACACAAACAACACTAGATCTCCTAAAATATAAGCTGATTAATTAGATCATGAGCGACTCAGAAATACTGCTAAAAGCAGCTATGAACCGAATAGCAGCTCGAATAACTGAGAAAGTGATTAGTTCTGCCCAAGAATTCACTGAAATTGCCGAAGAATTGCCTCAAAAGCTCCAGGATGAATGGTCTAGTTTGAAAGAAGAGATTATTGAAGAATCTGAACGTCTAGGGAAAAAGACTAATGCATCAAAAGAAAACAGTTCGAAGGAACAACTAAATAAAGAAGATTTAATTCAAATTCAAATAGATAATCTAAGATCGAAGGTTATCGACATCAATAAGGATATTGAGAGGAAAAATTGATATTTCTAGCTAACCAACTTCAAAGATTTTGTAGAGCCTTTAGGATTTGGATAATATTATTAGGTTTACTTTTCTATTTATGGTTTGATTATAAAAAATGGACTTATTTAAAAGGATATACAACTAAGAGAAGAGAGAAAAGAAATACTTTAAGAGCAAAATGGGTTACAAAACAATTAATTAATTTAGGATCAGCATTTATAAAATTAGGACAACTTTTATCGGCAAGAGCTGATGTTATTCCATCTGCATGGGTAAATGAGCTTACTTCTCTACAAGATAGAGTTCCTCCTTTTTCATTTGAACAAGTTGACACAATATTAAAAAATCAACTTGGAGATTCATACGAAAAAATTATAAGTATTAATGAAACTCCAATCGGCTCAGCTTCACTTGCGCAGGTTCATAAAGCGAGATTATATAATGAAAAAAATGTTATTTTTAAAGTACAAAGACCAGATATAGAGAAGTTTTTCAGGCTTGACTTAGATGTAATGAATCAAGTTGCAAAAGTAGTTCAGAGAATAAAGTCTCTAAGTCGAGGCAATGACTGGGTAGGCATTGCCAAGGAGTCTAGGAGAGTATTACTCAGAGAGCTAGATTTTCAAATTGAAGCTCAATATGCTGCAAGATTTAAACAACAATTTATAGATGACTCAGATATTGTAATCCCAAGTGTATTTTGGGATTTAAGTACCAGTAAAGTTTTATGCCTGGAGTATTTACCAGGAATTAAGATAAATGATATTAAATCTCTAAAAAAAAATAATATTGATACTTCTTCCATAGCAAAGATTGGTGCCACAAGTTATTTAAAACAATTAGTTAATTATGGTTTTTTTCATGCTGATCCTCATCCCGGCAACCTAGCTGTTTCTAAGAGTGGTTCTCTCATCTACTATGATTTTGGAATGATGGGTTTTGTCTCTGAGCGTATTAGAGGCAGGCTAAATTCAATGATCAAAGCCGCAGCGCTTAGTGATGTTAATGGATTAGTCAAAGAACTTCAAATTGCTGGATTAATAGAGGCAGATATTGAAATAGGCCCAGTTAGAAGATTAATAAGAATAATGTTAAATGAAGCTCTCACTCCGCCATTTGATTCTCAAATTATAGAAAAGCTATCTGGTGACATATCTGAACTAGCTTATGGGAAGCCATTTAGAATACCAATTGAGTTGATTTTTGTTTTTAGAGCATTATCAACTTTTGAAGGAGTTGGAAGATATTTAGACCCTGAATTTAATTTAATAGCAATAGCGAAACCCTTCCTTCTTCCTCTTATGACTTCAAAAAATCCAGACTCAAATGACTTATTTAACGAATTAGGAAGACAAGTTACTGAAATAGGCAGTAAAGCTGTTCGGTTACCAAAGCGCTTGGATGAAAATCTTGAAAGACTTGAACAAGGTGACTTGCAACTTCAAGTACGAATGGGTGAATCAGACAGACAACTGAGAAGAATGATTAACGCTCAACAAACACTAGGTAATTCCGTTCTCCTCGGCTCACTTGCAATATCGTCAGCGTTACTTGCTTCAAACAATAAACCATATTTATTTTTCATACCATTAATTCCAGGTTTTCCAATAGCTCTAAATTGGATCAAATTACAATTCAGAATGAGAAACGAAAATAGACTTGATAATTTTCAAGGAAGACGAGGCTCAAGCTAGTTTTTTGAAATCACCCTTTCACGCTTCCTCTTGGTCCCAATCCAACAAGGCCAGCATAAGTCGCTTGACTACCTAACTCATCTTCAATACGAAGTAATTGATTATATTTAGCGACCCTTTCACTCCTACTCAAGGAGCCTGTTTTAATTTGACCAGATTGAGTTGCTACTGATAAATCAGCAATTGTTGTGTCTTCAGTTTCTCCACTTCTATGACTGATGACAGTTGTATAACTTGACCTTGAGGCAAGCTCTATAGCTTCAAGTGTTTCAGTCATAGAACCTATTTGATTCACCTTAATTAATATTGAATTTGCAATATTTTCATCAATCCCTCTTTGCAAACGACGTGTATTGGTGACAAATAAATCATCTCCAACCAATTGCACACTTTTTCCAAGCTTTTTCGTAAGCAAGCTCCAACCATTCCAATCATCTTCAGCCAATCCATCTTCAATAGAAACAATTGGAAATAAATTGACTAGTCCAGCCAATTCCTCAACCATTTGCTCGCTGGAGTAAGACTTTCCTCCATAAGAATATTGCCCATCCTTGTAAAACTCCGTACTAGCGACATCTAAAGCTAAAGAGATTTGCTCACCTGGTTTAAATCCAGCCTGTTCTATTGCTTGCATCAATAGATCACCTGCTGCTTTGTTACTCTCAAGGTTTGGAGCAAATCCCCCTTCATCACCAACAGCAGTTGACAAACCTTTCTGACTCAATAAATCTTTAAGCATATGAAATACCTCAGCTCCCATTCTTAATGCCTCTCTGAAGCTTTCAGCGCCATGAGGAACCAACATGAATTCTTGAAAATCTAAATTATTTGCGGCATGTTCTCCTCCATTAATGACATTCATCAATGGTACTGGTAATAGAGATGACATTGGTCCACCTAAATACCTATACAAAGGCAAACCCAATCCATTAGCCGCTGCTCTTGCTGTAGCCATGCTGACAGCAAGAATTGAATTTGCGCCAAGATTTGATTTATTATCTGTATCATCAAGTTGTTTCATAACCGAATCAACTGTGGCTTGATCTAGAGCAGAAAGGCCACATAGCGCAGGAGCAATAGTTTCTTCAATATGACCTACGGCCTTAATAACCCCTTTACCCAGATAACGTTTTCCACCATCTCTTAATTCATGAGCCTCATGAGCTCCAGTGCTTGCGCCACTTGGAACAATCGAACGTCCAATAGCGCCACCTTCTAAAAGGACTTCAGCCTCTACAGTTGGATTACCACGAGAATCCAAAACTTCTCGGGCCATAATGGTATCAATTACTAGTTCGAGAGAGTCAGCCACGAATTTAAGATGATTTTTAGATCTTATGAACTACATTATTCCTATATGTTCCTGAATTGCTAATCTAACTTGCTTTCCAAGACCTAATCAATCAAATTCGTCTTAACAAGAAATACACGTATCGATAAAAAGGTCTCAATCAAAATTCAGAAGGCAAATGACCACTTTGAATAAAATTGATCGAAAATGAATGGAAGTCTCACTACCGAACCAGATTCTTTTAGCGATGAAGCTTGGAGTCTTTTACTAATAGCTGAACAATCAGCAAGAAGATGGCGACATCAAAATTTAGATGTTGAACATCTTATTCAAGTACTTTTTAGAAATAAAAAATTTCAGAAATATACAAATTCATTACCTGTAAACCATGAAGAGATAAATGAAATTTTAGAAAACTTTATTGCTGAACTTCCAATCAACAACCAATCAGACTTATTTATTGGGGAAGATTTAGAAATTCTTCTTGAAACAGCTGATGATTTTCGCTCTCGATGGGGATCTAATCAAATCGAGTTATCTCATATCCTTATTGCAATTGGTAGAGATAATCGCTTAGGAGAAGATCTTTTTTATCAAGCGGGTCTCCCTAGTGAAATTCTTGAAGCAGAATTGAGACGATTACCAGCACCACAATCCTTTAGACAATCAAAAAGAATTACAACTCAACAAAAAAAAGATAGACCACAGAAGGATTCAAGATCCTCTATTTCAACCAAAAACACTTCAAGGAATTCTGACCCAGAAACAAAAACTCCTAATATTCAAGAAGAAATCACATCAAAACAGGAACCTTTCAATATTAATGAAACACCCAGTGCATTGGATTTATACTGCAAGGATCTGACACAAGAAGCTGAAAATGGAAAATTAGATCCTGTAATTGGCAGAGAGTCGGAAATAAAAGCAATTACAAAAGTTTTATCTCGAAGAGGCAAAAACAATCCGGTACTAATTGGTGCCCCTGGTGTTGGCAAAACAGCAATTGCAGAATTATTAGCTCAAAAAATTATTGACAATGAACTACCTGAATCTCTAAAAGGTTTAAAACTAATTTCACTTGATATTGGTGCATTAATCGCTGGAGCTAAATTTCGAGGGCAATTTGAAGAGCGATTTAGATCATTATTAAGTGAAATAAGTAATAGCGAAAAAGGAGTGATTTTATTTTTAGACGAATTACATACAATTGTAAGTAAAGATAGATCCAATACTGATGCTGGCAGTCTATTAAAACCATTATTAGCCAGTGGAGACTTACGTTGCATTGGTGCGACGACCCCAGAAAATTATAGACGTACGATCGAAAAAGACCTAGCTCTCGATAGACGATTTCAGCAAGTATTAATCAAAGAGCCCAGCTTGGATTTAAGCTTAAAAATCTTAAAAGGACTTAAAAAAAATTATGAGCTTCATCATGGAGTCACTATTACTAATGAAGCGCTAATCACAGCGAATCGTTTGGCACATAGATATATAAGTGACAGATGCCTACCAGATAAAGCTATTGACTTAATCGACGAGGCTTCAGCTCAAGTAAAAATTGAATCTTCATCAAAACCAAAAATCATAGAAGAGAAAGAATCTCAGGTTACTCAGTTAGATTCATTAATCCTAAATGCAAATAAAGAGACAACATTGGAAGCTATAAATAGTCTTCAAGAAAAGAAAGAGTTGCTTCTTTTCGAGCTGGCTGAGATTAAACAAAAATGGCAAGATCAGATTGATAAATCAGCTGAATTACAAGAACTAAAAATAAGCTTTGAAGAATTAAAAAATTTAATAAGAGAAGCCGAAATATCTGGAGATATCGAAGAAGTTGAAACACTTAAATACGAACAGCTTTATCAAATCGAAGAAAGAATCAAAGGAATAGAAATTTCTATTCAACAAGACAATGAGTATGGCAATTCCTTATTAACAGATCAAGTCAATCCAGATGTCATAGCTGATGTTGTTTCTAGATGGACAGGAATTCCTGTTAGAAAGGTTTTATCAGGCGAAAGACAAAAACTTTTAAATTTAGAACAAGACTTAGAAAAAAAAGTTATTGGTCAGTTAAATGCTGTTCAAGCAGTCTCAGCAGCAATTCGTAGAGCAAGAGCTGGGATGCAAGACATACGAAGGCCCATTGGATCCTTTCTTTTTCTGGGCCCTACAGGTGTCGGGAAAACTGAACTTGCTAGATCACTAGCAAGTTCTTTATTTGATGAAGAGGAGGCTTTATTGAGACTTGACATGAGTGAATATATGGAGAGAAATGCTGTGTCACGACTCTTAGGTGCACCGCCAGGGTACGTTGGTTACGAAGAAGGTGGTCAATTAACAGAGGCAATTAGAAAAAGACCTTATGCAGTATTACTCCTAGATGAGATTGAAAAAGCTCATCCAGAAGTTTTCAATATCCTTTTGCAGGTATTAGATGATGGGAGACTAACCGATTCTCAAGGTCGAACCGTAGATTTTAGAAATACAGTGATTGTTATGACCAGCAATCTTGCTAGCAAAGCGATCTTAAATAATTCACTTAAAGTTCAAAGTGAAAATTCAAATGCAAATATTCTTGCACAAGAATTAGATCAAAAAATCAACGAAGCTTTAACTAAACATTTTCGACCTGAGTTTTTGAACCGCATTGATGAAGTAATAAGATTTAGTCCACTGGAGCCTGATAGTTTAAAGCAAATAGTTCGACTTCAACTTGATGAATTAAAGAAGCTTCTCAAGCACCAGGGACTAGATCTTTATGTTGACGAAAACACCATAAAGACTCTTGCTGATGAAGGCTATGAACCTGAATACGGTGCTAGACCTCTGAGAAGAGTGATTCGCAGAAGATTAGAAAACCCACTAGCCACACAAATTTTAGAAGAAGCTTTTGAAGATGCAAAATCAATAAGGGTTGAGACTGAAGATGATGAGTCTAAAAAACTTCTTTTTTTAATAGATAACTAATCTTTCAAACATAAGTTAGTGTAGGTTCATAGCCATTCTTTAAAAAGCACCTCCCTTTTAATCTTCCCAAGTGACAAGCCCAACCTCTCAAGAGGATCAAGAAAAGGTAATTCCTACAAAAAAGGAAAAGACTGCCTTAAAAAAAAGTTTTTTATCCTCTACAATTGACGAAATGAAACTTGTTGTATGGCCCTCACGCCAACAGCTTTTCAGCGAATCTGTTGCAGTGATTTTAATGGTCACTTTATCAGCAGTATCAATTGCCGCTGTAAGCCGTTTTTATGGATGGGCTTCTACTCAGATTTTCCGCTGAGTTGACTAACTAAAATTTTTAAACCACTCACAATTTTTTCCAGTGTCAGATATTGAAACCACCCCTACTAAAAATTCGCAAATATTTAATAAATCAGAAACAATGGAGGACGATCAATCACATTTTGCACAACAAACAATAAAAACAAATATTGCTCGTTGGTACGCTATACAAGTTGCCTCAAGTTGCGAAAAGAAAGTAAAAGCGACACTTGAACAAAGAGCTATCACTCTCGGTGTTAATGACAGAATTATAGAGATTGAAATCCCTCAGACACCTGCAGTCAAACTAAAAAAAGACGGTAGCAGGCAAACAACAGAAGAAAAGGTTTTCCCTGGATATGTCCTAGTTCGTATGGTTTTAGATGAAGACACAATGATGGCTGTTAGAAGTACTCCAAATGTAATTAATTTTGTTGGTGCAGAAGATCGCAGAGCTACTGGAAAAGCAAGAGGACACATAAAACCCCGACCTCTAAGCAGGCAAGAAGTGAATAGAATTTTTAAACGAGCAGCTGAAAAGAAAACCGTTGTCAAATTGGATGTAGAAGAAGGTGATCAGATTGTTGTTACTTCAGGTCCTTTTAAAGATTTCCAAGGAGAAGTTATTGAAGTTTCAGGAGAAAGAAACAAGCTTAAGGCTCTTTTATCAATTTTTGGTAGAGAAACTCCTGTTGAACTTGAATTTTCTCAAATAACCAAACAAAATTGATTTTTAATTTCCTTTTGCTGTCTGGTCAGTCTAGGAGTTAAGTTTATTAGATAATTTGTCTGATTAGTTTCAGATTTTCCGCATTAGTTCAATTTTCAGCCGATGGCAAAGAAAGTAGTAGCCCTGATCAAGTTGGCCTTACAGGCTGGCAAAGCCAACCCAGCTCCTCCCGTTGGACCTGCCCTAGGTCAACATGGAGTAAACATAATGGCGTTTTGTAAGGAATACAATTCGCGCACCCAAGACAAAGCTGGCTTTGTTATTCCTGTAGAAATATCTGTTTTTGAAGATAGAAGTTTTACTTTCATAACAAAAACCCCTCCTGCTTCAGTTTTGATAACTAAAGCAGCTGGTATCGCGAAAGGCTCAGGCGAGTCAGCGAAAGGAACTGCCGGCTCAATTAGTAAAAGTCAACTTGAGGAAATTGCTAAGACTAAACTCCCAGATCTAAATTGCAGCAGCATCGAATCTGCGATGAAAGTTATTGAAGGGACGGCCAAAAATATGGGAGTTTCCATAAAGGACTAATTAAATCGTAAAATTATTCAACGATCTATTAAAGGGGGAGACTCAAAGTCGTCTGAACCCCAATCTATTATGAAAAATTTTTCTAAAAGAATGACAACGTTACTCTCCAAAGTGGAAGAGCGTTCATATTCACCAATTGAGGCTATAAAGCTAGTAAAAGAAAATGCCAATGCAAAATTCGATGAGACTATAGAAGCTCACATAAGACTAGGTATTGACCCAAAATATACTGATCAGCAACTAAGGACGACGGTCGCATTACCAAGCGGAACCGGTCAAAAAATACGTATTGCAGTAGTTACACGCGGTGAAAAAGTTGCTGAAGCAACTAAAGCAGGTGCAGATCTCGCTGGAGAGGAGGATTTAGTTGATTCAATTAACAAAGGAGAAATGGACTTTGACCTTCTAATTTCAACTCCAGATATGATGCCCAAGGTGGCTAAACTTGGAAGAGTGCTTGGTCCAAGAGGGCTTATGCCTAATCCAAAAGCAGGAACAGTTACTACTGATCTAGCAGCAGCTATTAAAGAATTTAAAGCAGGAAAACTTGAATTCAGGGCAGACAAAGCAGGAATTGTTCATGTTCGATTTGGTAAAGCAAGTTTTTCAGAAGATGCACTCCTTGAAAATTTGAAGACATTGCAATTAACAATAGAAAAAAATAAACCAAGCGGAGCAAAAGGAAAATTCTGGAGAAGCTTTTTTATTACATCCACAATGGGACCCTCGGTAGAAGTAGATATCAACGAATTACAAGACTTGCAGAAAGAAAAGTGACCCTCATTGTTGTAAATTAGCTAAGTGGTATAACCACAAGGGCATGCGCCCAGCCAAAGACAGCAGGTCTGAAGCTATTAAACTATATGTTTAATGGAATCTATAAACCCAGCCGAGGCATACGCAAGGTTTTATCTTTTGGATTGAATCGTTAGCGGCCTCGATCCCCAACGGGGAAATATGGCCGCATGTCCAGTTCTTCCCCCGATTCGATCCAATTATTATGGGCCGCACGCTGGAAAGCAAAAAACAGATCGTCGAAACGATAGAGGGTCTACTAGATAACTCTGATATGGCTTTAGTTCTTGATTACAAGGGCTTATCCACAAAAGAGATGTCTGACTTGCGCTCAAGGTTGCAAAAAAGCGATGGCGTCTGCAAGGTCACTAAAAATACCTTGATGCGTCAAGCCATAAAAGGAAAAGATTCCTGGACGGGTTTGGAGTCATTGCTCACTGGAACTAACGCCTTTGTTTTAATCAAAGGAGATGTTGGTAGTGCTGTTAAAGCTGTACAAGCATTTCAAAAGGAAACTCAAAAGTCTGAGACTAAAGGAGGTCTTTTCGAAGGCAAACTTCTATCTCAAGATGAGATCAAGGCAATTGCAAAACTTCCTAGCAAGGAAGCACTTATGGCACAAATTGCTGGTGCAATGAATTCCATAACAAGCAAAATCGCTATTGGTATAAATGAGGTCCCGTCTGGACTTGCAAGGTCACTTAAACAACATTCTGAGAGCGGCGAGAGCTGATACTCCTTGTTTAACAATTTGTTTTCTACTTACTTAGTTGCTGATTTAAACCATGTCTGCAAAAACCGATGAAATCTTAGATTCATTAAAAAGCCTCTCTTTGCTTGAAGCTTCAGAGCTTGTTAAGCAAATAGAAGAAGCTTTTGGTGTATCTGCCGCCGCATCTGCTGGCGTTGTCATGGCAGCTCCAGGAGCTGCTGGTGGTGGCGATGGTGCTGATGCTGCAGAAGAAAAGACTGAATTTGAGGTTGTTTTAGAAAGCTTTGACGCTTCAGCTAAAATAAAAGTCCTTAAAGAAGTTCGAAATGCCACAGGTCTAGGCCTTGGCGAAGCTAAAGCGCTAGTAGAAGCTGCTCCAAAAACAATCAAAGAAGGAGCCACAAAAGAAGATGCTGAAGCTTTAAAGAAAGCAATCGAAGCTGTTGGTGGAAAAGTAACTTTAAAATAAAATCGTTACTGGAAAAACACCTGTTTTCTGCTTATATGAAACCGGTCTATTCAGACCGGTTTTTTTTTATGTCTAAAGAAGAAAAATTGGCTATTGCTGCAGCAACTGATGGTGCATGTAGCGGTAATCCTGGTCCAGGTGGCTGGGGGGCATTAATTAGATTCCAGGATGGAAGCGAAGTTGAATTTGGTGGTTTCAGCCCTGTGACAACAAATAATCGCATGGAATTAAAGGCTGCATTATTTGTTCTTGAAAAATTGAAAACAATAAAATTTCATCCTTCATTAACCATAAAAACTGATAGCAAATATTTAATTGATGGAATGGAAAAATGGATTTCGAATTGGAAAAAGAAAGGATGGAAAACTGCATCGGGTAAAAAAGTTCTCAATCAAGATTTGTGGAAAGCTCTTGACCACCCTGAACTACCAAAAATCAAACTTCAATATGTCAAGGGTCATAGCGGAGAAAAGGATAATGATAGAGTTGATGCAATTGCTGTAGCTTTTTCTAAAGGTCGAAAAATACAACTGAAAGATTTTGTCAAAGAATAAAAAAAACGATTTCTACAATATTCTGCTTGGTCAGCTTCTTTCTCAAGACGAAGGTATTGATGCAGAAATACTTACTAATTCAGCTCTAAATGCCATTAAATTTGCGTCATTAAATAGAAATTTGCCAATAATTTCTAATATCCTTTTAAAAGCATCAAGAAATTTTCAAAGAAGTAATTCAAGCTTAAATCAAATTGTCTTTGGTTCTCACTTTAAAAACCCTGTAGGACTTGCTGCTGGATTTGATAAAAATGGGGTAGGAGCTAGTCTTTGGAATTATTTTGGATTCGGTTTCGCTGAATTAGGAACCATTACTTGGCATGCCCAAAAAGGCAATCCAAAACCCAGACTTTTCAGAATTGCAAAAGAAAAAGCTGCACTTAATAGAATGGGATTCAATAATGAAGGTGCAGAAAAATTCTTAAGGACTATAGAAAAACAAAAAATCGCTGCACCAGGAAATAGACCGTGTGTCCTGGGAATAAATTTAGGAAAGTCAAAAATCACACCTCTCGATGAAGCCCATGAAGACTATTTTTTATCTTTAAGACTATTGGCTCCTTTATCAGATTATGCGGTTATCAATGTTAGTTCGCCTAATACCCCAGGCCTTCGCTCATTACAAGGAACCAAACAAATAAAAAGGTTAATACGCACGTTAAAAGATATATCCAATTGTCCTCCTTTGCTTGTGAAAATTGCTCCAGATCTGTCAAATGAGGAAATTGATGAAATTGCGAGAGTTGCAATTGAGAATGGTATTGATGGAATAATTGCAATCAATACAAGCTTAAATAGATTTAACCTTGAAAACCTAAGAATCAAAACTGGAAATACTCTAGGGCAAGAAAATGGAGGCTTAAGTGGACTCCCTTTAGCAAAAAGAGGACTAGAAGTTATTAGAAAGCTTAGGAGTACTACTAATAATGCTTTACCGCTTATTGGTGTAGGTGGAATCAGTTCAGCACAAACAGCGTGGGAAAGAATTGCAGCTGGGGCATCATTGGTTCAGGTATATACAGGTTGGATTTTTGAGGGACCAAATTTAGTTCCAGAAATTCTAGACGGATTAACACTACAAATGGAAAAACAGGGATTCAAAAATATTAAAGAGGTAATTGGTTCCGAAGAACCATGGAAATAACACATAAATGATTACAATAAATAATTATTTTAATGTTTAAAATGAACAAAAACTTCTCTTAATCATAATGAAAATAGACTTTGATACTCATGGAGGTAATATTGAAAAAGAGGCAAGAAAGTTAGGACTATCTACAGAAAAAATAATCGATGCAAGTGCATCAATAGTTCCTTTTAAATTACCTCAAAAGTTAAAGAATTATCTCATTAATAGTATAAACAATGGATCTATAAAATCTTATCCTGATAGAAGTTATTTTGAAGTTAAAAATTCTATTGCGAAATGGCATGATATTGATCCTTCTATGATTTTACCTGGCAATGGAGCCTCAGAATTATTTACTTGGGCAGCGAGAGATGCAAAGTTAAATGGCATAAGTTCCCTCCCCTGTCCTGGCTTTGGAGACTATCAAAGAGCTTTAAATTGTTGGAATGCTTCTTATATACATAATCCTCTTCCTTTATCTTGGACTAATAACAATCCTCAATCATTTCCGATCAAACCAAAAACCGATGTCTTATGGATTACAAACCCACACAATCCAACTGGACAATTATGGAGTCGTTCATCAATAGAACAATTATTAACTAATTATAAACTCATAATTTGTGATGAAGCATTTATTTCTCTTACACCCGGGGGTGAAAATCAATCAATCATTGATTTAACTAAAAAATATAAAAACCTTGTAGTGATAAGAAGTTTAACTAAGTTTTTAGGTATTGCTGGACTAAGGATTGGATACGCCGTCGCAAACGCAGATAGATTATTAAAATGGAAAAGCATAAGAGATCCATGGCCAGTAAATACGCTAGCAATCAATGCAACTAATATGATCATGAAAGACTCTGAAATGCATAAAAAAAGATTAAATAAAATCCATAGATGGGTAAAAGAAGAAGGTAAATGGCTACATAAAAGTTTGTCAAAATTTTGTACTATAAAGCCTCTACCTACAACCACAAATTTTCAATTAATTAAAAGTGATAGTTCTATATTAAATCTTATCGAAAATTTAAAAAAAAGAGGGATTTTATTAAGAGAATGTAGATCTTTTATAACTCTAGATGAAAATTGGATCAGAATAAGTCTCCAAAAAAGAAAACAAAATATTCAAATTATTAATACTTTAAAAGATTATATTAACTAATCGAATTGATAATCTCAAATATCTTATTTTCAGAATTGAGGCAATCATAATTTTTCATATTTGTTTTCATTTCACTGAGAGAATTAGAATCTATCAAATTAGATAAAGTGTTTTTCAAAATATCTTTTTCTGGATCATGTTGATTAACTATTACGGCCCCTCCATATCTAGCCATATAAGCAGCATTTAGTTCTTGATGTTGATCCGCAGAAGCTGGAAAAGGTATTAAAATTGAAGGAGTCTTAGTTACCATTAATTCACAAATTGCACCAGATCCTGCTCTACTTATTGCAAGATCAGCATTTCTCAGCAAGGCCGACATTTCATTACTGAATTGTCTTACAACCAAATTAGCGTGGGTATCAATTTCATCTAATTTTTGATAGAAACGATCGTTTTTACCTGTCAGATGAATCACTCTACAACCCTTATCAAGCAACCAAGGCAAGATATTTCTCACCATCTCATTCATTTTTATTGCTCCTTGACTACCTCCCATCACTACAATCAATATCCCCTCTCCGATCGGGACCCAAGGGGGAAGAGACTGATCTAAAAAAAATTCTGACCTTACAGGTGTTCCAGTAAAACTTGTTCTACACCCTTGCAAATATTTAGATGCTGATGGAATTCCTAAAGCAACATGATCACAATATCTACCCAATAACCTAGTTACTTTTCCAGGAATAGCATTAGATTCATGCAACAGAATAGGGATGCCAATGAGTTTTGCACCGAGAATAGTAGGAGCAGATATATACCCACCTGTAGTGAAAACAACGTTAATTTTTTTTTGACGCAATAGAAACGAGACCCGAATAGAAGCAAAGAGTAATTTACATAAATCAAACATTTTTCTATAAATATTTCCTTGCAATCCTCCAACTTTTAGCTTTATTAAATTATATTTCCTGGGAACCAGTTCAATCTCTAGCCTATTTGGCACGCCTAACCACTCAATTTCCCAAGAATTTGAAAGTGAATCAGCAAAAGACAATGCAGGATAAATATGACCGCCCGTTCCGCTTGCAGCAATTAAAAGGCGAGGCATAAATCAAACAACCTTATCCTTGGAGGCTAAGTTATATTGAGTAAAAAAGGTAGGCGTGCGACATTCACTGATAGCGAAATCAATAATTTTTTTATTGCTCTATCCCCTAACGATCAATTCTGCTTTAAGTAAAAATATAGATAATCAATTATTAATTAATCAATTGGAGGGATACCTGAACCATAGAAAGGATAATTTGCTAAAAGATCTATTTTTACAAAAATCATTCAATCAGTTTAACAACAAGTATTTAGACTTTCGAAAAAAATATAAAGATGCAAAATGGTCAATTCAACGAATAAGAAATGATCAAAATAAATTATTGCTAGATATAAAAATCGTATCTACAAGAGAGATTAATGATCAACTTTATAATCTATATACCAAGCAAACTGTTAAGATAGAGACTTACAAAAATAAAATCAAAGGATATGAAGTTATAGACGAAGAATCAATTCTAAATAGCCAAAATTCACCTCTTATTATAAAAATTTTAACTCCAGATCAAGTTCTTAGTGGTGAAAAATATGAAATGAATTTAATTATTGAAAACCCATTAGATAATTCTTTAACTGCTAGTGGAATGATAGTACTTAAAAACGAATTTAATAAGAACATATTAAATGATAGCTTTGGGATTGAGCCAAATCAATCAGGTGGTTTATTTAAATATATTCAAGCACCCTTAAACCCTGGTTCTCAAACCATTTCAGCAATAATTACTCATCCTGAAGGGATTTATTTAATTACAAAGAAAATTAAAGTAGGTTTATAAAAAACCTACTTTAAGCAATCATAAAATTAGATTGAATTTACTAAGCATCATCTAGAGCAGAAACTCCAGGGAGAATTTTCCCTTCCAAAAGTTCAAGACTAGCTCCACCCCCAGTCGAAATATGAGACATATTTTTCGCTAGACCTGCTTTCTCAACTGCTGCCACTGAATCTCCACCTCCAATAATTGTGCAGCATCCTTGAGCACTTAATTCAGCCAAAGTATTTGCTATTGCATTTGTTCCATTTGCAAATTTCTCAAATTCAAACACGCCCATCGGTCCATTCCAAATAATAGTTTTGCAATCTTTCAGAGCATCCTGAAAAAGTTCAACTGATTCTGAACCAATATCCAATCCCATCCAACCTTCGCTAATAGCATCTACTTTTGAAGATTTACTATTTGCATCAGGAGAAAAATTATCGGCCAAAACAACATCACTTGGCAAAAGAAACTCAACTCCTTTATCTTTCGCTTTCTTCTCCAAAGCACTAGCTAATTCGAGCTTATCTTCTTCGACAAGACTATTACCAACAGATAATCCTCTAGCTTTATAAAAAGTAAATATCATCCCACCACCAACAATTATCTTGTCGCATTTATCAATCAAAGACTCCAAAACACCGATCTTACTACTTACTTTTGAACCGCCAACAATTGCTGCTAAGGGTTTTTTAGGTTGATCAACAGCTCCTTGAAGATATTTAAGTTCTTTTTCCATTAAATAGCCAGCCACACAAGGGTTTAAGAACTTTGTAACTCCCTCAGTTGAAGCATGAGCGCGGTGAGCAGCACCAAAAGCATCATTAACATAGACTTCGGCCAAAGAAGCTAGTTCCTTTGCAAATTCTGTGTCGTTTTTTTCTTCACCAGCAATAAATCTAACATTTTCCAAAAGGACAACATCGCCATTGGACATAGCATCAATTTTTGATTTGGCTTCAGCTCCTACACAACTTTCAGTTTTTACAACTGTTTTACCAAGCAATTCACTTAGTCTTTGAGCGACAGCAGTCAAACGCATTGTTTCATTAACCTGTCCCTTTGGCCTGCCGAAATGAGCAGAAAGAATAACTCTTGCACTCTTTTCAAGAAGGTCATTAATAGTTGGTAAAGCAGCACGAATTCTTGTGTCATCAGTTATTTGCCCCTCATCTCCTAATGGGACATTAAAATCAACTCTCACGAAAACACGTTTGCCGCATAAGTCTTCAGCGCCGAGACTTGACAGGGAACGCTTAGACATAATGTATAGAATTCATAAAGGAAACTGAGTGACCATAGCTCTTAAAAGGCACCAATTGGGTAATTACTAAGACACAGAAAAAATCTACCTAAACCTTTGAGAAACTCAAAATGGCTTTTTAGATATTAAGAGTCGATAGTTAAAATAATTAATTAGACCTTAAATACCTGTGATTACTGGAAAAAACAAACTTATAATTTAAGTCTAAAAATCAATTTTTCTTGAACCTACAACTAGAATGAATATTGTTTTTACTGGCAAGTTATTAAATATTGTAATTCTATCAAACTAGATTGATCAATAAAATTAAACTCCCATCAGGAAATTCAGAAAAATTCAATTATTATTATCAACTTATTTACTCTTTTCAGATGATAAGTTGAACTTAGAATTTTGAAAACTGCACTTCCAAAATAAATCAAAAATCAGCTTTTACAATTTTTAAATTAATCAATTTCAACCAACTTCCTTCTTAAATTCCGTGAACAAGCAGCTTATACAATGGTATCCAGGGCATATTGCTAAAGCAGAAAAACAATTACAGGAGCATCTGAATAAAGTTGATTTAGTTTTCGAAGTGCGAGACGCACGAATACCTCTTGCCACTTCTCATCCATATCTTCAAAAATGGTTAAAAGGAAAGAAGCAAATATTAGTTATTAATAGAAAAGACATGATCAATGTCGATGCCCATAAAGCTTGGGACAAAAAATTAAGGTCAGAAGGGAAAGTTCCATGGTGGTGTGATGCAAAAACTGGAACAGGCGTTCTCCAAATAAAACAAGCCGCGATTCGTGCTGGGCGAGAATTAAATCAAAGACGTCTCAACCGAGGGATGAAAAATCGTGCAATTAGAGTTCTAACCCTTGGTTTCCCAAATGTTGGAAAATCTGCTCTCATCAACAGACTCGTTAAAAAGAAGGTTGTATCCAGCTCAAGAAAACCTGGGGTCACAAGAAGTTTAAGATGGGTAAGGTTGGGACAAGATCTGGATCTATTGGATGCTCCTGGAGTTCTGCCGCCTAGATTTGAAGATCAAAATGCAGCGTTAAAATTAGCTATTTGTGATGATATTGGTCAAGCCGCATACGATACTGAACAAGTAGCCATTAACTTTATGAAACTTCTTGAGACATTAGAAAACAAACAAGAAGCGGGAATCAAGTCAATGTGTCTTCAAAATAGATATGGAATATTTGTCAATAAAACCATTAAAGACAAATCTTTATGGCTACTTTCAGCAGCAGAACGTCACACTTCTGGAGATACTCGAAGAATGTCTCAAAGATTACTTGATGATTTTCGCAAAAATTTATTGGGCAATATCTCTCTTGAACTCCCAAAATGAATAAAGAAATCAAACATGAATTTGGGCAAGGACCAGGTGAATTATTTGAGGGTGAATATGAGAAACCTTTGCCTATGAGGCTGGATAGATGGCTGGTAAGTCAACGCGCCGAACAAAGTAGGGCTCATATTCAGAAGTTCATTGAAGCGGGGTTGGCAAGAGTGAACGGTAAAACTGGAAAAGCAAAAACTCCTATTAGGCCAGGTGACATAATTCAACTTTGGGTTCCACCACCTGAGCCTCTTTCTTACTTACAGCCAGAAGAAATTGATTTAGATATTTTATATGAAGATAATCATTTAATAGTCATTAATAAAACAGCAGGGATAGCAGTTCATCCTGCACCAGGGAATAAATCAGGAACATTAGTCAATGGATTAATCAATCATTGTCCAGACTTACCAGGCATCGGAGGTAAATTAAGACCTGGAATAGTTCATCGCTTAGATAAAGACACAACTGGATGTATTGTCGTAGCAAAGACTCAAGAAGCCTTAGTTAAACTACAAATTCAAATACAAAAAAGAATAGCCTCAAGGAATTATCTGGCTGTTGTTCATGGATCTATTAAAGACAATGAAGGTATGATTGTCGGATGTATTGGTCGACATCCAAAAGATAGAAAAAAATATGCTGTAGTTGATGAGGGCTCTGGTAGATATGCTTGTACTCATTGGAAATTAATTGAAAACCTTGGAAATTTTTCTCTTCTTAAATTCAAACTTGATACAGGTAGAACACATCAAATTCGTGTTCATAGTGCACACATAGGTCATCCTATTATTGGAGACCAAACTTATAGTAGGTGTAAAAAATTACCTATTAAACTTGTTGGCCAAGCTTTACATGCAGTTGAATTGGGTTTAATACACCCAATAACATTAGAAAAAATGAAGTTTACAGCTCCATTACCTAAAGATTTTGAACGAGTTTTAAAAGTTTTACAATCTAAAAATAATATTATTTTGGAAGCCTAGGACAAGCCTTCACCATCTTTTTTGTTAGGTATTCTTGAGGATTATTTAACAAATTTTTTCCAGAATTCTCTTCGATAATTTTACCTTTATCAAACACTAATACTCTGTGACAAAAACCTGCCGCAACAGATAAGTCATGCGTTATGAACAACATAGACAGTTTTAATTTTGCTTGCAAAGAGCGAAGTAACTCCAAAACTTCTGCTTGGATTTCTGCATCTAACATACTTACACTTTCATCACATATTAGTATTTTGGGAGTAAGTGCCAGTGCTCTTGCAATAACTACTCTTTGCTGTTGTCCTCCTGAAAGTTGAGCAGGGAAACGTTTTTCATACATTGCTGTTGGCGTTAAACCAACTAGTTCTAAAAGATGACGAGCTTTTTCTCTAGCTTTAGATGGACTTAACAATTTATGGATAAGAATTGGATCTATAATTGCATCAATTACTGACATCTTAGGATTCAAAGATGCAGAAGGATCTTGAAAAATAATTTGAATATATTTACGTACTTGTTTTAAAGATTTCCTATTGATAGTTGAAATATTCTTTCCAAGGAAAAAAACATTTCCACCTCTTGTAGGCAATAAACCAGTCAACGCTCTACATAAAGTACTCTTTCCACATCCTGATGGGCCTACGATACCAAGAGTTTCACCTTCATGCAGAGAAAAGGTAACTTCATTTATAGCTTTCAACCAAAAAGAATTGAAAGGCCAAAAGCCTGAATTATGCCAGCAACGTAAACTATTTACACTCAATAATATGGTGCTTTTATTTATTATTTCTCTATCAGAACCCTCTAGAATTTTACTCGAGTTAACTAATCTTTGAGAAATCTCAGTTTTTGGATTAGCAACTATCTCTTTAATATTTCCAGACTCGACTATATGTCCACAATTAAGTATTGCAATTTTGTTACACCATTTATATGCCATTGATAAATCATGACTAATTAATAGTAAAGCTGTTCCAATCTCATCACAAAGTAAACTCAATTCACTCATGATCTGATCAGCAACTATAGTATCTAAACTCGTTGTAGGTTCATCAGCAATTATCAAAGGAGGTCTCAAACAAATTGCCAAAGCAATTGCTACACGTTGTCGCATTCCTCCACTAAATTGATGTGGAAAAGAATTAAATCTTAAAGGATCTATTCCAACTTTTTCTAATAAGCTTTTAGCTTTTTTGACTTGATTATAAATTGGTTCAGAATTATCATGAGCTTTAAAAGTATCAACCAAATGTTCGCCAACAGTCATTAAAGGATTTAAACGTGACATTGGATCCTGAAATATCAATCCAACCTCTTTCCCTCGAATACTTTGCAAAGACAACTTGTCTAGGTCCAATACATTTTTTCCATTTAAAACAATCTCACCATCACAAACACATCCATTAGGAAGAAGCTGCATTACAGCCTTAGCAACAGTACTTTTACCACATCCTGAACTACCAACTAATGCAAGCCTATCGCCACGATTCATTTTCAAATTTAATCCTCTTAACACGTAAGTAGTAGTATTTGGATAAATAGCATTTAGTTTATTTATCTTTAAAACTTCTTTTGATGAATTATTCATAAAAAGGTAGCAAGAAATGTTGAGTTTGAATAAAATAAATTAAGCTTCAGTGCTGATGTCTAAAGTAACCTCTGCACACAATTCAAGCCAGACTCATATCGTCTGTGAGGAATTTTTTGATGGCCAGCCGAAACTTAGAACTCATCAGATCAAACATATTGATGATTATGAAATTATTTTGCCAGAGTGGTTAAAAAATTGCATTCAAAATATTCCGCCAGGGATAGGAGCCAGTTGCCCAAGAGATTCTGAAGCACTTTTAGTTGCGTCTTTTGATCTTGCATTTCAATTGCATAAAGGACAATACAGAAAAAGTGGTGAACCTTACATAATCCATCCAGTTGCAGTGGCTGACTTACTAAGAGAGATAGGTGCAAGCGCTAGTGTAATTGCAGCAGGTTTTTTACATGACGTCGTCGAAGATACAGAAATAACTCCAGAACAACTAGAGGGGTATTTTGGTAGTGAAGTTAGATATCTAGTTGAAGGTGTAACTAAATTAGGCGGAATCCATTTTAATAATCGGACAGAAGCTCAGGCAGAAAACTTACGTAAAATGTTTCTAGCTATGGCTAGCGATATTCGAGTTGTACTTGTGAAACTTGCAGATAGGCTTCACAATATGAGAACTATTAATTACTTAGACAAAGAGAAGCAAATTCGAATAGCTAAAGAAACGAGAGAAATTTATGCTCCTCTCGCAAACCGTTTAGGAATCGGACGCTTCAAATGGGAACTAGAGGACCTAGCATTTAAACTTTTAGAACCAGATCCTTTCCGAGAAATTCAACAACAAATAGCTAGTAAACGTAGTGAAAGAGAAGAGAGATTAAATACAACTGTTCAATTACTAAAAGATCGCCTGAACTCAGCAGGCCTTAGTCAATGTGAAGTTAGTGGCAGGCCAAAGCATTTATATGGAATATGGAGCAAAATGCAAAGACAGCAAAAAGAATTTCATGAGATTTTTGATGTTGCTGCTCTGAGGATTCTTGTCTCAGATGTCGAGACATGTTATCGAGCTCTTGCTGTTGTCCATGACACATTCAGACCTATACCTGGTCGGTTCAAAGACTATATAGGCCTACCGAAACCAAATGGCTATCAATCGCTACATACAGCTGTAATTGGCAGGCACAGACCTATTGAGGTGCAAATCAGGACTCCAGAAATGCATAGGGTTTCAGAATTTGGAATTGCAGCTCACTGGAAGTATAAAGAAGGAGGATCTCCTGCTAATCCTGATTCCGAAAAATTTAATTGGTTACGCCAACTAGTCGAATGGCAACAAGAAGATGGGGTTAATGATCACAATGACTACCTTGCATCAATTAAAGAGGATTTATTTGATGAAGAAGTATTTGTTTTTACTCCAAAAGGAGATGTTTTGGGATTAAGGAATGGTTCAACAGCAATCGATTTTGCTTATCGTATTCATTCAGAAGTAGGGAATCATTGCAATGGTGCAAGAATTAATGATCGTCTTTGCGTATTATCAACACCGCTTGAAAATGGAGATTTCGTTGAGATACTCACTCATAATAGCTCTCATCCAAGCTTAGATTGGTTAAATTATGTAGCCACACCCACAGCTAGAAATCGCATTAGGCAATGGTATAAGAAAAGTCATCGTCAAGAAACAATAATAAGAGGGAAGGAACTACTAGAACAAGAATTCGGTCGTAAAGGAATTGATAATTTACTTAAAGGTGAAGCAATAACAAAAGTTGTCGAGAGATGTAATCTAAAGTCTACGGAAGATTTATTAGCTGCACTTGGATTTGGGGCATTAACCCTACATCAAGTGATTAATAGATATAGAGAAGAGATGAAAATACAAAACCAGCTACCTGAGACTGAATTAAGCGATATCGAGCTAGCAAACCAAATTGGATCACAAGTAAATCTAGCTCCAAACAAATCAAAAATATCTCAAAAAAAGTATTCGCCAATAGTTGGCTTAGATGGCCTTGACTATCGACTTGGGGGGTGTTGCAGCCCTTTACCAGGGGAATCAATACTCGGAACAATTGCACTCGGCAATCATGGAATCACGATACATCGAGCTAATTGTGTCAATATACAATCAATACCTAACAACAGAAGACTTTCAGTTAAATGGAATAGCGATTCACATATTAAAGAAGAGAAATTTCCTATTCAATTAAGAATTGAAGTGATTGATAGAGTCGGAGTACTTAAAGACATATTAATGAGACTTTCTGATAGAGGAATTAATGTAATCGATGCAAGAGTTAAAACATCTCAAGGTAAACCTGCATGCATAGACCTCAGGGTTGAACTGGAAAGCGTTAATCAATTAGAAATTACTATCAATCAAATACGCTCAATGGTTGATGTCTTAGATATTGCAAGGACTGGAATTAATTAACTTTTTAAAAAACCCGAAAGATTATTTAACACAAATAAATGATATCTAATATATAAATTTAAATTTTTTTAGAAAGTTTTTTGAGTAGAAAATATAGGCCCAATGCACCAATTATTCCAGTCAAAAAGCCCATACATATCGAGCCAATTATCAGTCGAGAACTCAAGTACCAACCTTGAGACCACAACTCATTAGTAGTTATACGGCTAAAATCTACTATATTTTTATCTTTACTGAGTATTACAGAGCCTAGTCTGTAATTAAAATAATAAAGAGGAACATAAGTAAATGGGTTGCTAATCCAGGTTCCAACAGCAGCCAAAATAATATTTCCCTTGAAGATTTTTGCTAAAAACACACCCATTAAGGTTTGCAAACCAAAGAATGGAAAGCAACCACTAAATATCCCTACGCCCAATCCTAATGCTCTCTGAGAGGGAGAACCTTCCTGATTCCAGAGCCAAGAGATAAATATACGAATTCTTTGTATTAGATTTAGGAAGATTTTTTTCATATATTAAAAAATCTTGGTCCAAAAAACAAACCTAGATTTGATCTTAGTGAAGATTGCATGATTATTGATTAATGAATTCGTTTTCCCCTACTGAAGATACTATTGCTGCAATTGCGACTGCCGTTTCTCCCGGACAAGGAAGTATCGCTGTTATTAGGATCTCTGGCTCCTCAGCCATTGAAATAACTAAAACCATTGTTCATATCCCTGGAGCGCACGATTGGAACACTCACAAAGTGCTTTATGGACATGTAACTGAAGCCAATCAAACAATATATATCGATGAAGTATTAATACTAATAATGAAAGGGCCGCGAAGCTTTACAGGTGAAGATGTAGTAGAAATTCATTGCCATGGTGGAATCATTGCAGTTCAGAAGATCCTTGAAAGAATACTGGATATCCCAAGCGTTCGGAGAGCAGAACCAGGTGAGTTTAGTCAACGAGCAGTGCTTAATGGACGTCTTAGCCTGACTCAAGCAGAATCAATTAGTGAGTTGGTGTCAGCAAGAAGTCGAAAAGCAGCAGAACTCGCGATTAATGGAATGGAAGGAAATATTCAAACTAAGATTCAATCAATCAGGAAACGATTGGTTGAGCAACTAACGGAAATTGAAGCAAGAATAGATTTTGAAGAAGATCTTCCGAACTTAAATGAAAAGCATGTAAAGAATGAAATTGTCGCAATCAAAAAAGATCTTATTGAACTAATTGAACATGCCAAAAGAGCATCTTGGGTTCGTTCTGGCTTAAAAGTTGCACTAACCGGGAAGCCTAATGTAGGAAAAAGCTCCTTACTAAATAGGCTTTGCAAACAAGAAAAAGCTATTGTGACTGAGCTGCCTGGAACTACAAGAGATCTTTTGGAAAGCGAGATCATATTAGAGGGAATACCAGTAACTTTTATTGATACAGCAGGTTTAAGAGAGACTAAAAATATCATCGAAAAAATTGGTATTTCTAGAACTAAAAAAACTTTAATTCAAGCTGATCTTATCATATTAATCTTTGATTATTCAGAAGGATGGACTACCGAGGATGAATCAATACTAAAACAATTACCCCCAAATATTCCATTCTTGATTGTTGGAAATAAATCTGATTTGGATAATAATCAATCTTTTAAAAACATTCCAAAATATATATTAAAAAAAGAAAATTTATTGATTATGAGTGCAAAAACCGGAAATGGAGAAGAAGATCTAATCAATTACTTACTAAAAAAATGTGGTTCTTCTCAAACTTATGGATTACATATTGCGCTAAATGAAAGACAAGTTGATCTGGCGAAATCAACAATGGAGTCTCTGGAAAATATTAATAAAGTTTTTGATGAAAAGCTACCATGGGATTTCTGGACGATCGATTTAAGGCAAGCTATTAATTATTTAGGAGAATTAACAGGAGAAGATTTAACAGAAAGTTTACTTGATAGTATATTTTCAAAATTCTGTATTGGTAAGTAATCAAGCAATTTTCATCTACTAGTTATTATCTATTGTAAAAATATAATATAAGTAATAGCAAACTCCTCCAATCAGTAGCGCAACCATAATATTCACACTATGAACAACGTCCACTTGATCCAAGTATTTGATAGTAAGTTAATTAAAGCATATAGTAAACAGATCACAAAGAAAAATATTAAAAAATTTCTATTTTCTTTCAAATATTAAGACAAAAATAAGTAAGTGAAATTAAAAAATAGAAAAAGATATTTTTTTAAATGGTTTTAGCGTTGGTATAGTAATAAATGTATTTGTTTTATTGTGGATCTTCGCGCACCAAAGCTACATAAAATATTAGACACCTGGATTGAGGAAGATCTCGGTGATGGCGATCTCACAAGATTTGTCCTCAACGACAGAAGTGCATCAGCTCATTGGGTTGCAAAAGAGGGTGGAATTTTTTGTGGTGGAGATCTCGTCAAACTAATATTTAGAAAAATTGATCCCCAAGTTGACATTCAACTACTAATAGAGGATGGTCAGGAGTTTGAAAAGAATCAGAAACTCATAGAATTAAAAGGTTCATCCTCTTCCCTAGTAGCAGGAGAGCGAGTAACTCTGAATGTAGCCATGCATCTTTCTGGGATTGCTACATCGACAGCTTTACTGGTAACAAAACTATCAGGATCCAATGTGAAGTTAGCAGATACCCGTAAAACCACTCCAGGTCTGAGAATATTTGAAAAATATGCTTTTCATTGTGGTGGTGGAATTAATCATAGACTTGGATTAGATGATGCTGCCATGTTGAAAGAGAATCATATTGAATGGTCTCAGGGTATTAGCGAGAGTATCAAAATCTTAAAAAATACTCTTCCATGGACGAAAAAAATAATAGTCGAAGCAGAAACTCCCTCCCAAGCAAAAGAAGCTGTAGAAGCAGGCGCTGATGGAGTTTTACTTGATGAAATGTCTATTCAAACTATAGCGAAATTGGTACCAGAATTACGTCAACTTTCAAAAACAAGTAATTCCAAATACGTCTCACAAAATATTGTTATTGAAGTTTCTGGAATCAACCCAAATCATTTGTCAGATTACATTCTCACTGGTATTGATCTAATCTCAACTAGTGCTCCCATCACGAAAAGCAAATGGATAGATTTCAGTATGCGCTTTGACTAAAAATGAATAAACAGTTTTCTGACAACATCCTAAAAACAAAAAAATCTAAAAAGTATCTACCTAACCATAAACATCATGATTGAAATATCCGCCAGATTAGAAGAAGCCCTTAATAGAGCTTTCATTAAAGTATTTCCAAAAGAGGATCGAAGTTCAAAAACTTCTTCAATACTTACAGGTTCTAATTTAGTCCCCGCATCCAAGCCGGAATTTGGAGATTTTCAAATAAATTGTGCGTTATCACTGGCAAAAGAAATAAAAAAACCTCCTCGTGATATTGCACAACAAATAGCTGATCAACTACAAAAAGATAATGATTTCGTTGAAATATGTAATCCACCAGTCATTGCAGGTCCAGGTTTCATAAACCTATCTATAAATTCAAAAACACTTATATCTGAAATCCATTTTCGTCTAAATGATAAAAGATTGGGAGTCCCTCTAAAAAAATTTAGTAGTGAAAAAAAAGAAAAGGGAAAAATCAATAATCGTGTGATTATTGATTTTTCCAGTCCAAATATTGCTAAAGAAATGCATGTTGGTCACTTACGATCAACAATTATTGGAGACTCCCTAGCACGGGTTCTTGAATTCTGCGGATATGAAGTCATACGACTCAATCATGTAGGGGATTGGGGTACACAATTTGGCATGCTGATAACTCATCTGAAAGAGGTTGTACCAGAAGCACTCCATACAAAAGATGTTGTAGCAATAAGCGATCTCGTAAATTTCTATCGTCAAGCAAAAAAAAGATTTGATGAAGATCAAATCTTTCAAAATAAATCTAGAAATGAGGTTGTTAATTTACAAGCAGGTGACCAAGAAAGTCTAATTGCTTGGCAATTACTCTGCAAACAATCCAGAAAAGAGTTTCAAAAGATCTACGATCGACTTGATATCAAGCTGACTGAAAGAGGTGAATCCTTTTATAACAAATTTTTGGTAGATGTTCTTAATGATTTAAAAAATAAAAATTTACTAATAAATGATCAAGGAGCTCAATGTATTTTCCTTGATGGCATAGTAGGAAAAGACGGTACACCTCAACCAATAATTATTCAAAAAAGTGACGGAGGTTTTAATTATACAACCACTGATTTGGCAGCGATTAAATATAGATTAACTACTCCTCCGCATGGAGATGGAGCCTTCCGATTGATTTATGTCACAGATGCTGGGCAAGCATCACATTTTTCTGGGGTTTTTCAAATTGCAAAGCTTGCAAATTGGATTCCTACAGATTGTCAAATTGAGCATGTCCCCTTTGGTCTTGTTCAAGGAGAGGATGGTAAGAAGTTAAAAACTCGTTCAGGAGAAACAATTAGATTAGTAGACCTTCTGGATGAAGCAATTCAACGTGCAAGAGAAGATCTTAAAGATCGTCTCAACACTGAAAGTAGATCCGAAACTGAAAGTTTTATAGATAAAGTTTCTACGACTGTTGGTATTGCAGCCATCAAGTATGCGGATCTAAGTCAAAATAGAGTTTCTAACTACCAATTTAGTTTTGATAAAATGCTTTCTTTACAGGGGAATACAGCACCATATTTACTTTATGCATTGGTACGAATAGCCGGAATATCTCGCAATGGTGGGGATTTAAATATATCAAGTCAAAACATTCAGTTCAATGAACCACAAGAATGGACCTTGATTCGAAAGCTATTGCAACTTGATTGTATTATAGCTGAAGTCGAAAAAGAACTACTTCCTAATCGACTCTGCGGGTATTTATTTGAATTAAGTCAGATTTTCAACAGATTCTATGATCAAGTTCCTATTTTAAAAACAAGTGAACCTGCAAGAACCAGTAGACTGGCTTTATGCTCTATCACTGCAGATACACTTAAACTGGGAATGAGTTTGTTAGGCATCCCTACTCTGGAAAGAATGTAATGGAAAAAACAGAAAATTCATTTATTGATCTACCAAGTCCCAGGAAAGATATCGAAGATTTACAGCCATATTCTGCACCACTGGAAGGAAGACGAAATTTACTAAGACTAGACTTTAATGAAAATACAATTGGACCAAGCCCACTAGTAATTAAATCTCTCAGAGAAATAAGTAGAGATGAAATCTCTATTTATCCTGAATACTCAGGTTTAAAAGAAAAAGTAGTAGAAACTCTGATAAAACAAAATTCAAGCGTGAATATAAACTCATCTGAAGTTGGCATATTTAACGGAGTAGACGCAGCTATAAATGCTATTTTTCATGCCTATGGCGATTTTAATGATTTAATGCTCACAACATCACCTACATTTGGATATTATACTCCCTGCGCACAAATGCGAGGAATGATAATTAACTCAATACCTTATGAGGGGAAAAATTTTCAATATCCATTTGATAGTATTTGCGAATTCATCATACAAAATAATCCGAAAATTTTACTTATCTGCAACCCTAACAACCCCACTGGAACAAGATTAAGTCCAGAAAGAATTTTAGAAATCACCAAACTTTCATCTAAAACACTAATTGTTGTCGATGAACTGTACGAGGCGTTTACAGGTGATAGTGTTCTACCATTTGTGAGTTTCCAAAATACACCTAATCTTGTTGTATTAAGATCACTTTCTAAAACTGCTGGTTTGGCAAGTTTAAGAATTGGGTTTGCTATTGGTCATTCTAAAGTAATTAATATAGTGAATAGAGTCACTGGTCCTTATGACGTCAATAGCTTTGCTGTGATTGCTGCTTTTGCAGCACTACAAGATCAATCCTATATTGATTCGTATGTGAAAGAAGTACTTGAGGCTCGTAATTGGATCAAAGATCAATTCGAGAAGTACAACGTTAAGCATCATATTGATGGAGGAAACTATTTTCTACTGTGGCCAAAATTAAACCCAAAACAAGTTGAGCAAAAGTTAAAGTCATCTGGAATTCTAATTAGAAATATGGATAAGAAAAAAAATTTAAAAGGCTCTATCAGAGTGAGCATTGGAACAATTGATCAGATGAAAAGATTCTGGTCAGCTTTCAAGATTATCGATGAAGTGTAGTTTAAATTAATTTAAAACGTCTATAAGACCTGAGATAATCTAAATAGAATCTGCTATATCCAAGAAATTAGAGAGTAACTTATGACCAGATTCGGTCAATACACTCTCAGGATGGAATTGTACCCCGCATATGTGCGGATAATCTTTATGAGTTATTCCCATAATGGTTTCATCCTCTAACCAGGCTATAACCTCTAAGCATTCTGGGAATCCTTCTCTCTCCGCAATTAAGCTATGGTATCTAGTTGCCACTAAGGGATTAGGCAAATCTTTAAATATTCCAGTACCTCTATGCAAAACATTAGATGTTTTACCATGCATTAACTCGTTAGCTCTAATTATTTTTCCACCAAATGCTTGAGTAATAGCTTGATGACCAAGACAGACACCAAGAGTTGGTATTTCAATTGATAGCTCAGATAAAATATCCAGACAAACTCCAGATTGATTCGGATCTCCTGGACCAGGAGACAACAAAATCGCATCAGGATTTAAATTTTTAATCTCACTGATTGTCAAAGCATCATTACGTTCGATTCTTACTTCTGATGCAATAGGATGCTGAGAAGCCAATTCGCCCAAATATTGAACGAGGTTATAAGTGAAACTGTCATAATTGTCGATAACCAAAAACATAATTTTTAAGCCATTAAATTCCTAATTGTTTAAATAATGGAGGAAATAATAATAAAACAGCAATCAGCACCGAACTGATTGAAGCTACTAAAACTGCCCCAGCTGAACAATCTTTAGCGATTTGAGCGAGAGGATGAAATCGTTTCCCAATGGCCAAATCAACAACAGATTCAATCGCTGTATTAAGCAATTCAACTACTAACACACTAGTGGCTGTAAGTGCCATTATTGCTAAATCACTTTTATTAAGGCCTAAAAAAAAGCTTAACCCAAACGCACCCAATGCAAAACCAACATGAATTCGAAAATTTCTCTGGGTCGAGAAAGCGTATCTTAAGCCTTTAGCTGCATATAAAAAGCTAGTTGGTAAATCTTTAGCTATCTTCCACGATGACCTTTTATTGGGTCTTTGAAGAGTTTTAGACATGTCCCTAATTTCTCTCTCAGAGTCATTGGATATCTCAGGAACCATATTTGTGAACCTTCAACTCTTTATTTTAAAGAATACCTCTAATATCAAGAAGTTGCTCTTGAATCAAAAGCATTTTATCAAGACTCTCTTCATCACTATGGTCCCAACCCAAAAGGTGTAAGAAACCATGAGTAGCAAGCCATCTTAGTTCTCTAAATAAATCAGCATTATTAACTTTGGCTTGCCTAATTGCTGTCGGGACTGAGATAACTATGTCACCCAATTCGATACATTCATTACTTGGACCAAAATATGTCTCATCAATTATGGGAAATGACAGCACATCTGTACTTTTTGATTGCCCGAGCCAGGCATGATTCAAATCAAAAATTTTTTTATCATTAGTTAATTCCAACCCCAAGCTAAATTGAGACGAATTTAGGACTATTTCCGGACATTTAAATGCTAAATTTACTTGTATGAATCTAATCCAGCTTCCTATCTCCTCAATCCATTGACTTGGATTCTTCATCAACTCCAAAGACTCACTGCTCACAAATACATCTAAATCATGAATTGGGAAGGGTGTAAAAGAAAGGTCAACATCTAATTTAGAAGAGCTAGTCGAAAAATTCTCCATCAAGTTATTGAGGGATATGAGGTTTGCCAAGTACAGCAACTAAAAGAATAAATCCAAGGAAACCCAAAGCTGTTAACCCAAAATGAGAAAGGCTTTGACTACCTTTCCGAACCATATTTTTCATCGCAAGTTTAACAAAACTTGGAGATGGAGTTGCTTTTTTGCTGACCTCATCAGAAATAATTTTATTATTCATATCCAGTTAATTTATGATTCTTCAATATTTTGCCTTAAAAGAGACTGAATAAAAATATCTATTTCCCCATTCATTACTGAATCTACATCTGTTGTCTCTTGTTCAGTACGTAAATCTTTTACCATTTGGTACGGGTGAAAAACATAATTTCTAATTTGATTTCCCCACGCAGCCTCAACAATATCCCCTCGAATATCTGCAATCTCTGCTGCCCTTTGTTCTACTGCTATTACCATCAATTTTGATTTTAGTAGAGCCATTGCTTTGTCTTTATTTTGAAGCTGAGATCTTTCTTGTGTACATCGAACGGCAATACCTGTAGGCACATGAAGAATCCGAACTGCAGTTTCAACTTTATTTACATTTTGTCCTCCTGCTCCACCTGAACGACTTGTAGTGATTTCTAAATCTTTTTCAGGGATTTCAAGTTGAACCTCTTCATCTAGTTTAGGCATAACTTCAACTCCAGCAAAACTGGTTTGTCGCTTTCCATTTGCATTGAAAGGAGAAATTCTGACTAAACGATGGGTCCCTTTTTCATTTTGTAAAAAACCATATGCATATACACCTTCTATTTCGATAGTGACACTTTTTATCCCTGCTTCCTCTCCCTCAGAGAGTTCATTAATAATTACTTTCATACCATTATTTTCAGCCCAACGGGTATACATCCTTAGAAGCATTTGGGCCCAATCTTGGGCATCAGTTCCTCCAGCACCAGCATTAATTGAGAGAACTGCACCCTCCTTATCATAGGTACCACTCAAGAGACGCTCCATCTCCCAACGTTCAAGTTCTTGCTTTAATGTCTCAAGTCCATGGTGAGCCTCCGCAAGCATTTCTTCATCAGGGTCTAACTCATAAAGCTCTAACGAAAGATTTGCGTCCTCAATAGCACCTCTCCATTTAATGAGTTTTTCTAACTCTGCTTTAACCTCATCAAGTTGACGCATCTGTTTTTGTGCATGTTTGGGATCATTCCAAAAATCAGGTTGCGATGCAACTTGCTCTAAGTCCTTTTTTCTAGCAAGCAATGCAGGTTCGTCAAAGACAATCCTGGGCTGTACCCAGGCGAGCAGTCAATAAAGAAAGGTCTCTTTTAAAATCAGTCAGGTCTTGCAAACGAGGTAATAGAATTAATACATTAAAAGCTATCAGCATATCAACCCAAAAACTATAAATGAACAGATCAATTCACGATTCAGGCAATACTACAGTGGAAATATACACTTGGAGATTTTGCCCATTTTGCCTACGTGCGAAAGCACTACTAAATGAAAAAGGAGTCCAATTCAAAGAATATTCTATTGATGGAGACAATGATGCAAGAACAAAAATGTCTGAAAGAGCAGGAGGGCGCAGAACTGTTCCACAAATTTTTATTAATGGAGAAAGTATTGGAGGTTGCGACGAGCTCTACGAACTTGAGAGCAATAATGAATTAAATGAACTGATTGGAATTAGAAATTGATAAATGAAGCAACTATTTATTCTAGATCCAATTGAAAATATTAATCCCAACAAGGATTCATCAGCAGCACTTATGCAAGCCGCATCTAGAGCTAAAATTGATGTTTGGATCTGTACTCCCTCTGACCTGCAAGCTCGAGGGGACGATGCATGGGTGGTTTCTAATAAAGTCAATTGTGAGCCATGGATCAATGTACATTCATCTCAAAGCCTTCCTTTAAGAGATTTCTCATGCATTTGGATGCGCAAAGATCCACCTGTTAATGAGGCTTTTTTATATGCAACACATTTATTAGAAGTTGCAGAAAGAGATGGTGTCAATGTAATTAACAAGCCTGCATCACTTAGAGCTTGGAATGAAAAGTTAGGAGCTTTAAGATTTAGTGATTTAATGGCTCCCACTCTTGTCGCGAGTCGGGTAGAGCAATTAATTACCTTTGCAAAAGAGTACGGAGAAGTTGTTTTGAAGCCACTTGGAGGGAAAGGTGGGCAAGGAGTTGTACGAATTGCAAAGGACGCTCCAGGTTTAGAAGCATTACTCGAACTCGTTACTTCACAAGAACATTTGCCAGTTATGATGCAACAATTTTTACCAGAAGTAATAAATGGCGATAAAAGAATACTTTTGGTTAATGGAGAGCCATTAGGTGCAATTAATAGACGTCCAAAAAAAGGAGACTTCAGAAGCAACCTCGCTTTAGGTGGAAAAGCTGAGATAACTAAATTAACTCCTAAAGAAATAGAGATATGCGATCAAATAAAACCTGCTTTACAAGATGAAGGGCTCTTTTTTGTTGGTATAGATGTTATTGGAGGAATGCTAAGTGAAATTAATGTGACGAGTCCAACTGGTATTAGAGAAGTAGAAAACCTAATGAATGTTCCATTAGCAGATCAAGTGATTGCTTATCTTATAGATCATTTGAACAATTAACCCTATCTAAGTTTAATTGATTTCTTAAAACTTCAAATTTCAAAGCAACTTCTTGTAATTCCCCCTCAACAGTTGAGCCTTTTACTAGGCCAGCACCAGCAAACAATTTAAGTTCATAGCCTCTCACATGTCCGTAACGAATGGCCACCCTAAATTCTGAATTTTGATTTTTATCTATCCATCCAATTGGAGAAGCATATGTTTGACGGTCAAATGGTTCTAACGCTCTCAACCAACTCAAAGATTTACTCAGAGGCAATCCAGCAACTGCAGGAGTTGGATGAAGCGCTTCAACCAAGTCAAGAGGAGATTTTTCTTTAACACAAGCTTGAATAAGAGTATGCAAATGAATTAAATGGCCTTGAGTAATTAATTTTGGTTGAGGTGAATGACTTGCTTTAATACCTTTTCTTAAAAGTTGTTCGACAATAGAGTTAACTACAAAATGGTGTTCTCTTAAATCCTTAGAAGATGCAAGTAATTCTTTTCCATCATCACCTTTTTTTGCAGTACCAGCCAAGGCATCGATTAGTAACTGATTTTGATTGAGGCTTATCAATCTCTCAGGTGATGCACCAAAAAACGACTCGTCATAATTTTTTTGCCATAGGAATCGACAACTATTAGTTTGCTGAACTCTTAGGCGAGCAAGTAAGTTCAACGGATCTAATGGTTTCCTGAGGGAAAGGCGTTGTCTCGTAGCTAATACAAGCTTATCCAAATCACCTGCATTGATTAATTCGATTCCCTTAGACAACGCATCTCGATATTGAGATTTCCAATCATTAGAAAAATTATCAACTAAGAAATTTTCTTTTATATCTTTAATAATTCGGACTGGTGATCTATTTATCTTTTCTCGAATTGACCATAATCTTTCTACTGATTCACGAACATCTGAAGGATTTTGGGCAACTGAATTTAAACGTAACCATGTCAATCCTTCTTTTGCAGTTAATTGCCACTTAGGCAAAACAGCCTGCAGGGAAAATTTATCATCTATTGATTTTTCATTACTAGTAATTTGATCAAAAAAAGAGAATGAAAATAGAATCCTTGATGCTGAAAATGCTGGGCTTGGGAAAGTATCTATCAATCGAGTAAAAATCTCATCACTAAACCTTTGTGCATTTTCAAACCTCTTTGGTCCAGATAAATCCAAAGATTGACAATGTCCTCCTGCAGAAATGCACAAACCGGGAGAAAGATCCCAAAGAAATCTAAACTGATGTTTTTCAGCAATTAAAGGTAATGTCGTTAGAGGGTCTGCTTGACTTACAGGAACAGAAATGCTCAAGATACATTCATCAACTTTTCGTCCACTCCATTTGCGAAGAGAACTAACTAAAAGCTCACTAAAAACAGGTTCTAAATTCATAACCAATTAGAGCCTCTAGACATAAATAAACCAATACATGAACTGCTGCCTAGTCTTAAGGAAGGAACCAAGAAACAAACAGAGCAGGTTATTTTATCAGTGAAGTCTTCTACAACTGAAAAGCAACATCTATGGCAAGCGGCAATTAAGTGGCCATTGTATTCAGTCGCAATAATGCCTGTAATTTTATCTGCAGGATGGGAGCTAGGGAATAATGGCAATATTCGTCTAGGACAATTCATCGGTTTTCTAATTGCCTCTATCTTGATTTTGCTTTGGGAAAACCTTACCAATGATCTTTTTGACGATGAAACTGGTGTTGACAAATACAAATTCCACTCGGTTGTCGCTTTAACAGGTAATAAAACCACTGTAAGTCGAGTTGCATATTTTTCTCTTTTATTAGGTTTGTTTATCATATTTATCCTTGCTCTAAAAAGTAAAATAACAGTACTTTTCTTGGTCTTAATTTGTTGTTTCCTTGGATATTTATATCAAGGACCACCCTTTAGACTGGGATATAAGGGGTTAGGAGAACCCCTATGCTGGATTGCCTTTGGCCCTCTTGCGACAGCTGCAGCACTAATTGTTATTTCTCCAAAATCTAATATTCATGCCATCCCCTGGGGAACAGCACTGATGATTGGAGCAGGTCCGGCGATGGCGACCACTTTGGTTCTGTTCTGTTCACATTTTCATCAAATCAAACAAGATGCTGCTGTCGGTAAAAATTCACCCTTAGTTATTTTAGGCACTCATCGAGCGGCAGAATTTTTACCGTGGTTGATTGGTCTAATATTTTTCTTAGAATTATTCCCAGTAATTAGTGGAATATGGCCAATAACGACTCTTATATGTTTAATTAGCCTTCCTTCAGGTGTAGATCTTATCAAATTAATTAAAAGACATCACAATCAACCAGAGTTTATTAAAAACAGTAAGTTTTTAGCTTTACGATTTCAGACAATTAATGGTTTATGCTTGAGTATAGGTTTTGCTACTTCCTCATTTTTTTATAATTAATTTTTGATTTTTTGAATCATGAAATTAATAATTAATATCAAGCCATTTTCATTTCAACTAACAAGAAAGTTACTCACCTCGCAAGGAATTATTCATAACAAGGTAGGTTTATTATTGCAAATAAAAGACTCAGATGGGAATTGCGGATGGGGTGAAGTATCACCTATTGAGAAAAATGAATTTAAAAAAAGTATCGAATGTCTTGATTTTATTGGGAGACAAACTACAAAAGATTCAATAGAAAATTATTTATGTGAGTTACAAGGACCAGGAGCACTTACTTTCGGATTGGGAGCCTCCTTAGCCGATTTAGAAAATTTAACTATAAGAAAGTTAGATTTTGAAGGGTTTGACATCAAAAAATCAGCTTACCTATTACCTACAGATATAGATCCTTTAGAGTCAATATTGAACTATATAGATAGATCAAATGAAAAAAAAAGCTCATGTACAATAAAATGGAAAGTATCTAACCAAGAAAATAACTTTAAGGAAGAGAAAATATTACAAAAAATCTTAGATATTCTCCCGAAAGATTTTAAACTTAGAATTGATCCAAATGGAGGATGGAGTCGTCAAAAAGCACAAGAATGGAGTAACGAACTCAAAAACGAACCTCGTTTGGAATGGATTGAACAGCCACTCGCATCAAAAGATATTGAAGGTTTATTTTCATTAGCCAATCAAATTCCAATCGCACTAGATGAATCTTTGGTTGAATTTCCATATTTACGAAAAACATGGAAAAGTTGGCAAATACGTCGCCCTGCATTAGATGGTGATCCTAGATTACTTTTAAAGGAAATAGAACAAGAAGATAGTCAAACAGTCATAAGCACGGCTTTTGAAACGGGTATTGGGAGAAGGTGGATTAATCACCTGGCTGCCAGGCAAGTCAAAGGGGGAAATCCTTGTGCACCTGGGCTTGCACCTGGATGGTGTCCCAAAGGCCCACTCTTTAACAACAATCCAAAATTAGTTTGGGAAGCCGCATGACCAAAATTGCAGTTGTAAAATGTACTCCTGAAAAGAACCTGGAATGTTCAAAAGAAATTTTGAAGAATTTTGAAAAGCATAATTGGGTATATCTAGCACCTCCAAAAGATCAAAAGAAAATTCCCACATCGTCCACTTTACCTGAAGGAGAAGGAATAATTATTTCAAGCGGGGGGAGCATTGGAGGACCAAATCTTTGTTTACAATCAACTAAAAATCTAACTAATTCGGCTTTAGCAACCGGAATGTGGGTAAAGAATCATGGCATAAAGCCAAATGAGTGCATCATTCTCAATTCACTACCTTTACACCATATAAGTGGTTTCATGCCTTGGTGGAGGCATTACACGTGGCGATCGAAGTATTACTGGATTTCACCTTCTTTAATGCATAAACCACATCAACTTAAGCAATTTAGTGAAGTATTAGCTAATAAATTTAGACGTCCATTGATTACATCCCTAGTTCCAACTCAATTGTCATCTTTGATTGATGATTCTGATGGTTTAAAATGGCTTCAATCTCTAGCTATAATATGGGTTGGAGGAGCTTTGATCTCTACAGATCTTGCTGACAAAGCGCGAAGAAAATCTATTAATTTAGCTCCTTGTTATGGGGCCACCGAAACTGTTGCAATGGTGACTTGCCTGAGTCCCAAAGATTTTTTAAAAGGAAGTAATAGTGTTGGGTTCCCTCTCGAAGATGTTGAGATAGAAATCAACCAAAGAAATTACCTTAAGATTAAAACTAGTAGAATTGCAACTTCAAAATGGAAGAATGATAAGTTCGAATCCATTACAGACAAAAATGGATGGTGGGAAGCAGGCGATTTAGCGAAATACATCACTCTCAACAACAGAAAAGCAATACAAATCCTGGGCAGAAGAGATTCAGCTATAAATTCTGGTGGTGAAACGATTTTCCCAGAAGATATCGAAATGGAATTAATGAAAATAATCTCGAAAAATCAAATCCCAATTAAAGACATTTTTGTACTTGGAGTTAGTGATAAGAAATGGGGACAACGTTTAGTTGCCTTAACTAAATTCAAAGAAAAAGGAATCAAAAGATATCCAATTATCTCACTTCTGACTGATCTAATTGAAGACTGGCAACCATCCAAAAAGCCACGGGACTGGTACGATTGTCCAAAACTTTCAAGAAATATCAATAAAAAATGGGAAATAAAAAAATGGCAAGATTGGGTAGCCTTTAATAGACCTATTAACTAAAAATTCATACTAGATTCATGAAGCCACAAATTTAATTGCTTAGATAATGCACATCTGTCTCTTGTAATCGGATTTATCGATACGTGTTTTATATTTGCCGTGCCAATTTTCTCACCATTTTTTTTAAATTTAAATCGAAGTAGAAACGAGGAGTCATTTACCTTCTCTGGATTTAGTTCGATATTAATAGTATCTCCAACATAAAGTGGTTGGAAATAATTTGCTTCACAATGAACAACTGGAAAAGCCACATCCAGTTGGCTTGTATTGATTTGGTTTGTAGGAAAAATTTCTTGCAAAACTAGTCCATGTTTTTCCAAACTTGCTTCCCAAGTTTCATGACACCATCTAAATAATTCAAGAAAATGCACCACTCCAGCAGCGTCTGTCTCACCAAAACGTACGGTTCGTTTCAAACATAACCATTCTCTAGGATTACGCTTTTCCAAAAAACCTATCTATCAACAGAACCCATAATCACATCAATGGAACCTAAGATAGCCATTATGTCAGCGACCTTGGCTCCCTTCAGTATGTGAGGGAGTATCTGCAAATTATTAGAATCAGCTGCTCTAATTTTAAACCGCCAAGGAGTTACATCATTATTACCTTGAATAAATACTCCTATCTCTCCTTTACCAGACTCAAGGCGTGTATATAATTCACCATTAGGAATCTTAAAAGTGGGAGCAACTTTCTTAGCCACATACTGATAATCAAATCCTGATAAATCACCTTTTTTTCCCTCAACTGTCCTTTGTGCCTCAAGATTTTCTGTTGGCCCACCAGGAATCATCTCACAAGCTTGTCGTAATATCTTTAATGACTGTCTCATTTCTTCAATACGAACTCTATATCTTGCATAACAATCCCCCTCTTTCTCCCATGCAATATCCCATTCAAAATCGTCATAACATTCGTAATGATCTACCTTCCTCAAATCCCATGGAACACCTGCTGCTCGAAGCATTGGGCCAGAAAGACTCCAATTAATCGCTTGCTCTTTTCCTATGACTCCTAAACCTTCTATACGTCTACGAAAAATAGGGTTATTAGTTATCAATTTTTCATACTCATCAATTTTTGGACCAAACCAGTCACAAAAATCTTTGCATTTTTCTAACCAACCCCAAGGTAAATCACATGCCACGCCACCAATACGAAAATAATTATTGTTAATCAATCTTTGACCAGTTGCAGCTTCCCATAAATCGTAAATCATTTCTCTTTCTCTAAAAATATAGAAGAAAGGAGTTTGGGCACCGACATCAGCCAAAAATGGGCCTAACCATAGCAAATGGTTAGCAATCCTATTCAACTCAAGCATTATCGCTCTGATATAACTTGCTCTCTTGGGTACCTTTATATTTGCTAAACGCTCAGGGGCATTAACAACAATGGCTTCATAAAACATACCAGCGGCATAATCCATGCGACTCACGTAAGGAACAAACATAACGTTTGTTCTATTCTCAGCAATTTTCTCCATCCCTCGATGCAAGTAACCAATAACTGGTTCACAATCAACAACATCCTCTCCATCAAGGGTTACGACTAATCGCAATACCCCATGCATTGATGGATGATGTGGCCCAAAGTTGACCACCATTGGCTCCGTACGCGTTTCAAGCTGCGTCATTGGGCCAAATCAAAGCAATGTCTAAATACTAGTGAAAACTTATGAAAGAAGGGCCAATTAGTTCAAGTTCTAACTTTAATCATATCCCTGTAATGGGGAAAGAAATCATTCAATCACTAAAGGAATTACCAAGTGAATTAACAAAACAAGGATTAATTATTGATGCCACCATTGGAGGAGGAGGACATTCAGCTCAAATACTAGAAAATTTCCCAGGAATCAAAATTATTGGGATAGATCAAGACCCAACAGCTAGAGAAGCAGCATCAAAAAAATTAATTAAATTCGGAACAAGAATAAAAATAATCTCTACAAACTTCGCAGACTTTTCACTGGATGAGCAAGCCATTTGCGTCATAGCTGATCTTGGAGTTAGTAGTCATCAACTTGATGAGCCTTCACGTGGTTTTAGTTTTCGTTTAAATGGTCCAATAGATATGCGCATGAATCCCGAAGAGGGTTCAACCGCGGCCGAACTTCTTGAAACCCTCTCTGAGCAGGATTTAGCTGATTTAATATATAAATTTGGAGAAGAAAAACGCTCTAGGCGAATTGCAAGAAAAATAAAAAATGATCTAGCAATAAATGGACCATACTCTGGAACTCAAGACCTCTCTTATGCAATTGCCGGATGCTTCCCACCCAAACAAAGACATGGTCGGATTCATCCCTCAACAAGAACTTTTCAGGCTTTAAGAATAGCTGTAAATAAAGAATTAAGCTCACTCGATAGTTTGCTATTAAAAGCTCCAAACTGGTTGTTAGAAGATGGTCTATTCATGGTAATGAGTTTTCATTCACTAGAAGATAGAAGAGTAAAATCAAGTTTTAAAACTGACAATAGATTAAAATTGCTATCTAAAAAACCTATGAGAGCAAGCCCTCAAGAGATAGAATTCAATCCAAGAAGTAAAAGTGCAAAGTTAAGAATTTCTACAAAGAAATTTGAAAAATAGACTTAACTTATTCTCTAAGATTAATCACTATATTTGTAATAATCTCAATAGCCTCTTTGATATCTTTCTCAATAGTATTTCTCCCAATACTCATCCTTATTGATGCTTCAGCATCTTTTTTGCAGATCCCTATTTCCTTAAGAACATGAGAAGCTTCACCATTATTGCAAGCTGAACCACTAGTACAAAAAATAAACCTTCTTAATTCGCCATGTAATTGACTTCCTTTCAGACCAGGCAAAGTAATGTTTAGATTATGAGGCAATCTTTGATCGATAGATCCATTCACTATCAATCCAGAAATATTCTTTTTTAATCCATTCATCAATAAGTTTCTCAAAAATAACAGTCTCTTATTTCTCTCAACCTGATCATTTTTTGTTATTTCGACTGCCTTTGCAAAACCAACAATTAAAGGGACAGGGAGGGTGCCAGATCTTAATCCAAGCTCCTGACCTCCTCCATATTGAGATGGTTCAAGAGGAAAGTCTTCCCTAATCACCAAAGCACCTATACCTTTAGGACCATAGATTTTGTGAGCACTCAAGCTCATCAAATCAATGCGAAATTTATCTAGGTCTAAATCTAAGTAGCCGAAAGCTTGAGCAGCATCAGTATGAAAAGCGATTCCCTTTCTCTTGCAAAAAGACCCAATTTCATCAATAGGTTGCAAAACCCCTATCTCATTATTTGCAGCCATAACGCTAACCAAAAAAGTATCTTTTTCAACAGCTTCAGAAAGTTGTTCAATATTGATTAAACCATCTTTATTCGGTTGCAACTCTGACAAACGGAACCCTTCTTTTTGAAGCTGCCTAAGCGGATCAAGGACTGAATGATGTTCAGTTGAAACAGTAATGATATGTCCGGGTTTTCCAGTTAGTTTTGCTTTAGCTCGTGCATGTCCAACTAATCCCAAATTATTAGCTTCTGTTGCCCCACTCGTGAAAATTAATCTTTTCGGATTGATCTTCAAATATGAAGCTATTTTTTCACGAGATACTTCGACAGCAGCTGAAGCAAAAACACCAGATCGATTATTACTATTAGAGGGATTACCCCAAAAATCATTCCAATAAGGAGCCATCTCCTCAACGACCTTTGTACTGCATGGTGTTGAGGACTGAAAATCAAAAATCAGATGATTATTATCCATTGATTCATTCGTTAAGCTTAATAATAGAGAGGAATAAAGGTTAATATCCTCTTTAAAAACTCTAGAAGTCCAACTTTGTATTTATGAGTGACACAAATCCATCAACACAAGAAGTTTCTCAGACTCCCAGGATATTACTTGTCGATGACGAGCCTGGTTTAAGAACTGCTGTTCAGGCTTATCTTGAAGATGAAGGATTTCAAGTTACAACCGCTGTAGATGGAGAAGAAGGGTGGGAAAAAGCTCAAAAAATGATCCCTGATGTAATTATCAGTGACGTTATGATGCCTAGATGTGATGGTTATGGGCTTTTAAAAAAAATTAGAGAAGATGAAAGACTTGGAGGTACTCCAGTCATTTTCCTTACTGCTAAAGGTATGACTGCTGATAGAACTCAAGGTTATCAAGCAGGTGTAGACGACTACATGCCGAAACCATTTGATCCCGATGAACTAGTTGCAAGAGTTAGGAATGTAGTTCAGCGACAAGAGCGACTATTAACTGAAGCAGCCAGATTTGCAAATGCTGATGTTGGCCAAATGGCAAAACAGATTACAGAAATCAAATCAATGCTTAGTCATGGGGATAAAAACAACTCACGGAAAGATGATTCGATTCCTAATTTCACACCAAGAGAGGCAAGTGTTTTGCAACTAGTAGCGGAAGGTTTAATGAATAAAGAAATTGCAAGACAACTTGAGACTTCTATCCGCAATGTAGAGAAATATGTGAGTCGATTATTTATTAAAACTGGAACTTCTAGTAGAACAGAACTAGTTAGATATGCACTTGAAAATAATTTAGTTACCTAAATGTGTTTTTGAAAAAAATTTTTGTTCTTTAGGATTTCACAAATTCTATTAATTTAGAAAAATAGAAAGGCGCTTGATTCAACTTACTTTTGACAACTGTAAAACCAGATTGCTTTGCAGCTTCGATAATTCCGGTCTCCCTTAATGTATAGGCCCGAGTAGTTTTACTTGGTCCAGGGAATAATTGACCAATACCTTTCAGAAGTGCTAGCAAAGGGGTATAGGGAGCAAAGCTAACAATTAATCTCTCATCAGATAATTGACAGAGATGTTTCACCATTGATTCGGCCTCCTCTTGGGGGTAGTGAATGAAAACATCTAAGCAAATCACTATGTTAAATGAACCTTTTAAATTCTCTAAATCAGACGTTCGAAAATTCAGCTTATTTAAGTCCAAACCTGCTTTCTTTGCTCTGTTTTTTGTCTCATTTATCATCGCTTCAGAAATATCACTTAAATGAATCGATTTAGCACCCAATTTTGCCAATGGAATACTTAAACTACCCACACCGCAGCCAGCATCACAGAAACTTTTATCCTTAATATTGTCATACTCTTTCAACCAACTAATTACATCATCCACTGTCTTTTGGTGACCTATCCTTATGTTTTTTTGCACTTTATTTACATCATCACTTTCGCTATATATTCGATTCCATCTATCAAACCCAGTCCCATTAAAATATTCAGTGACTTCTGCCTTTTCATTGTTCTCAATTTGCGTTGTCATTTAATCAGATAATTACCTCTTACCAATCTTACGCAGCCAAATGCCAAGACAACTGATGATTACAAGAATTCATTTTCCATCGAAGTAAAGACTGAATATTTTTTCCAATAAAAAAAGATTTTGAAGTCATTTTGCTCTGACTTAATACCATACGTGGAGCAATTGTTGCCATCCAAATAGCAGCAGAAGGATCATTAATCCATTTAGCTATTTTTTTGCATGCATCTAGTAAAGGCAAAGTGGATCCTGCAATGGTTTGATTGGGAAGTCTGCATAAACCATTTTCTACTGTTATCAAGCGTTTATCCCAATGAAACGATCCATCTCCTAAGCCATAAGCTGATATTGCATCACTAACTAAAACAATTTGCTTTGGTGCAAGTATCTTTAGAAGCCTAATCATTTCTGCATGAACATGAACACCATCAGCAATCAGTCCGAGGAAGACATCATCTCTTCTTGAAGCCGCTCCGATAGGTCCAATAGCTCGATGATGTAAACCTTTCATTGCATTAAAAGTATGCGTAACCATGGTCACTCCATTATTAAAAGCATTCATCGCCGAATCAAAATCAGCTGAAGAATGTCCTAGTGAAACCACGATATTTAATTCTCTTAGCCGAGAAATGACATCCAAAGAACCTTTTAATTCTGGAGCCAATGTCATTAATGCTATGTCGTCTTCAAATCCCTTTATTCTCTCATTTAAGGCAGCAATACTTGGCTTACAAATACTTTCTTTATCATGTGCTCCAGAATATGATTTGCATAAAAAAGGTCCTTCCATATGAGCACCAAGAAGGCAACATCTATTTTTCGAAGTATGTTTTTTGGCTTCCTTTAAGACTTTCATTCCTGATTGGAATTGATCTATTGAACAACTAACAAAAGTTGGACAAATTCCTTCCACTCCATCAAGCCAAAGTCGATCAAGCAATGCTAATAATTTAGGTATTTTATTAAAAGTTAAATCTGTAAATGAGATCCCTAAACCTCCATTTATTTGAAGATCAATCGCTCTTGGACTTAGCCAATCACCACACCAATCTTCGTCATAAAGTGATTTTCTATTGGGACTTTTATCAATCGATAGAATAATTCCATGTTCATCTAAAACCAGTGAGAATAAAGTATTTTCATCTTCGCTTTTATCTGGTTGAGGTAATTTAATGTTTATAATTTTTCTCATTTCTTAAAAACTAAAAATAATTAATGCAGAATTCATAAATAATTGGCATTATTAAGAATGAGATTTATAAAATTGAGAATTGTCTTTAACTGAAGCTAATACATTTAAGGAAGTGGCAGTAGTAATGGGTAGTGATTCAGATCTCAAAACTCTTCAGCCTGCGGTTGCAATTCTAGATCAATTTGGCATATCTAATGAAGTAAGGATCTTATCTGCTCATAGAACTCCAAAAGAAATGATGGATTTTGCTCAAATGGCAGAATCAAATGGTTTTGGAGTCATAATTGCGGGGGCTGGAGGCGCTGCTCATTTACCTGGAATGATCGCATCGCTTACGACCCTTCCAGTGATAGGAGTTCCCGTAAAAAGCAAGGCGCTTTCAGGAATAGATTCTATGTATTCCATATTACAAATGCCCTCAGGCATCCCAGTAGCAACGGTTGCCATTGAAGGAGGCCTAAATGCTGGCCTTTTAGCTACTCAAATTTTGGCAGTTAACAATACTGAATTAACAAATAAATTAAAAATCTACAGATCTGAGCTTCACGACCTTGTCGTAAAAAAAGATCAAAGACTTAAAGATATTGGAGCTAAAACTTATCTAGAAAAAATGTCATGAACATGAAATTCATTACTAAATTTACTAAGAAATTTTTGAAATAATCTTTTTCTTCAAAAGCAAGTTAGTAACTATGTCTACACATTTATCAATCTCTAGATTTCCAGTATCAATTTTCAATTCTGGAGACTGAGGATCTTCATAAGGACTTGAGATTCCAGTAAAATCTTTGATTTCTCCATTTCTTGCCTTGGCATAAAGTCCTTTTGTATCTCTTGTTTCACAAACCCCTAAATCAGCTGAACAATATATTTCTATAAAATCATTTTCTCCAACTAATGATCTTGCATTATCGCGATCGGCTCTAAATGGTGATACGAATGCAGTTAAAACAATTATTCCAGCGTCAAGAAACAATTTCGAGACTTCGCCAATTCTTCTAA
>QCHY01000010.1 GCA_003216975.1 Prochlorococcus sp. AG-402-I20
AAGCTTTCACAACAAGCGGTAACAAACAAAGTCAGATGCAGGTATAAATTAAATTAGATCTAATTTAAAGTCTGATTAATAACTCCATATCTAATTTTACAATAAATCCTGTTTCAGGTAAAAGTCATTTTTCTTTAAAATTTCAATCGCAGGCAATAACATTTCTCTATAGTTTTTCCATCCACCCACAGATTTTGAATTAATTGGGGAACGAACCTGTACTGTGCTTGCTGTTAAAACTGATCTAGTATTTAAATGCGGAGATAAATACAAATCGTCCCAATCCCAACCTAACCATGAAATCAAAGATTTGATTTCATGGTTAGGTTGTTTAACTAACAAATCATAATTTAAATCATAAATATTTGACCTATATAGTTTTTTATATTGTTTCATTACTTTTTCGTGATTTAAATAAATACTTACACAATCAACAAGAGAAGAAGAATATTCATTACCTACTCCAAAATGAGTTCGATAAATCGACAAAATATTATCTAGAGGATTTCTGAAACAATGAATAATTTTTGCTTTAGGTATTTGCTGAGAAATAATTCCTGCGTATTGATAATTGTATAACCATTTATTAGTTTTAATATTCATATCACTCTTACAATTAGCTGTTTTTTGCCAATAGATTTCAGCAAGTGTTGATTTTCGATCGGAATCTTGCCATTCCTGGTAAGATTCCTCAAATATATTTATTTCTCCCAAATCATCAACAGAAGCATTCATAGCCAGTATTGACTCCAGTAAAGTAGATCCGCTTCTTGGCATTCCTACAATAAAAATTGTTTCTGGAGAATCTATTTGTAAATTTCTCTTCTGATCTTTGATGGATTCAAAAAATAATTCTTCTGATCTTTTAATTAAAAGATTAGCTCTCGAGGGCTTAATTAAAAGTTTAAGTTTATTTGCCAATTCTAGGTATTTAGCACTTTCATAATATTTTTTTTGATTATGCAAAATATTTGCTCTTGCAAAATAAATATCAACTTTGTTTTGATATGATTGGTTCGCTAAAACATCCTCACAAAAAAGCATATCAATACAATTTATACTTATATCTTCTAGCTTTAACATAGATAACAGAAAATAGGCTTTAGCTAAAAAAGGATTGATCTTTAGAGCATTTAATATAGAGACTTTTGCATCTTTTAATTTACCAATATTTATTAATATACTTCCCAAATTCGAATGAGCTTCGTAGTAATTAGGATTTATTAAAATAGCCTTACGAGTATAAATCTCAGCTTCTTTAAAATTCCTGTTGCCTTTAAAAATAGCGCCTAAATTCAAAAAGGCTTCAGCAAAATCAGAATTAAGTTGAATAGCTTTGCGAGTTGAATCTTCTGCTTCTTTAAATTTGCCAAGTTCTTTTAATATAACGCCATAATTATAATGATAAAGATAGTTATTTGGATCGATATTAATAGCCTGAAAAGTGGCCTCTCTAGCATCTTCTAATTTTCCAAGGCTTTTTAGTATATTTCCAAGATTCAAATATGAATCTGAAGAATTAGGATTAAGTTTAATTGCTGTACGAATTGACTTTTCAGCTTCATTAAATTTTGCTTGATCATATAATATACATCCGTAGTTCAAGTATGAATCTGAAGAATTAGGATTAAGTTTAATTGCTTTTAAAGTTGACTTTTCAGCTTCTTCAAGCTTCCCTTGTTTACTTAAAATACTTCCTAAATTTGTAAAAGCTATTGCATAATCGGGATTTAGTTTAATCGCCATACGAGTATATAGTTCAGCTTCTTTGAATGCTCCAGAATTCATTAATATGGTTCCAAAATTACAGAACACTCTTGGATCACTAAAGCCTTGTTCACAAAAATAACGATAATATTTTTCCGCATCTAATATATTCCCATTTAAATGTAGGCTAATTGCTTTATTAATTATTTCTTCCTTAGAATTTATAGAAATATCTTCACTTATTTTTTCTATAGAAAATGGAATAGGGAATGTTTCTACTTTTCCATGATGAGTGTTTAAAGATTTATTTGTTTTTTTATTATTATTCACAGTTATATTTGCATCCAAAAAGGTCTCGGTTGGATATAATTTATAATAAAATAAGAAAATATATCTGAAGAAATCAACTCAATTCAATAAAACTATAACAAAGCCGAGTTACGCTTACTAAGCATGAGAGAAATATATAAGCTATTATGCGCAAAAGATTCAACCAAATCCTGCTATCTCTGCAAAGAGCGCTTTGGTCTCAGCTGATTAAGAGTATCCAAGAAGAACCTCATATCTTGTTTCTATACCATTAGTGAGTTGTCCTAACCAATAAGTTCAATACAACGGTATCTGCATCTCTGCCTAGAGGGTTTTTATACAGACTATTGACATAGGTAGAATAAGTAACAACAACAAAAACAGAAGGAAAATGCTCGTTCATTTCCCACCTAGTGAAAATTTCTCAGATAATTGCTTAATATTTGTTGCCCATTGAATGAATATCAGCTAAAAAGTATCAACAAATACAATTTTGGCTTCGACCCATGATCAATGAGAACCTAGTAGAGATCCTTCTCGCTGCAATTCTTGTTTCAAATACCTTTGATAAGGATCAGCCCGTAATTAAATGGGGTGGAATAGTAATAGCCGTTGCTGGTGTAGCATCTGCTTTATTTGTTTAAATATTAAAATCATTTGATTTTAGATTAATTCAAATAAATAAAGATTCATAGATGAGCTGCACATATTATATTGTGCAGCTTTTTTATGCCTTAAACAAAAAACAATGTTGTTGATCAATTACGGGCGATTTTTCAGTAAATATTTTTGTTAGACCCGTACAGCAAAAATTAAGCAAAATGAAACTAACCAGATAGTAATGAAATTGCTTACCAAGTTTATTTCTGATCTAATAAACTAAATAGTAATATATAAACTTAAAGAACACATAATTAATTAATCTCAAAAAATTTTATAGCTATTATTATTGATTATTTACTATAATTTTTTTATAATCATCATTATTGAATCAGTGGTAAAATTCTTACATTTTTCATTTAGCCAAAAAGACTCTATCCAGGAAGGATTATCTCTAGCAATGTAATCATCACTCGTGACTTTTCGTTTATCATTATATCTTAACCACTCTATATAATTATAAAAGCCATATCTTTGTACTGGTAAAAAATCAATATCATAGTTACCGAGTTCAAGACTCTCTAATAAATATCTAAGGGTGGATTTATTAAATGATGAAACATGCGCAGGGAATCTGATAATTTTAGAATAATTAGAAGAAAGCTTTAATAGATCATCATCTTCATTTGGAACTTCTATAATAATAGATCCTCCTTTTTTTGTAATTGTAAAAATATTTTTAATGAAATCGCGTATGTTGTAAACATGCTCAAGGACATGAAAGCAGTAAGATATATCAAAATAATTAATGTATTCACTAGCGAATTTATTATCTAAAAGTCTATGATGAAAAGTAAAATCATCAATATTTGGTTGAAAACCTTCTATTCCCAAATTTATTCTTTCACTACTTGTTTCGAGAAGATGTATGTTTAGTTTTGGATTGGATTTTTTTAAATTAAATGATAACTGCCCGTATCCAGAACCAATATCTATAAAACTGGAATTAGGTTTATTTAATAAAGATTGAATCAAAGGAATTAATCTTTCACAATCTCCTTTTATGAGATGAAGTACATTTTGAAGGGGTTTAGGTAATTTATCATCCGTAAAGAGATTTAAATCTTGAGATGAAGTTTTTCTAAAAGTGTCCTGAATAATAGATTCTTTATTAGCATTATCATCTAGCTCATTCAATTGTTTTGCAGGAAGTTGAACAAGGCTACATTTCAAACATTTTAAAAGAGTATGATTGCTATCAATAGTATAAAATTTAGATAAATCTGTTGAGTTGCATATTCTACAGTGAATATTCATTAGATTTGGTCAGATCAAAATTTTATATAGTTTAGAAAGGGAGATTCCATTAACAACAAGTTTGCAATAACTGGAAACTTACACATTGAATAAAAATTCATATCAGACACCTAATACCAACAGGTCTCAAGAGGATTTCCACTTTACTACAACGCAAAAAAGTTAGACAAGGCTTGATTTAGTCATCAATATAAAACCAATTAATTGCTTGGAGGAATAAAAGAATATATTTATAACACTTTCAAGTAAGTGGAAATACGAATAATAAGGGTTACGTTCTTTCAATCATGAATGAGTGCGCACTTTTCAATAAATGTTAATATCAACATTAAATAGAAATCATGAAATACAAAATATAAGAAATTTTACCTTATTCATATGATCATAGAAATTAATAATCTTATACTCTATAGAAATTCATTCCGATAATAATCCTATCTTTTTTGCCCTTATAGAATACAGAGTGATTTCTCCATGCAGGAAAAATAATAATTAAACCATTATTTGGAAGAATCTCCTGTTTTGGATCTTCTAATTTCAAAATTCCTGGCTCTTCACAATCTTGATCACCAATTGATAAATAATATACAAGCGAAAACTTGTTTTCTGAAAGATTCAAACCTTTCAAATTATCTACATCACTTAAATGATTATGACTTACTAATCCAGCGCCTGATTTAGATATAGTAAAAAATGAATCTAAAACGATTATTTCAGAATGAACAGACTCTGAAGCAATAGAAATTAGATCATTTTTTATCATATTTATTATAGGATCATTTCTTTTAAATAATGAATAGTCAGAACCCCTTGCATTTCCATAAGTTGGTTCAATGTAGAATGATTGATCTATAGATCTTATTTCATACAAGCTATCTATAAGTTCTTGTTCTACAAATCTATTTATAATTAATGGGTTTTCTTTTAAAATCTCATTTTCAAACTTAGTTGTATTGTTTTTTATTTGAAAATTATTATACTCGATAATTTTATTTTTCTCGAAAAAACTTTTTAAAACCTTATTAAGTTCCTCATCAGGTTCAATATTTTCTGCTATACAAATATATTCTAATGCCAATATTCTCTCACCCTTAATATAAAAGCAAATACTTAAATTACGATAAGCGATAGCATAATCAGATTTAATTTTAATTGCTTTATTTAGGAATTTTTCTGCATCCATATATTTACCACTAATCATCAAAACATTTCCCAAATTAAGATAAGCTTCTTCAAGGGCAGGGTTAAGTTCAATTGCCTTAATTAGAGATAGTTCTGCTTCTTCATATTTCCCAAGATCTTTATATATTTTTCCTAAATTACTATAATTTTCTCCCAACTCAGGATTTATTTTAATTGCATTAAGTTGTGAAGCCTCTGCGTCTTTTAATTTACCAAGATATTTTAATAAAAGTGCTAAATTAGAGTGAGCCCTAGTAAAATCAGGTTTAATTTCAATAGCTTTTCGAAATAATAATTCCGCTTCTTGTACATTCCCAAGATCTCTTAATATATTTCCTAGATTAAAATAAGCATCTGCAAAATCAGGTTTAATTTCAATAGCTTTCCGAAATAATAATTCCGCTTCTTGTACATTCCCAAGATCCTTTAAAACTACACCATAGTTAGAGAAAACTCTGTAATCTTTATAACCTTGATCAATAAAAACCTGATAATATTTGGCTGCTTCATAGATATTTCCTTCTTTATGAAACTTAAATGCTTGTTGGACAATATGCTCTTTAGAATTTTTCTTGAAAGCGTTAGTAAAAAAAGAACTACCTTCTATAATTTGCTCTGAGTCAAATGGAACTGTAAATATTGTCACCTTGTTGATAATATTATTTTTTTGCTCATTACTAGTAAGACCTTCCATACCTCAACTATATAATCAATAAATTTACAGTCTATACTCAATTAACTTTTTTAATTATATTTGAATTATGCGACATTGCTTAAAAGACTAGTTCATGTGCAAGACTTGCAGAATTAGCTATACCTTGATGAGATTAGTTAAGTTTTTGAAGTTAAAAAATTCTTCGCAAATAGGGTAGTCGTTTTTTTTTATCAGATAAAAGTACAGATCATTTTATTTAAGGCCTTATGAATACATAAAGTCATACTAAAAATTTTAGGACTATCTCCTTAAAGCCCTAAGATTGAGTTAGAGAAAGAAATCTCTAAAGAACTATCAAATGATTCTTTCGCTATTCTCTAATTATATGTATTTGGTTTTTCTCTAGGGATACAACCAGTAACACAATTGATATTTATTGGAGAATGAAAACGCGAGTCATCACCTTCTATTTCTACTGAGCCACTAATTTTTATGGTTTGGTCATATGCACTTACTGTCATTGGCAATGTCCCAATGCTAAAAGCAAGAGCAAAGATTGATGCTGGGGTGGCAAGTCTTAGAAGAGTTTCCTTATCCATTTTGGAAATTGATGTTTACCCTTTTTACCTAAAAAAGTATTTAGATGGAATAAATATTCGAAGCCTTGGATCAAGGGTGATCAATAAAGGACAACATTATTACCGTTCATTAAATAACGAGAAATGGTGAGAACGTTCAACAGAGCTTCCATTCCTAACGTTTATTTGGGGTTTCTTTTTAATTCTCTTAAGATGCAGTTAAAGTTAGAAAAAATTCACTTCTAATATTATTGAAAGCCATAAAAAGCATTAGAATAATCAAAAACCTTATAAACTCATCACAGTTTTCAGACAAAAAGAATACGAAGTAAATCCGCCTCTTAAAAAGACAATTATATTATCAACTAAAACTAGCAAAAGTACGGGAAAGAATAAGCTTATATGTCAAAATTCAATAATAACTTTAGATAGTCGTATATTGCGAGTGCCCATACTTTTTAAAAGTATCGACTCGTACAAAAAAATTGATTTCTTCACGCCTCAATTATTTTATAAACTCTATCCTAAACTTCTTGACAAATTATTAATAATAGTAATTTTGGGTATTAATTCATTTGTAAGTTTTTGTACAGAAGAATCTCCAATCTTTTGTGCATATGCAATCCAATTTCTTATTATTAAAAAATTAATTAAATTGAATAAAACTCTATACAGGAAAGTAATAATAAATGATTACACCGATATTTGGGTATTAGAACAAAGCAAGGACAGATAAAGTTTTTACCTTTAAGAACCTCTGCAGTGACTGAACGCTTATACGTTAAATAAAAACTCCTTCACGTCAAGTCATAGCAGTTGATTACGAGAGAATTTACCGGTTAGACCAGTACAACAAAATGTTAGACCATTCTTGAGACAGGTTGAGACTAATCACTCAAATATATTTCTTGGATAAGATAGAGTTTTGACTTTGGGAATGGAAACTTTAGACGCCGTATATAAAAGCTATCAAATTGAAACTAGTTTAGAAATAGAGCCTTTTAATAGATACATAGAAGCTTACGGAGTCAAAGTAGCTGGCTTGAAAGCAACAGGAGGAAACGTTGCTGTAGAAGATGAATTTATAAGAAAGATAGCCCAAACAACAAAATTATTACTCAACCCAGAAGACACATCGATTGATTCAGACTCTCAAATAAAAGCTATTAAGCATTTAAAAACTATAAATACCCTACAAAGAATAGGAGTTGAGGAAATGGATTCGTACACTCCTTCGCTAAGCGGAGATAATTATTCAGGATGGGACTTAACAAATGATAAGCATAGTCTTACCGATTTCATATGGCAATTCAACCTGTCTGGTAATTCAAGCAAAACAGCTAACAGTCAAATAACAGAAGTACTTGAACATTTACTCCATACACTAGTTCGATTTGCCTTGCCAGGTGCATTCCCAGCGCAATTTCTATTTATTGAAGATAGAAGTCCTGAATACGGTGGGGATGTCTCAAAAGAGGAGCCAGTATTGTCTGGTTCGCTTTATGAAGCAGCAAAAGAAGCTATTAACAATGGGGTTTTTGATGCTTCAAGCTACCACCATATGGGAGTGGATAGTTTCACATACTGGAAAACAGTAATGGTTGAATATCAATACGCTTTGACCTTTGCGGAATGGGGATATATTGAGAAATATTCAGGCAGTCTTGATCCAGAATGGTCAGATGATTACTTAACTCCCGACAAAATTAAGGAAGGAAATCCTTTAGGACATAGCTTGTATGAAAACTATATTAAAAAAGTAATTAGTAAGCCTTCCAGCAATGAACTGGAAAAAATTTTCAAAGAGAATAACCAAGGGCTTTCCGGATATATCGCAAATACTGGGAGCAGTTCAAACGATGAGCTTACTGGTAGTAGTAGCAATGAAACTTTCTTCGCTTCAGAAGGCTCCGATAAAATTAATGGTGAAGGAGGTAACGACACTTCTGTTTATTATGGAAAGTTTTCTGATTATTCCTTTACAAGAGAAACCAATTCATTAACCATTGTCGATCAAAGAACAGGTACAAATGATGGAACAGATACTCTCTCAAATATTGAATACATTCAGTTCTCAGATCAAAAAGTAGAAGAATCAAAAGTAGACGTTCTTAAAACATATAGCGGTGAATTTAGTGATTATAAATTTTACAATAAAGGTAATGGTATCTATCAGATCGAAACAGATTCTGGCTATGACGATATCACTGGTCTTCCTCTCTTAACCTTTACCGGAGAGGCAACAACAAGTTCTTTTCGAGACATCAGTGCCATTGTTGATATCAAAGGAACATTTGATCAAATCACTGGTTTAAATACAAAAGATGCAAAAATGTTCCGCTTATATAACGCTTCTTTCAAACGCCTTCCAGATGCGGATGGTTTGAAATATTGGATAGGTAAATATAGTTCTGGAGAAAATGATGAGCGAGCAGTAGCATCTTCTTTCCTTGTCTCAGATGAATTTAAACAGCGTTATGGAGCAAATGTCTCTGACACAACTTACGTCAATAATCTTTATCAAAATGTACTAGGAAGATTACCTGATAGCAGTGGATTGAACTATTGGTTAGGTCAACTCAATAGTGGTGCTGAAACACGTTATGAAGTTCTCTTGGGGTTCTCAGAATCAGATGAAAACAAACTACTCTTTACTGAGATGACTGGGTTTGGATGAAGATAGATGTTTTTAGTACTTTCACCAAAATGAATTAGCTTTATTTGCTTCAAAAACCGCAAGATTCAGTCTCGTCCGTCAAAAGCCCACCTTTTTCGTCTTAAAAAGTTAGAGTAAATTGTTAGACTATGCCTTAGACTAACTCCTGAGAACCCTTGGTATGACTAACCTTTTAGACGTTAAACGAAAACTCCTTAGCATCCAGTCATACCAGTTGATTACAGCGAAAAAACAGGGTTAGACGTAAGTTAGAAGAGCAGAACGAAGTTGTAACGTTTCTATTGGCAAAAGAAATTTGCAGTAGATCGATCAATCTGCTGTCATACAAGTTTTTTCGCATCCACCGCATTTAGAAAAGCTTCATTTAATGGTTCTAAAGAGCTATTTGTCCATTCACTCAGAGCACTTCTCATTCCACAAGATCCATTCCTATAGGCATTTGTCATTTCTAAGCCTGTTAACTCATGATGACCGGAGAGGATTTGAAAGACTAATTCGGGATAACTATCGTAATTCTTAAGACAAATAGATAACTCTCCTAAGGCATCTTTCATAGAAAGTTTTTTTTCTTTCCGATGTAATTCAAATAATTCTCTAGCAACTTCACCATATGTTTTTGCTCCACTATCAGAAAAAATACTATTACATTGATCTACCTCTTTTTCTTTATCAAAAGAGAAGTTATCGGTTAGATTTAAACGTTCTTCTAGTTTTAGTAGTCTCTTTTCAAGAATATCAAAGTCGTCTGTCACTTTAGTAGAGCCTTGTTCTAGTAGCTCAGTCACAAAAGCTGTTAATGTCTTCCCGCTCTTAATTGCCTTGGACTTCAATTTAAGCAAGAGTTCGGGATCAATCTTAATGTTCAATTGAGACTTATCTTTACTCATATTTATCGAGCATATATTTCTCTAGCCTATCTATCTCTTTAAATGAAGCAATGATCTATAGCATGATGCAAATTATTCTTTATCAATGCAGTGATTGATTATCAAAACGTGCTTAGAAGTTAGAACAAAGTTAGAACAGGCTATAATTCAATTATCGAGAACTCCTGCTATAACTGGAAGCTTAAACGTTGAATAAAAACTCATATACATCAAGTCATACCAGTCGATCACAGCGATAAAAACGTGTTAGACCAGTACAACAAAATGTTAGACAATTTTCGAGACATCTTGAGACCCTAGTAAGTCTTTGAACTGGACTATCCTCGAAATTCATTCGGAAAGATTGATTACGCGAACCCTCGCCCTCTGGATTTAGTGACATCACCTACCGTTAAGAAGTGAGTCTGATCACTGCCAACGTCATAAAGAGTGTAATTAGCCCCTGCTCCAATTCCTATCACTGCACGTTTAGGAAGAGTATGTTCCTGGTTTCGTTTTCCATTTAAATCTTTTATTTTTGAGTCAACTACAGCATCAGTCAACTCAAGATGAAATTGCTGTTTACTTCTAGCTGTGAATAATCTATTCACATTAAGGCGGGTAATTCGATCAAGAAGAGTAAGTGGAGGCGTTTGCTTTGTCAGAATGTCTCCTACATCTTTTGAACTTCCATGAATCAAGCCACAATCAAGTTCTACAAATCCAAATTGTAGTGATGATATCCATCCCAAATAATATGGATCTACAGCATTCATAAGAGCATTGACAGCATCGTCTCCTTTATTGAGTCGTAAAGCATCTGCCTTTCTCTCCCCACGGTAACCTGTTTCTGCCAATAATTGTTCCTCCCACCAGCCATAGATACAGTGAGGTTTCAAATCACCACGATGAGGGTTTAGTAATCTATTTAAAAGTGCATCACAATTCTTATTTGGTCCTACGACGTCTCCTAAAACAAAAAGAGTTATGTCTCCGCGAGTATTTTTTAAATCTTTTTGAATCAATTCATAGGTCTCAAGATCACCCATAAGACCACTTAAAAGTGCCCAACGTTCAATCATCTTTCGCACACGTGGCTAGCATCTTCAGCCAGTTCAGCAAATTCAAAACCGTTGCTCAAACGCCATGCAAACACATGGGGTAGACCAGCCTCAATAATTGCCTCACATGTTCTATCAATGTCGTAAGCAACTTCTCTAATCTCAACATCATTCTTTATATCGTCATGAATAACATACGTAGCATTTACTCCTCCATGACGAGGTTCTCCGACAGATCCAGCATTTACAATTCTTCTCATAGGTAAAGTCATTTTTATATCCTCTCTTTCACGATCGGAAGCATTTTTAATATTTACGCGAATTGATCCATTCCCTAATTCACGTACATATGGGAGATGAGTATGACCGCAAAACAAAGTATCGGCACCGCTCATCTCAACTCGTTCTAATGCTGCGAATGCATCCATATCGGGAAGCAGATACTCATGCTGACTGTTGGGACTTCCATGTACGAATAACGATCTACCTCTTCTAATCGAGGTTGGGAGACTAGCTAGAAATTCTTTGTTTTCATTAGTCAACTTCTCCGTTGTCCATTGATGAGCCATATGCCCTCGCCTTTCTGCAAGCTGAGATGGATAGCTGCAATCACAAGCATCAAGACCATCAATTATGTCTTCATCCCAGCAACCCTGACAGGTTTCTATCTTCCTATCTCTAATAAGCTCAACAACTTCATTTGGCTGAGGACCATAGCCAACAAGATCGCCAAGACATGTAATGGTCTCAATGCCTTGCCGATCAATATCACCTATCACAGCTTCAACTGCTGAGAGATTGGCATGTAAACAGGAAATTACTGCGTGTTTCATATCGTCAGGTTGAAAAACTAGGCTGCATTTGTGTATCTCTAAGAGGGGCTTGATGAAGCTCCAAAACTGAATCATTCAAGAGACAAAGCTCAATAGTTGATTCAATTCGTACAGAGTCAAGATTTTTCCCTTGAACAACAAGTTCAGATATTCTTGTAGGTCTACCACTTGGAGGTGAGACAGTATTAAGAGGTAAAAATTGCGAACCTTTTTGACTAACAATCCAGTTAAAGAACATAGATCTACCATCGGGGATATTCATCAAGGCTTTAGCTCTATAAACATCTCCATAAGCACCATTAACCAGCTCGAACCAAAAGGTATTCAGACTAGGTGGATCCCAAACATTCCGATGAAGCTTGAACCTGCATGATTCAATTTGATTGAAATTTAATGTGTCATTAATTGGTAATTCCATATCACGTCCAAAATGAAGGTATTTATTTGGTTCGAGGTTTAAAGTTGCAAGTTGTTTGATTATGCGCGGATCAATTCCAGCCAAACCAAACTCTTTAGGAATTCGAAACTGAGGAAGCTCAATAAATATAAAAGAATCATCTTGATGCGAAATAGAGTCTGCACTGGAGCTTGATAAATCTATTAATTGAGGAATTTGATCTTTAAGAAAGGCATAGTCAATATCCGTAGAAGCTACTTGCTGTAGATCAATATCTCCGTAACCAGATAGACGCAAAAAGCCACAACTACCTTTGTGTGACTTGAGATTATTAAGGATCCAATTTGTTTTGCCACAGCCTGGCGATCCTGAAATCAGCCACGTATTGCTGCCCATACAGCACACAAATCAATGTATAAGAATATACACTGAATATGAAAACGATAATCATTATTGTTTTGTTACCTAGATATTTGATTATTTAGACATCCTGTCTCAAAAACCAGTTTTCATGTCTCGAAAAGTTAGACTAAATGTTTAGACCAAACCTTAGACTAACCTCTGAAAGCCACTGGTATAACTAGACGCTTATACGTTGAATAAAAACTCCATAACGTCCAGTCATACCAATTGATTACGAGCAAAAATCCGTGTTAGACCAAATCGCCAATTTGTTAGAACAAGTTAGAACAGTCCCAATGAGACATAAAGGAGACAAGTGCATTTTGTAAGCTCATAATGAGTTTATGAATAAGCAAAACAAACTCCCAAGCTCATTGAACCACGCTTTAGCAAGCTTAATTTAATTTTCAAGCCTGGTATTTATAACAAAAAGCTTCTCACAATATTTACGGGGACTGCGCCCAATTCCTAAGGAATCCGCAATCCATCCCCAAGCCGAAACTAATTAAAAAATCAAATAGTTTCCAATATCAGTTATGATTTTTCATTTTCTTTATCTTCTAAGTATTGTTTTTACACCCCGTTAGACAGATTGGTTAGGCACTTAAATATTAAGCATTTACTGGAATAATAAGATTTCAAAGGGGGGACCAAAAGTCAAGCTATACATTCTAGATTTCAAAGTATTCAAGAAATCCTTGAATACTTTAACAGTTGTAGAGATTCAAAATGAATAAGAAAAGAACGGGAGGAGGATCGTTCTGGTACATCGTCGGTGGAGTATCTGTACCCTTGATTCTGGCATCAGCTTCTTATTTCCCTTGTAATAGTTTCTTGGCGGGTGAGGCCATAAAAATTTACTATATATCTTGCTTTTTGCTTCACTTTGTTGTTCGAGCAGTCCGAAGACTTTGGGGATTTATTAAAGCAAAAATATCATTGAGGACCATATTGAAGACTATTTGGACGGAAGTGTGGATATGTGTAATTGCCATTATCTATTGGACTTTCTGCATTGGATTGGTTTACTTCAATCCTGTTTGTGCATCAGACCCATTTGATACGGTTAGTAAAGGAAGTGGTCCACGTAATTCCGTCATTCGAAGAGTTAAAGAATGCGAGTTATTGAGATCCAAAGGTAATACAAGCCCTAGCTTTCGTGGTTGGGAAGGTGAGTCATACAAACTTCTCCCAGAAGACGGCGATTGCAATGGAGATATTAATAACCACATAACAGCCGAATCAAAGGACACCGAAGACTTACCCACTTACTCTTTTAATGTCAAAACTCGAAAGAGGAGTTGTTTCCATGATGGTCCATATGAAAATTTTGCTGGTTGCAGTGCTAGAAGGGATGGTGAATGGTGATAGACGTTAAAAGCCTCTTAATACTCGATCTCAATCTGAACTTATCTGTGATTTCCTTGAGCAAGCATTTAAAAAATCAGACAAAGTTAGACAACCAGACGAGACCAAAAAAGCTCATACATAAAACTAGACAATCTAGATAAAGCTAGAGAAATTCAATCAGAATATTCATTGGATACATAATGATTACAACGCTATGGAACGGATGCAGATTTCAAAACTATTCTTGGGCTTATCAATAACGCTTAATGCAGCCATCTGTCCACAAAAAATAAATCAAAAGCAAAGTATTTCATAACTAATTAATGGCTCCTATTCTTACTTATTTCATATAAGTTAGTATTCTTAAAAATATCAATTATGTCAAATTCACTAAAGAGAAAATTCAAATATTTAATATATATATTGCTAGGGATTTTTTCTCCTTTTATATTTTTTGCAGGATTGATGCTTTTCCCCATTGTACGCAATATAATAACTGGTATCACTGGAGTAACTATTGGTTTAATTATTTCATTAGTTTTACTATTAGTATTTTTATTCTCATTTTTTGCCAGTCAAAAGTCTTTGAGAAAATGGTCTTCTATTTCATACTCTAAGAAACAACAAATATTTATCTATGGATCTGCTTCAGTTTGGTGGTTAATTACACTTGCATTTTCTGTTGTAACAGCAGGTACATTTATAGGGACAGAACATGCAAAAAAACAACTAATTAGTTTAATTAGACGATGTTGGATAAGTGGAAGATTGGAGTTTAACAAAAATCCAAGTTTTGGAACAATGCTCAAAGGTCAAAAAACAACTGATGAATTTGGGCCATATATATTTATTGATCCTTCTACTGGAGATCGAATTTCAACTAACAAGGCTTCCAAATCCTCATGTTTTGATATTTCAGCAATTAGTAGCAGCCCCTTTAATCCTTCTCTTAGGGTCACTCTTCCTAAAAAAGATAATGGTTTAATTATCCCTCCTCAAAATTTTACTGAATCTCTACTTATCAAATCTCCTGAATTCAATCCAAAAGCATGGTCTATTCAAAAACCTAATGCTGAAAATCTAAAAACTACATGCAAAAAACCTGACTCATTTTCTTTTGGTTGCGACACCTCTAAGAATCCTGTTGGCAAAGCTTGGTAAAAGTTGAGATTGGTTAGAAAAAATAGTTAGACAACCAGACGAGACATATTTAATAAAACAGCTAAAAAGTTAGACAAAAAGGTTAGACAAGCATTCTGTCTAACCTTTTGAAAACCCTTGCTATGACTAGTCTGCTATACGTTGAATAAAAACTCCATCATGTCCAGTTATACCAATTGATTAGAAGCTAAAATCGCGGTTAGACGTAAGTTAGAAGAGTAGAACGAAGTTAGAACAGATATAACTATCAAGGAGGAGGCAGAAACGAGAAAGACTGATCGAAGATTTATCAATAAGTGAGTCTATTCATAATTTCCATACAATTCAGATAATTTCAATATTCCACTGTAATTCACTTTTCAAGTCAGGAGCACCAGTAAAACTTCCTCTTACTGGAGCTACAAGTTCAGACTTAGAAGAAGAGGCTAGGGTTATATATTTACTATTAATCAAACCACAACCGCTTGGATCAAATCCTCTCCATCCAAAACCAGGTATAAAAATCTCAGTCCATGCATGAAGTTCATATTTTTCTGGGGGTTGGTCCATAAATTGATACCCGCTAACGAAACGACTAGGTATGCCAACGCATCGACAAGTCTCCATTAACAAAATCGCCAAATCCCTGCAAGAACCAACTCTTTCTCTAAGAGTTCTTCCTGCAGTCCATGCCGGTCCAATATGTCTAGGTGTATATTTAACTCTATCTTTTATTAGAGCGATTAATTGATATAAAAAGTCCAATACATTATTTTCGATCCCTACCAATGCCTCTTGAGCAATTTGAATAGCTGCCGGATCATGTTGTCCATTAAGGAACCAACCTTGAATAAATCCATTCAATGAGCTATTTTCTCCTTCTATTTTCATAGGTAAACTTAGATCATTATAATTTTTTAATTGATATAAATCTGGATGAATCTGTGTCTCAATTTCACTTTCTGTCTTAATAAGAAGAGAATCAGTAGGTTCTTTAAAAAATACTTTAAAAATATCATCTCCATTAGCAGAGATCAAAGGAAATATTGAATGGGGATAGGGATTAATTTCAAGATCAAAATAATTTAACTTCTGGAAGCCGCCAGACCTGGGTTTCATACAAATCAAATGCTCGCTAAGAGAGACGGGCTCTTCATAAGAATAAAATAGTTTGTGAATTATTTTCTTTTTCATTCTTGTAAAGAATCAAAATCAAATCCCTTTTCATTTATAAAATAAAAGCTATGTATAAGATCATTTAATTTATTTAAATCAATTTGAAGACTATCAATAGCCTCATGCAAACCATTTTTAATTAAGTGATCTATTCTTACAAAACTCCATTTTGATAGTAATAAACCTATTAAACATTCCAGATCATTTGGCTTCTCAGAAACAGGTGAATTTTGAATCTTACCTAAAGATTCTTTAATACCCTCAAGACAAAATCTCACAGATCTTGGGAAAATAGGATCTAATAGTAAAAAACTTGCGATTGCATTAGGAGTTATTGATCCTTGTTCAGATCTTCTAAACATTTGATAAGCTCCCGCTGAGCGTAATAAAGAAATCCATTGCAGCTCGTCTAACGCTCCACCAAGCTCATTTAGATTTGGTAAAAGCAAAAAATATTTTACATCTAATATTCTAGAAGTCTTATCCGCTCTCTCAATCAACCTTCCTAATTTACTAAAATGCCATGCAATATCATGACTAAAAGTAGCATCTGTAACTCCATAAAATAACTGGCAACTTCTTCTTATTTCGAATAATTGTTCTTGAGCAGGTTGATGCCAAATGACCTCACCCTCCTGAATACTCCAAAACAAACTATTTATTTGTTCCCACATCTCAGAAGTAATAACATCTCTTATTTGGCGAGCATTTTCTCTTGCCATATAAATACAACTAACAATGCTATTTGGATTCTCTCTATCTTTAATAAGAAAACTTATTACATCGCTTGAAGTTTTATTCTTATAACTCTTATCGAATTCGTTTCTATCACCACTAGCATCTATTAAAGGCAACCATGGTTCAGCACTACCAGGAGGACAATCTAGAGCCATAGACTCACTAACTTCAACAAATCTAGAAATATTCTCTGCACGTTCTAAATATCTATTAATCCAATAAAGTGATTCAGCAACTCTACTAAGTAACATTTATATTATTGGCTTACCACCCAAGTGTCTTTACACCCTCCACCTTGAGAAGAATTAACAATCAAAGAATCTCGTTTTAAAGCAACCCTTGTGAGACCTCCAGGACTTACCCAAGTATTCTTTCCCCTAAGAACATATGGTCTTAAATCAACATGACATGGGTATACTTCACCATCACTAAGTGATGGGACCGTAGACAAATCTAGAGTTGGTTGAGCTATATAATTTCTTGGATTAGCTTTGATTTTTGCTGAAAATTTATCAATATCTATTTGAGAAGAATGTGGACCTATTAACATTCCATAGCCGCCAGCTTCAGAAACACTTTTAACAACTAAGTAATTGAGGTTCTCAAGTACATAATTAAGATCTTTTTCCTTTGCACATACATATGTTTTAACATTATTTATTATAGGTTCCTCTTTTAAATAATATCTAATCATATCTGGTACAAAAGTATAAATTAATTTATCATCTGCTAATCCTGTGCCAGGAGCATTTGCAACAGCCACTCTACCCTTACTCATCACATCAAGAAGACCTGGGACTCCAAGCATTGAATCTTTTCTAAAGAATTTAGGATCTAAAAAATCATCATCTATTCGACGATAAATAACATCAATTTTTTTTATCCCTGAGGTGGTTCTCAAATAAACATTATCATTCTGACAAACTAAATCACTTCCTTCAACTAATTGAACTCCCATCTGTTGAGCTAAATAACTATGTTCAAAATATGCGCTATTAAAAACTCCAGGAGTCAATAAAACAACTTTTGGATTGTCAGTCCAAACTGCCAATTCCTGAAGTGATTTCAATAAATATGATGGGTAATCATCAATAGGTCTAACAATCCTGCCAGCAAAAAGGCTAGGAAAAATTCTTTTCATAACTAATCTATTCTCCAAGAAATATGCAACTCCTGAAGGGCACCGAAGATTGTCCTCAAGAACGAGCCAGTCTCCTTTTCCATCCCTAATTAAATCCAAGCCAGACACATGGCACCATTTACCTAATGGCAACAGAAATCCCTGCATTTGTGGCCGCCAACCATCAGAACTCTCTATAAATTCTCTTGGGATAATCCGATCTTTTATTATTTGCTGTTTCCCATAAACATCAGATAAAAATAAATCTATTGCTTCAAGTCTCTGTACAAGTCCTTTTTCTAGCTCTAACCACTCAGAGGCACCAATTACTCTCGGCAAAGGATCAAAAGGAAGAATCCTTTCAGAACCTTTATTACCGGAGTCGTTAAGACGAAAAGTTGCTCCATGACGTAGAAGTAATTTTCTTGCAATTTCATGACTTACATTTAACTGGTCTAAACCTATCTTTTTTAAAGACGAAAGAAGAGGCTCAAGGGATGTTCTAGGAGAAAAATCTTCAGATGTAAAATATTCATCATATCCCTTTTTGGGTTGATAATCTGTAAACATATCAACCTCCAATTAGTTAATTAAATATGAATCAAGCCAGCAATTATTCAGGTAGCTAAAAATACAAAAAAGAATTTAAATATCTCCAGTTTATGATTTAAGTATATTAAAATACAGTTCTTGCATGATCTTCTATTATTTCCTCATAAATCTCAAGCATCGAACGAACTTAAGGTTATGCATGTTTAGAGGGAAAATAACTAAAAAAGATTTCTAAAATAATTCAGAAGTTAGAATAGCTATAAAAATCGCTGAAAACCCCTGCTATGACTGGACGCTTATACGTTGAATAAAAACTCCATACAGACTAGTCACACCAGTTGATTACGAGCAAAAATCTGTGTTAGACCAAATCGCTAATTTGTTAGAACAAGTTAGAACAGCTCATACTTAGGCAATGAGACAAAGATAAGACAGACTGATCGCGACCAATAGAAGGTTTTTTTATGATGAACGATCCATTACGTCGTACCGGTTACTTTTTCAGAACAGACGACGAGATCTATTTCACCCCATCTGAATATTCCTACTTTAGGAAGAAAGAAGATCTTGATTCATTCGTTGCATGGTTTGATCATGTTCAAGAAAGCTATATCATGGCCGATTTGGAGCCCAAAGAAGACCATAATTTCGTCAGGAAGCTCTATCTAATAAGGGAACAATACAAGAAGTTTTTTGATCAGCTTTGTGAGTTTGATCAGACGTTTGATCCATCACCAATTACTCATCCAGATGGACAAGTTCAAATGTTTAATAAAAAATAGACTCTCTAAAAAGACAACATCAAAATCTTGCTCTCTAACTAAGCAATCAAAGCAACCGTATCTGCGAAGCCATGGCTCGTTAAATAATCAGTCATCTGATCTAAATTCTGATAATTCGCATATTGGATATTGCCATCTGCATGCATCAACATGTGGCAATAAGCAGTATTATCCACTTTGCTCCAATACAACTCTTGAAAGCCATCACCGTCATAATCTCCAGCTCCTTTAAGGATTAAGTTATTTAGTTCCAAATCTTTTTGCAATGTATAACTACTATCTAATGGGCTACCTTTTTCTACTGTTCCTGTAGTGACATTGGGATCTTCATAGACGCCTACAACACGTGTGGTATCTCCACTTTCATATTTTGAATAGTCACAAATACCTGTCAAAGTATCAATAGAAGCTGTTACCCATCTACCACTATTTTGATTCGTATAGATTGATTCGTAGAGACCATCACCATTAACGTCTATTACTCCTTGATATTGATATGCATCAGGTGTATCAAAATCCTTATTGCCGCCATGATAATTACCATCACTATCTTTGACATGTGTCAGAGTATAGGTTTCACCAATGGTGTGTTCACATTCAATGGGAGCACTATCGTTCACGCTTACTGAACCATCGGTGTCAACTTGATAAGAACTATTCGTAGACGCAATCTTATAGGTTGTTGCAGACGATTCAAAGAGATGACCATTCACAAGCTCCCAACCTGTCGGCATCGCTAGCGGTGTTCCTCTGATCCTTCCTGAACGAACACCATTCAGGTCAGAACCACTCAGGTCAGCATTAGTCAGATCAGCTCGTCTCAGGTCAGCATAAAACAGGTCTGCACCAGTCAGGTCTGCACCAGACAGGTCTGCTCGTATCAGTTTGGCATCCATCAGGTCAGCGTCAGTAAGGACAGCATCAATCAGGTCAGCATCAATCAGTTCTGCATCAAACAGATCTGCATCAGTCAGATCTGCACCAGTCAGGTCAGCATCCATCAGGTCAGCGCCTCTCAGGTCAGCGCCTCTCAGGTCAGCATCAGTCAGGTTAGCTCCAGGACCAATTAAATATTTATTAATTAAGCTCCAGCTTGTAGGCAATGCTAATGGTATGCCAACAATGTTTCCTGAACTAACACCACTCAGGTCAACACCACTCAGGTCAATACCACTCAGGTCAATACCACTCAGGTCTAAACCACTCAGGTTAGCTCCAGGACCAACAAAATAGCCATTAATTAAGCTCCAGTTTGTAGGCAATGCTGATGGTATGCCAACAATGTTTCCTGAACTAACACCACTCAGGCGAGCTCCACTCAGATCAGCATCCCTCAGGCGAGCTCCACTCAGATCAGCACCCCTCAGGTCTGCACCAGTCAGATCAGCACTCCTCAGGTCTGCACCAGTCAGAGATGAACCACTCAGGTCAGCGCCTCTCAGGTCAGCTCTCCCAACGTCTGCACCAGTCAGATCTGCACCACTCAGGTCAACACCACTCAGGTCAACTATCCAAAAGTCTGCACTAGCCAGGTAAGCGCCAGGACCAATTAAATATCCTCTTACGTAGAAGCCAGATCGAAGACTACTCATTTCAATATCACAACTAGCTCAAATAGTGTTGCTATAAATTATTTCTCACCAGTCATCTTCTTTGTATCTTTCAATACAAAACACCTCAATCGTTACCCATTCAATACCAAAAATTAATTAGGGCTACATCTATAAAAACGACCTACACGAGCTTGTCTTGTCTTGTCTTGTCGATAAAGTAAAATTCGCCAATAAAAAAGCTTGCTTTAAAGCTAGAGAAGGGTATACAATAATCCTTAGAAACGCCTGCTATGACAGGGTTCTTAAACGTTGAATAAAAACTCCATAACATCACCCTCGTTTACGATATATTCTTTCCCTTCACTTCTTAGCCAACCTTTATTTCGAGCTTCCGATAAAGATCCGGCTTCAAGTAGTTTTTTATATGAAATTGTTTGAGCTCGAATAAATCCCTTTTCAAAATCTGTATGAATCACCCCAGCTGCTTGAGGAGCTGTCATGCCATCAGAAATAGTCCAGGCTTTAGTTTCTTTTTCTCCCGTAGTAAAATAAGTACTTAAACCCAATAATCTATATGTAGCTTTAATAAGACTAATTAAACCTCCTTCTTCAACTCCTAAACCATTTAAATAATCATCTTTTTCTTCCTCCCCTAATTCAATTAATTCAGCTTCAACTTGCGCTGAAATCTTTACACATTCAGAACCCTCTTTCGTTGCCAGTATATTTACTTCTTCTGAAAAGGGATTACCTTTCGCAAGTTCATCTTCCCCAAGATTCGTTGCATAAATAATTGGTTTTTCCGTTAACAACCCTAATGGTTTAATTAATTTTTTTTCTTCATCAGTTAACGAAATACTCCTAACTGCTTTTTCATTTTCAAGAGCTAGGCTTAATTTCTCCAACACTTCATCTTCTAACTTTGCTTCTTTATTAGTACTTATTTGTTTTTTTAATCTAGTTCTACGTTTTTCTATCTGACTTAAATCAGCTAAAGCTAATTCTAAATTTATAATTTCAATATCCCTTGATGGGTCTACTGATCCAGAAACATGAATAACATCATCATCGTGAAAACACCTAATAACATGAACAATTGCATCTACCTCCCTTATATTTGCTAAGAATTTATTACCCAGTCCCTCTCCTTTACTTGCCCCCTTAACAAGACCAGCAATATCCACAAACTCCATTCTAGTTGGAATAATTTGCTTACTATTACTAAGATCACCAAGCAAATTCAGACGATGATCAGGGACTGAAACAGAGCCAACATTGGGTTCAATCGTACAAAAAGGAAAGTTTGCTGCTTGAGCTTGAGCATTCGCGACAAGAGCATTAAACAAAGTGGACTTTCCAACATTTGGTAGTCCAACAATTCCGGCCTTAAGCATTTAAATGGGTCTTTAAAAGACGCCAGCTGATTAATTTGACTAAATTAAACCCAATAGTGCCCTTTAACAGCGAAAATATAGTTATAAATCTCCAAAGGAAAGTTTTTTAAGCTTTTTCTTTCATCATCAAAACTTCTAAAACTCTTGAGCACTTGATTTTCACAACATGATTTGGAAAAACATCAAAAAGAAAAAATTTATAAGTATCATCGCACTTTCGGTCTTAAGTGTTGGTGGGATTAGTTTTAAACTTTCACAAGGAAATGGATCTAACAAAGACATAACTGAATTTACTATTGCAGCGGAAAGCGGCAGTTTGCCTGGTTTGATAACAGCAAGTGGTGAATTAAAAGCAAATAAAAGCGTCAATGTAAGCCCAAAAAGACAAGGAATACTTGATGAAATTTTCGTAGAGGAGGGAGATCAGGTTAAGAAAGGAGATCTAATTGCAAAAATGGATTTTGGAGACTTGGAATTTAGAATTAACGAAATAAAAGCAAATCATGAGACTCAAAAAGCTAGCTATCTTAGAAGAAAGATGCTCTTTACTGAAGGTGCCATAAGTGCAGAAGAGTATGAAGAGTATAAAAATAGATTTTTAAGAAGCGAAGCTAAATTTAAACAAATAGAGGTCGAAGAGAATGAGACAAATATAAAAGCACCATTCAAAGGCGTAATAACGAGCAGGTATGCTGTGCCTGGTGCCTTCGTAACTCCAACGACTTCTGCTTCATCATCAAGAGAGGGCGGGGCTACAAGCTCCTCAATAGTTAAACTTTCTCAAGGTCTTGAAATAGTTGCGAAAGTTCCTGAAAGTGATATTGGAAGAATAAAAACAGGTCAAGGAGCAACTATTCGAGTAGATGCTTTTCCTGATAAGCGTTTTAAAGCAATTGTTTCCAAAATCTCTCCAAGTGCAATAAAGAACAACAACGTAACTTCATTTGAAGTTACGTTGTTGTTATCGAATAGGCCAGAAGACTTAAGACTAGGCATGACTTCTGATATTAACTTTGAAACAGGAGCGACCGAAATTAGTACGCTTATTCCAACTGTTGCAATTGTCACAGAAGAAGGAAAAGCTGGAGTACTTGTAGTTGGAAATAACAATCAACCAACATTTAAAAAAGTTGAATTGGGGACAAGTAGTGGTAGCAAGACTGCAATAATATCTGGATTAGAACCAGGAGAGAAAGTTTTTATTAATCTTCCTCCATGGGCTAAAAAAAGAAAAAATTAATAGATTAATCTCGTCATGAATGTTTCATGAAAGAAATAAAAAAGCCAACTTTATTATTAATAGATGGCCACTCATTAGCTTTTAGAAGTTTTTATGCTTTTAGCAAAGGAGGGGAAGGAGGCCTTACGACAAAAGATGGTTTCCCTACGAGTGTTACCTATGGTTTTCTAAAAAGCCTTTTAGATAATTGCAAATCTCTCAAACCAAAAGGGATAACAATTGCTTTTGATACCGCTGAGCCAACATTTCGCCACAAAGAAGATCCAAACTACAAAGCAAATCGAGATGTCGCACCAGATATATTTTTTCAAGATTTAGACAAGCTTGAAGAGATTCTCAAAGAAAGCCTGAATCTCTCAATCTGCAAAGCCCCAGGCTATGAGGCGGATGATGTATTAGGAACACTAGCCAACAATGCCGCTGAAAAAGGATGGAGTGTCAGAATTCTTTCTGGAGATAGAGACTTATTCCAATTAGTGGATGATGGAAGAGATATAGCAGTGTTGTACATGGGAGGAGGTCCCTACGCAAAAAGCGGAAATCCTAAACTTATTAAGGAAGAGGGCGTAAGGGAGAAACTTGGAGTCAATCCAAACAAGGTTATTGATTTGAAAGCCTTAACTGGTGATAGCTCAGATAATATTCCAGGAGTCAAAGGAGTTGGTCCAAAAACAGCTATAAATCTTTTAAACGAAAACAATGATCTCGATGGAGTTTATAAATCACTCCAAGAGCTAGAAAAAGAAGGCGAAAAAGCTAAACGAGGCGCCATAAAAGGAGCCGTAAGATTAAAGCTAAAAGTAGACAAAGAGAATGCATATCTCTCAAGAAAACTTGCAGAAATATTAATTAAAATCCCTATAAATACAAAAATAGAACATAACTTAAAAGGTATTAATGAATTAAGATTAACTGAAAGCCTTGAAAAACTTGAGTTACATAGCTTATTAAAACAAGTTTCAACTTTTAAAGCTCTATTTTCTAAAGAAGGATTCTCAGAGCACGACAATAATCGCTCATCAAAAGAAAGTAACATCATTAATAATAAAAGCGAGAATATTGAACTAACTAGGCTTAATGAAACAAAAGAGATTCCTCAGATAGAGCCTAAGATTATAGACAATCTAGAAGAACTTAATAATTTTGTTGCACAAATAATGAAACATACTGATGCGACAAAACCAATAGCCATTGATACCGAAACAACCAATTTGAATCCTTTTAAAGCTGAACTTGTTGGCTTAGGATTTTGTTTTGGTGAATCATTAAAAGATATGGTTTATATACCAATAGGACATCAAAATAAAGAAACCGGTTTAATAGAAATTAATCAATTAAAGATTGAAGAAGTTATATTTGCACTTCAGGATTGGTTCTCTAGTAATGAAAATCCTAAAACCCTACAGAATGCAAAATACGACAGACTGATTTTACTAAGACACGGAATTATATTAAATGGAGTTGTAATTGATACTTTACTTGCAGATTATATATGTGATGCAACTCTTAAACATAGTTTAGATGAAATTGCTTATAGAGAATTTGGATTTAAGCCCAAAAGTTTTTCTGATGTTGTCAAAAAAGGAGAGGACTTCTCTTATGTGGACATTAAATCTGCAAGTATGTACTGCGGGATGGACGTCTATTTAACAAGAAAATTAGCAATTATTTATTTTAATAGATTAAAAGAAAAAAGTACAAAATTAATAAACTTACTCAAAGAAGTTGAACAACCACTTGAGCAAGTTTTAGCGGAAATCGAATCGACAGGCATCATCATTGACATTCCTTATCTAAAAGATTTATCTTTAGAGTTAACAAAAAAATTAAATACTATCGAGGAAGAAGTATATAAGATTGCAGGAAGTGAGTTTAACCTTTCATCACCTAAACAATTAGGTGAATTACTTTTTGAGAAACTTGATTTAGATAGGAAGAAATCAAGAAAAACAAAAACAGGATGGAGTACAGATGCAGGTGTATTGGAAAAGCTGGAATCTGACCATCCAATAGTAAAAATGATCATTGAACATCGCACTATAAGCAAGTTGCTTAATACTTATGTAGATGCTTTGCCTCAGCTTATTGAAAAAGAAACGGGAAGAGTACATACAGATTTCAATCAAGCCGTAACCGCTACTGGAAGATTAAGTAGCAGCAATCCAAATCTCCAAAATATACCTGTCAGAACTGAATTTAGTAGACGAATAAGAAAAGCTTTTCTTCCGCAAAAAGATTGGAAACTTCTAAGCGCAGACTATTCACAAATTGAACTTCGTATACTCACACATCTTTCAGGTGAAGAAGTACTAAGAAATGCTTATTTAAAAAATGAAGATGTCCACTCTTTAACAGCAAAAATTTTATTTGAAAAAGAGGCCATTAACGCCGATGAAAGAAGAATAGGAAAAACAATAAATTTTGGGGTTATCTATGGTATGGGGGCTCAAAGGTTTGCAAGATCAACGGGTGTTTCATTAATAGAAGCAAAATATTTTTTAAGTAAATTCAAAGAACGTTATCCAGCCGTTTTTAAATTTTTAGAATATCAAGAAAGACTTGCCCTAAGCCAAGGGTTTGTTGAAACATTGCTAGGAAGAAGACGTTATTTTCATTTCAATAAAAATGGGCTTGGAAGACTTCTGGGAACTCCACCAAATGAAATTGATTTAACTACGGCCAGAAGAGCAGGGATGGAAGCACAACAATTAAGAGCCGCAGCAAACGCACCTATTCAAGGCTCAAGTGCAGACATAATTAAGCTAGCAATGATTCAATTGCATTCAGCTTTAAGGAAGACTGGATTGGCAGCAAAAATTCTACTTCAAGTGCATGATGAACTCGTGCTAGAAGTTGATCCCAAAGATTTGGAGAAAACAAAACTCCTTGTAAAAAACACTATGGAAAATGCTGTAAAACTTAGTGTCCCTCTTATCGTTGAAACTGGCGTTGGAGTAAATTGGATGGAGGCAAAATAGTTGCTGACAAATTCAATAATTTCTCACATTTTTATCTAAGAAATTGTCCCTAAAATTCACAAACACCTTATCCAAAAAGAAAGAGGATTTTGTTTCTATAAATCCTAATCAAGTTAAAATATATTGTTGTGGTGTAACTGTTTATGATCTTTGTCATCTTGGTCATGCAAGAAGTTATCTTAATTGGGATGTATTAAGACGGTTTTTAATTTGGAAAGGATTTGAAGTTAAGTTTGTACAAAACTTCACTGATATTGATGACAAAATTATTAATCGAGCAAATAAAGAAGGATGTTCTACTGATGAATTAAGTAAAAGAAATATTGATGAATTTCACAAAGATATGGATACTCTTTCTATTCTTAGACCAAGTAGCATGCCAAGAGCAACAAAATGCCTTCATCAAATTATTAATTTCATAGAAGAATTAGAACAAAAAAAAGTAGCTTACTCATCAAATGGTGATGTTTATTTTTCAGTAGATAAACATAAAAATTATGGGAAACTTAGTGGAAGAGAAATTGAGAATCAGATAGATAATGCAGCAGGGAGATTAAAAACAAATCAAAAAGAAAGTAAAAAGAACTCCCTTGATTTTGCTCTCTGGAAAAAGTCGAAATCAGGTGAGGTTAGTTACTCTTCGCCTTGGGGAAAAGGCAGACCAGGTTGGCATATTGAGTGTTCAGCAATGGTTAAACAAGAATTAGGAGAAAGTATTGACATTCACCTTGGTGGATCAGACCTAATCTTTCCTCATCACGAAAATGAAATAGCTCAATCTGAAGCCTGTAATGGGAAAGAGTTAGCAAAATACTGGCTTCACAATGGAATGGTTAATGTGGGGGGCGAGAAGATGAGTAAATCACTAGGGAATTTTACAACCATTAGGTCTTTATTAGATGAAGGTATTTCACCTATGACTTTGAGATTTTTTGTGTTACAAACTAACTACCGAAAGCCCCTAGATTTTACCGAAGAAGCGCTAAAAGCTGCTTCAAAAGGGTGGGAAAGATTAAATAATTGCCTGTCTTTTGGTTATATTTACAAAATTAAAGATCAAGCTAAAAACGAAATCAACCTAGATAAACCGGTAAAAAGATCTGCCAACAGTAAACTTGATAAAGACTCATTTAAATTGTTATCAGACTTTGAAAACTATATGGATGATGACCTAAATACATCTGGAGCTTTATCTATACTTTTTGAATTGTCTCAACCTATTAGAAAGTGCCTAAATTTATTAAAAGGGAAAGATATCAATGAAGTTGACGAAGATATTTTAAATCAAGTTTTTAATAAATGGAAACTACTCTCTGAGTTAGCAGGAGTTCTGGGATTAAAGGTAAATTTAAATCAAGAAGAACCAAAAAACAATACTGAACTTGACACGAATAAAATTGAAGAACTTATCAAGAATAGATCCTTAGCAAAAGCTAATAAAGACTTTTTACTCGCTGATAAAATAAGAGCTGATTTGAAAAATATTGGAATTGATTTAATTGATAAACCTAAAGGAGTTACTGAATGGAAAAAACTTTAGATTAAGCAAATGTTTCTATTGTAGATAAGACTGTTAAATAAAGTCCTATAGCAATAACTGGTGGAGACACCCAGCGCAGCATAAACTTTAGATACCTTCTAACTCGTAAATTAGCATTAGAATTTGCAAGATCTTCATCATAACGATTTGGAACAATCCAACCCAAAAGAATTGAAATTACAAGACCACCCAATATCAAGAGTGTATTACAGATAGCATCGGACTTGCCTAAAAAGTCTGTAGAAATAGCAGACGGTATACCAATCAAGAAGATCAATAATGTTGAAGTCCAAACGGCCTTCTTCCTACTCCAATTCAGCCTGTCCATTAAAGAAGACACTGGTACTTCCATTAATGAAATAGAAGAAGTAATAGCAGCTATAAAAGCCAATCCGAAGAAAACGGCAGCAATCAATCTCCCAAACAATCCAAGATTTGCAAATCCAGTTGGAAGAGCAATAAATAAAGTCCCAACAGTTGAATCACTGATGACATCTTTCAAACCAAAACTCATAACTACAGGAAATGTAATCAGCCCAGCAAGTAAACCCACAGCAGTATCCAATGTTGCAACCCTCAAAGCTTCTTTAGGAAGATGATTTTTACGGTTTAGATATGAAGAATAGGCAACCATAATTCCAATACCCAAACTTAAAGAAAAGAAAGCTTGTTTAAATGCATTACTTATTGTGTTTTTATCAAAAAGTTGAGATGAATCCCATTTAAGTAAAAATGATGTATATCCTTCCCATGCCCCAGATAAAGTTGCAGCCCATATAGCTAACAACAAAAGGAGTCCAAATAAAAATGGCATTGCCCATTTTGTTAGTTTTTCTATACCTCCACGAACGCCTGCAACAACAACAAAAGCAGTTAACAACAAGCTGATTATTTGACCTACAAATACACTATTACCACTGCTAATTTTACCAAAAAATTCTCCCGCCTCAGTCATATCTGAGGGTAGGCCAATAAATAAGGAGTGAAAGAAAGTATCAATTGTCCATCCCATTATCACTGCGTAATAAGAAAGAATTCCACAAGAAGCTATTGCAAACAACCAACCTAGAGGCTTCCAATTCTCTCCAGCAGCTTTGATTGGAGCAATGAAAGGACTACTTGCAGTGCTTCTCCCCAAGACCATCTCTGCAACTAAGACAGGTAGGCAAACAACTAAAACAACCAATACATAAAGGATAAGAAAAGCAAGTCCGCCACCTTGAGATGACCTATAAGCAAAGCCCCAAAGATTTCCAAGGCCTACAGCACTACCGGCCGCTGCGAGTGCGAATCCCAGTCCTGATCTCCATTGTTCCCTTTCTTGCATAATAAATCTCTATTAAAATCCAGAAGAAACTGGTAAATATATAACTGGTTTATACCTTTAAATGGGAGACTGGTCATACTTGACTTCACAATGTGAAAGCCATAAGCGTCTTAGGCTCAACAGGATCTATTGGAACTCAAACCCTTCAAATTGCAGAAGAGTTTCCTGAACAATTCAAAATTGTTGCTCTAACAGCAGGAAAGAATCTTGATTTAGTAATCAAACAAATTGAAACTCATCAACCTGAGGTCGTTTCACTAGCCGATGACTCTCTTTTGCCAGAACTATCTAGGCGAATAAATAATCTCAATGAAGATTCAAAAATATTCAAGAAGCCCTTATTGATGGCGGGAGCCGAAGGACTTAATACTGCAGCAGCTTGGGGAAGTGCAGATCTTGTTGTAACTGGAATAGTTGGCTGTGCTGGCCTCCTACCAACACTTGCAGCTATTGAAGCAGGGAAGGACCTAGCTCTAGCAAATAAAGAAACTTTGATTGCAGCAGGACCAGTTGTCATTCCTGCTTTAAAAAAAAGTGGAAGTAGGCTCTTGCCTGCGGATTCTGAACACTCAGCGATATTTCAATGTCTCCAAGGAACGCCATGGGCTGACAATGCAAGACTCTCAACTGGAGTGCCTACTCCAGGATTTAAATCCATACAATTAACTGCATCAGGAGGAGCATTTAGAGATTGGAAAGCAGAAGATTTAGTCAAAGCAACTGTCGAGGATGCGACTAGCCATCCTAATTGGAGCATGGGAAAGAAAATAACTGTAGATTCTGCCACCCTTATGAATAAGGGACTCGAAGTCATTGAAGCGCATTATCTTTTCGGCCTTTCATATGATCAAATCGAAATCATTATCCATCCTCAAAGCATCATTCACTCGATGGTTGAATTGGATGATTCATCAGTTTTAGCTCAATTGGGATGGCCAGATATGAAGCTCCCTATTTTGTATTGTTTAAGTTGGCCTAGTCGACTTAAAACATCGTGGCCAAGATTAAAGCTTACTGAAATAGGCAATTTAACTTTTAAAGAACCAGATACTAAAAAATATCCATGTATGGAACTTGCTTACAGCGCAGGAAAATTAGGGGGCACAATGCCAGCAGTGCTTAATGCCGCTAATGAAAAAGCAGTAGAACTATTTCTAGAAGAAAGGTTTAAATTTATCGATATTCCAAAAGTAATTGAGGCGATTTGTGAGAAACATAAATGCGACCTAAATCTAAATCCAAGCCTCAGTGAAATTCTTGAAATTGACAACTGGGCCAGAGAAGAAGTCTTAGATTATTCAGAAAAAAAAATTACAAAAATGCAGTTTTAGATTAAATAGTTTTCAAAGATAAAAACCATTTAGAAACAACTTGATCCCCCCAGCACCCTTCGACTCCATGAAATCCATTGTGTCCTCCTTTCTCAGTAAAAATAAATTGATTGGCTATTTGATTATTAGAAAATTTCATTTTTTCCATTAGTTTTTCAGCAGCTAAAAAAGGCACCCAAGGATCATCTTTGGATTGAATAAATAATGTTTTAGGAAGAGATTTTTTATTTTCCATAAGAGAGAAGAAAGGAGATGCTTTTGCATAATATTCCTCAACATTTTTATATCCCCACCTTGGAGCAGTTATAAAATTATCAAAAGATCTAATATCATTTATTTTTCTTGTTTTATCTATTTTATTTATTACTAATGCATCCTTTTCTGTTTCTTCTATACCAAAAGGATCTTCTAAGGTTTGCCTAATCAAACGATTTAACAACCATTTCTGATAAATAAAATTTCTCGGTCTTTCAATAGAAGAACTACATTCATTCAAATCCAAAGGACTACTAATACATACCAATCCATCTAATAAAGACTCATCACTCATACAAGCATTTAAAAGAATGGTTCCACCCAAAGAAATCCCAGCACCAAAAAGAGGAATGTTTTTTGAACATTGATAGTCATTAGTTAATTGATATGAAATCTCTCTTGCACTCCTTAATGCAGGAAGTAGATCACTATTACACTCTGCAGCATAGGTACCATCAACATAATTCCTACAAGGATCTGACCCTCTCAGATTAAGTTTCAAAACGGCGAAATTTGATTGCACCAAAGCACTCGCCATCCTAGTCAACCCTCTTCTACGAGTAGAGCCACCAAGTCCATGCAGAAGTAAAACTAAACCATTGATTCCTAAGGAACTTGATGGCTTATCCAAGTAGGCAACTAATGAGCCTCCTCCAGTTTTCCTACTTTTGAGAGGTGGAACATTGATACGAATCTCTGATGATTTGACATCAGGCAATTCATCGGATGCGAATGTATCTCTTAGGGTCTGAAGATCTGCTCCAATCCAGGGAATACGCTCTTTAAAAGGTCTTATTCCTAAATCTGAAAGCAAACCTTGTCTTTTAAAATTATCCTTTACTGCCAACTCCAAGCTCCTTTAATTCCACCAAAAGATCTCCAAGTACTTTTTTTGCATCTCCAAAGACCATAGATGTATTTTGCAAATCAAAAAGATCATTTTTTATTCCTGAATATCCAGCACTCATTCCTCTTTTAACAACAAATACTGTTCTGGCTTCTTGAACATCTAAAACTGGCATTCCATACAAAGGTGAAGTCTGATCATTCTTGGCCTGAGGGTTAACAACATCATTCGCTCCTAGAACTAATACAACATCCGTCGCAGGAAATTCAGGATTAATTACATCCATTTCTTTTAATTGCTCATAAGGAACATCAGCTTCTGCCAAAAGAACGTTCATATGACCAGGCATTCTTCCTGCAACAGGATGAATAGCATATGTAACTTCAATGTCGGCACTCTCTAAAACCCTAGTGACCTCTCTTAGAGTGTGCTGAGCCTGAGCTACAGCGAGACCATAGCCTGGAACTATTACAACTCTCTCAGCAGCCTCAAGTGTTAATGCACATTCTTCGGGACTGCAACTAGTTATATTTTTATACTCTCCTCCTCCTCCTCCAGTAACTGAGCTTGCACCAAGTGCACCGCCAAACAACACAGAAACTAAAGATCTGTTCATGCCATCGCACATGACTTGTGTAAGAATCAAACCAGCGGCCCCAACCATTGCACCGGCTACAATCAGAAGTTGACTACCAACAACAAAACCTGCTGCTGCTGCTGCTACTCCTGAGTAGCTGTTTAGTAAAGATATAACTACTGGCATATCGGCTCCACCAATAGGTAGAGTCACCCCAATACCAAGAAAAGATGAAGCAACTACAAGAAGGAAAAGACCATTTTGTCCATCGATTGAAAGATAGATCCCACCTATCAAAGCAAGAACAGCACATAAGATATTAAAGAAATGCCTGGATTTACTTTGAGTCCAAGAAGGTGTTAACAGCCAACCCTGAAGCTTAGCCATTGCAACTATTGATCCAGAGAAAGTAATAGCACCAACAAAAAGTGAAACGACTATTGAGAAATTCCTGACTAGTTCACTTACAACTCCATCTGAGCCTTCTGAAGATGGAAACAATGCCACACCAAGTGCAACCAACAATGATGACATTCCTCCACAACCATTGAACAATGCCACTATTTCTGGCATTGCAGTCATTGGAACCTTTTTAGCTGTAATAGCTCCTAAAAGGCCACCAATCAAAGTTCCACTAATTATCCAAACCCAAGAGTGAATAGAAATTCCAATAGTGCCTTGTGAGTTCATTAAAACTCCAAAAGCAGCTAGTAACATTGCAATAGCTGCGAGCCTGTTTGCCTCTCTTGCTGATCTAACTTTTGAAAGGCCTTTAATGCCCAAAGCCAGTAATAAAACAGCCAGTAGATCAATAGCAAACTTAATTGGACCAATAAGAGTCATAAGAAAAAGTCCTATTTAAGAGTTTTTTTACGGCTAAACATTGCAAGCATTCTGTCTGTAACCAGAAAGCCACCAATTACATTAAACAAAGCGAACCCAAGAGATATTGAGCCAATTATTAGTAAAGGTAAATTGTCTCCTGATTGTATTATCAATGTTAGAGCTGCAAGCATAGTGATGCCAGAGATTGCATTAGCTCCACTCATTAATGGAGTGTGTAAGGTCGGTGGAACCTTCCCTATAAGTTCTAGGCCCAAAAGACTTCCAAGAAGAAGCACCCAAAGAGCTTCACTAAAAAAACTCATTACTTAATTCCTCCATTCTCAATAATTTCTGATTTAAGGATTACTCCATCCTTACTAATCAAAGAACCAGAAATAAGCTCATCATCGTTATCAATTAAAAACTTACCTTCTTTAAACATCGGTTTTAGAAGAGAGAGTAAATTTCTTGAATACAATGAGCTTGCGTGATTTGGAATTGAACAAGGTAGATTAGAGGCACCAACAATCTTGACCCCTTTTCTATAAATAGTTTCTCCTGGTTTTGAGCATGCACAATTACCACCACTAAGAACAGCAAGATCAACTACTACCGAGCCAGGACGCATATCATCCAACATATTTTCATCAATAAGTTTTGGAGCTTTTTTACCAGGCACCTGAGCAGTACAAATTGCTACGTCAGCTTCAGATAATTGAGTTGCCAATTCTTTTCTTTGTGCAATCAGAAATTCATCCGAAACTTGTTTTGCATATCCTCCAGATTCTGATGGAGTTTCGTCAATCTTTGGAAGCTCAATAAATCTTGCGCCTAGTGATTCAACTTGCTCTTTTACAGCCTCTCGGATATCACTAACATAAACCACAGCACCAAGCCTTTTTGCTGTTGCAATGGCTTGCAATCCTGCGACTCCAGCGCCTAAGACAACAACTTTGGAAGGCTGAATTGTACCAGCAGCAGTCATCAACATTGGGAAGTATCGATCAAGTGCACTAGCAGCTATGAGTACGGATTTATATCCAGCTATATTTGCTTGGGAAGATAATGCATCTGATGACTGCGCTCTGCTAATTCTCGGAAGCAACTCCAAAGATATTGCAGAAATTTTTTGGGATTTTAATTTTTCTGCTAACAATGTATTTCCATAAGGATCTAATAATCCAACGAGGATAGAACCAGGTTTTAAATGTGAGAGAAATTTTTCGTCAGGGGGCTGAACGCAAAGAACAATATCAACAATTTTTTTTACTTCATGATTTTCCTTTTCAACTAATTCAGCGCCAGCATCTAAATAAGTATTGTCTAAAAACCCAGCAGCCTCTCCTGCTCCTTTTTCAAAAAATATTTTACAGCCTAGGTCCAAAAACTTTTTAACAGTCTCTGGAGTAGCTGAAACGCGTGTTTCCCCTAAAGCTGATTCGAAGGGAATTAAGAAACTAACCAAAGTAAAAATATTTATCCTCCTTAAGGTTAGAAGAGGATACGTTTGAATACCAGCATTTTTAGTTAAGAAAGGTTTTCCTAATAGTTTTTCTTGGCTATGAAGGAAATGAGAAAATGTTATCGATCAAGAAAAAAATGAGCCTCACCGCGATCGAATGTCCTGATGGTGTTTGTCATAGCCATCACGGTGGGCATGCTGTTCCAAGGACAGCCATGCAAAAAAATCTGCAAAGTCACGGTAAAGAATGGTGTGAGCGATTAGCAGAACGAATTTATGAAATGTCTGTAGACACTTTTTCTCAGACAGTAATGCCAAGCCTCCATTCCTCTGGATGGCAGAGAAAACATCTTGACTGGGAATTCAAGCTTGCGAACAAAGAATCTGAACCAGATGAAGCTTTGGTCGAAGGGATCATCAATGCTACTGAAAGTTTTTTAAGAAGCAGCGAAGTTCATCGCTTATTTATTCAAGAACTTGTGCAAGGAACATTTGCCGAAGCGAAAGATGACAAATTACCATCCAAAGCTGTTAGAAAAGTAATAGAAAATGAAATAATAGTAATGATAGAAGACAAAAAACAAGAGTTAACAAATAAAATCGCAAAGGCATTAGTGGAAGAGGCGAATGGAAATTTCGAGCTAGCCAAAAATGCAGCAATTGAAGGTATTAATGATGTTGAAAAACTATTAATCAATCACACAGAGGCAGTTTAATTAATTAGCCAATGCGTATTTAGATAATTACCGGAATAATCCATTAATCGAGCCTTTAAATCAAGAAGAATACTATTTAAACCCAATTATAAAGGAAACCTAAAATCTTAAGTGATAATTTCGTTTTCCAGACAAAACGCTAATTTGTACCAAAAAACACAGGTTAATCACCCATTGGCATGTCAAGGTGAGCTCGTTGGGGATTAATTATGAATGCTTCTTTCAACAAAAGAATAAGTATCTCAAGCTGTTGGGCTGCAAGCAGAATAGCTTTACTTGATAGTGTGGAACGATATGAAGATAGTTATGCTATCAGTCAGGAATTCTGCGAATGGATTACTTGCATCAACACTTACCCAGAAGGAATAAAAGCCTCAACCTTAAAAGTACCTGATTTTCAAAAAGAGAATTTTGACGCTGATGAACTTTTAGAACTTTAATTTCAAATAAATCTAGGATTCAAACACTATCCAATTTTTATCCTTTAAATACACTTTGAGGATTTTTTCTTATATCGTGTAAGTCAGTTTGATTGGGTATGGCATGCCAGGCGAGAGTAAAGAATTAAAAACTGAAAATTTAGTAATTGTTGGTTCAGGACCCGCAGGATATACAGCTGCTATTTATGCAGCAAGGGCTAATCTACAACCATTGCTTATTACTGGCTTTGAACAAGGTGGAATTCCTGGTGGCCAATTAATGACGACTACATTTGTGGAAAATTTTCCAGGCTTCCCAAATGGAGTTCAAGGTCCAGAATTGATGGATTTAATAAAAGCCCAAGCTTTGAGATGGGGAACAAAGTTAATCGAAGAAGATGCAATCTCAATTGATCTAAGCAAAAGACCCTTTTCAATCTTTACTGCAACTCAAAATTTCAAATCGAACTCCCTAATTATCTCAACAGGAGCAAGCGCAAATAGATTAGGTCTTAAAAACGAGAAATTATTTTGGAGTAAAGGTATTAGTGCCTGTGCCATTTGCGATGGGGCAACACCTCAATTCAGAAATGAAGAGCTTGCAGTAGTAGGAGGAGGCGACTCAGCTTGCGAAGAGGCTGAATATCTCACAAAATATGGAAGCCATGTACATTTGCTTGTACGGTCGAACAAATTAAAGGCTTCTGCCGCAATGGCCGATAGAGTAGAAGCAAACTCCAACATTACTATTCATTGGGAGACTGAGCTTTTAGATGTTTTGGGTAATGATTGGCTGGAGAAATTAAAAATTAAGAGAAAAAATACTAATAAAGAAGAGGAAATTTTAGCTAAAGGACTATTTTATGCAATTGGACATACTCCCAACACTTCTTTATTCACTAATCAGCTAAGTACAGATTCACGAGGTTACTTACTAACTAAACCTGGGAGGCCAGAAACTTCTTTAGAAGGTGTTTATGCCGCAGGAGATGTAGCTGATTCGGAATGGCGTCAGGGGATTACCGCGGCAGGTAGTGGGTGCAAAGCAGCTTTAGCCGCTGAAAGATGGCTAGCAAAGAATAAGCTAGCGACTCTTATCAAACGAGATAAAATAGAACCCTCAAAGGCTGAGACAAAAAAAACTTTAGAAATAAGTAATGAGGGAAATTTCAGCCCTGATAAAACATGGCAAAAGGGAAGTTATGCCCTTAGAAAGTTGTACCACGAGACCGAAAAACCTCTTTTCGTAATATACACATCTAGTAATTGTGGACCTTGTCACATACTCAAGCCCCAACTTCAAAGAGTTCTGAACGAATCAAAAGGGCAAGCCATTGGCATTGAAATTGATATTGAAGACGAACAAGATATTGCCAATCAAGCTGAAATAAGTGGGACTCCAACGGTACAACTTTTTAAGAACAAGGAATTAAAAAAGCAATGGAAAGGAGTGAAATCTAGAAGTGAATATAAATCCGCATTGAATGAACTAGTGATTGGTGACTAACGTTTTATCTTTTTCTTGGTCCTCCTGGTCTATTGCCACCTTGCCTTCCTCCTCCAGGACCTACGTTTCTTTCTCTGTATGTAATACGACCACGAGTTAAATCATAGGGACTTATTTCAACAAGAACCTTGTCTCCCGCAAGCAATTTTATTCTAAATTTAGTTAATTTACCTGCGGCCCTACACAAGCATTGATGTCCAGCGGGCTGTTCAAGAGTTACAAGATAGAATCCATTGCCTTGCTCTTTTTCAATAACGCCGGATGTTTCAATCATGTGTTTTTTTTTGCATCACAAATTAACTAAAATGATTGTATTCTAAAAAGTCTTTAATTAACCAATAAATGTATATTTAACTAAAAATGTCTTGCAACTCTCTTGCAGTTTGAAATTGTCCATAATAATAATTCGCAGAAGCTCTTAACCCTGCATCAGCTAAACCATCAAACGCTTCAAATCCAATACTTTTCCATAATTCATTACCACATAACTTATCTAGTTCCGAAGAAGCCTCTTTAGAAAGATTTTCCAATCTTCTATTTAGGTTCTTAATTTGACTAATTGACATCAGAAAACATAGTTTTCTATATAGTACATATTAACTATTTTTCTGCAATAGCTCAAATGGGGAATTTCTTTTTCTCTTCAATATCAAGATCAACTCCAATATCTTTAAGCCTCTTCAATATGACTCCATAATACTCTTTTATATAACTCTCCATTGTTGTTGAATCAGCTTGATTCAAGCCAAAAGCAGAATAAGTATCATCCATAGGGGAATCTAGCTTCCCTCCACTACCACTAACTTCAGAGAAAGAAAGCCTCTCTGCAACATTCAAGGTTGGTTCAAAAAAAGATACAAGTGATTGAGCAAAGGAAATCATTGTTGGAGAAACTTTTAATACTCTTGCTTTTTTTTCACTGAACTTTTCACATAGATCAACTAATTCTTTAGCACTCCATGCTTTGGGACCAACGATAGGAAATCTTCCTTTTATGGTTTGAGGCCTGTCTAAAGCTGCTACTGCGAATCGAGCTATATCCTGCGTATTCATATAAGCAATATCAGTAGGATTTCCGCTTATCCAAACTGGTTCATTATTTAAGATAGGAATAGCGAATTGACCAATTACTCCTTGCATGAAAGCGACTCCTTGCAAGATGGTGTAGTCCAATGATGAACTAACCAATAATTCTTCGGTACAATATTTGATATCCATTAATGGGATTTTTCTATATTTTTCAGCTCCTAATAGAGATAAAAATACAACTCTTTTTACATTTTTTTCATCACAAGCATTGTATAAATTTAATTTTCCATCCCAATCTATTTCGTAAACGCTTCGTGGATCGTCAGGTCGGCTTGTAGCTGCATCAATAACAGCATCAACGCCGTCAAGGGCATATTCAATATCATCTTTATTAATTAAATTTCCACGAGTTAATTCACAGCCCCACTCTTGAAGAAATGAAGCAGCTTTTGGTTTCCTAACCATGCAGCGCACTTTATGGCCTGCATCTATGGCGTTTTTGGCTATTTGGCGACCAAGAGTTCCCGTGCCACCAATCACCAGAACTTGCATAGTTGAATTCATTACAAGAGTGGAGCCTAAATGGGCAAACTATAGATTGTGGAAATTAATCACCTTGAAGTTTCAAAAGAAGTACTCCTCCTAATAGCCCAACGGGAATTAAAACCCAAAAGACTGCAGCGATTCCAAAAATTTCTGATGCCATTTTTCTAATTTAACTCATCTACCATTAAAACCTAAAGCCCTGACATTCAGATAACAATCGACAGGCATGAGTAAATTTTTAAAATAAAATTAAAATGAACTCAAAAATGGTTCAAATACAAAATTAAAGTTGGTTTTGAACTAAATGCAGACAAATATTGAGAATGAAGGCCCTTTAATGGGATCACCAAATTGGGGTGAATCTAAAAATTGGTACTACAAAGATCTTAGAGTTCATTTCAGAGTAACTGGAAAGGCATCAAATCCTCCAATTGTTTTAATACATGGTTTCGGAGCTAGTAGCGATCACTGGAGGAGTAATGCCGAAGTATTTGCATCAGAAGGTTTTAGGGTTTATGGGATAGATCTAATGGGTTTTGGGAAATCAGAGCAAAACTTTCAAGGCAAAATTAAGTATTTAGATAATCAGATTTGGGCAAATCAATTAGCTTCTTTTCTTGATGAAGTGGTAAACATAAAAAAGAATGGAAAGGCAATATTGATTGGGAATTCATTGGGAGCTTTAACAGCAATAACAACCCTCTCTAAAAGAGCAGAGTTAATAAAAACAGTAATTGCAGCTCCATTACCAGAGCCAGTTTTCGTTAATCCAATAAGAATTTTTTTTCCAAGTTGGATTAAAAAAGTTAAAAGTTTTCTGATAAAACTTATCTTTCATTTATTTCCACTTAAGACATTGGTTAATATAATATCAAAGACAAAATTAATTACTTTTGCTCTTCAAGGTGCATATTTTCGCTCGATTTTAAATGACAATTTTTTAAAAAGAATCGTAACAGTCCCAGCGAGAAGAGTCTATGCCGCCAAAGCTCTTAGATCAATGTGTATTGGAATGAGTAATAGACCAAACTCTGCAAAAGGACCGTATGTTATTGAAAAAATTAAAAACTTGCCAAATCGCCCTCCAATTTTATTGATTTGGGGCAATCAGGATAAATTGATACCTATATTTTTAGCAAAAAAACTAATAAAGTTCCATCCTTGGCTTAAATTAACTGTAATTAATGAAGCAGGCCATTGTCTCCACGATGAAGTACCGCGACTTTTTAATCAAATTGTTCTGAAATGGCTTAAGAACTTAAAAATTTCTGAGTAACACATATGAAGCACACACTTTCAGTTTTAGTTGAAGATGAGTCAGGAGCACTGAGCAGGATTGCCGGCCTTTTTGCACGAAGAGGATTTAATATTGATAGCTTGGCCGTTGGTCCTGCAGAAGCTCAAGGGATATCTAGATTAACAATGGTTGTAGAGGGGGACGATTCAACACTTCAACAAATGACGAAACAATTGAACAAATTAATAAATGTTTTAGAAGTTCTAGATTTAACAACTTTGCCCGCTGTAGAGAGAGAGTTGATGCTCTTAAAAGTCTCAGCTTCCTCTGAAAATAGAGGAAAAATTTTAGATCTAGTTCAAATTTTTAGAGCAAAAGTTGTAGACGTATCTGATAATGCACTGACACTTGAAGTTGTTGGTGACCCTGGAAAGCTTGTTGCCTTAGAGAACTTATTGAAACCTTATGGAATTTTAGAAATTGCCAGAACAGGGAAAGTCGCTCTTAAGAGGGCATCAGGTGTCAATACTGAAATGCTCAAAGCCACAAAATAATTTTTCTTCAAAAATCGACTCTTTTAGCTTCAATTATAAAATCTTCTTCTTGAATCAAATCAACTATATTCATACCATTAATCACTTTTCCAAAAACGGCAAATCTTCCATCAAGTTCTGGTAAAGATTTAAGTAATATAAAAAACTGTGAGCTTGCTGAATTCAATGTTGTAGATCTTGCCATTGATAAATATGATCTTTTATGCTTAAGTTCAATGTTATTTATTTGATTAAAAATATCTATTTCTTTTCCATAAACTGGTGATTTTTTTGTTTTTAGTTTTATTTCCAAAGGAATATATCTTATTTTTTCTATTGTAGCGTCTACAAACTTATTTTTGTTTTTTATAGAATTATTTTCTCCAACTCTAATTATAAAAGGGTAAGGTTCTTTGATAACCCTATTAAAAATTGTTTTATTATATGCACCTTTTTCGACAAGATCTATAAAATTACCAACAGTTATTGGAGCTGATTTACCATATAACTCAAGTTTTATCTTACCTTTATTGGTAATCAATAAGACATATTCATTTGATCCAAGACATGGTAGATTTGTAGTTGAACATATATTTATATCCTCATTTTTATTTTTACTTGAACATCCAGATATCAAAATTAAATTGACAAATAGAAAAATATAGACTGGTTTAAGAAATACAAAATTTACAATTAAATTATTTGAAATTTTTTTAATTTTATTTTTAAATCCCTTCAAGGTTAACCTCTAAAAATCTTGCAATTTCAGCACCTTCATTCTCTAAATCAATTAATGGCTTAGGAGATCCCACTCTAGATATTGGTAAGTCCTTCCTACCTTTAATTCTCAAAGAAACTCTTCTAAGTGGATTAAACCCATCTCTCACCTCTAATTTAACAGCTTTAATTTCACCAATAGGAATTTCTATTTCTATATTTTTTAATAATCCTTTCCTAGATACAGATAAAACCCCTTTGTTTTTATCAAATCTATTGAATCCAGAACCATAATCAATAGCTATTAGTCTCCAGAAATAAAGAGCCAAAAAGAAAGCTGCGACTCCATAGAGACCCATAACCAAACCTTGTGGAACAAAAATCAAAGTAGAAGGGTTCCCTAATGGTAAAAAGTCTCTTCCAAAATAACTAGATAATGAAGCCAGCAAAAATCCAACTCCCCCAATGCTTAGCATTGAAGCAACTAAATAGTTCGAAACCTTACGCGAACCTTTAATTTCTTGTTCTAGAACTAAATCAGATAATTCTTTTTCTGATTGACTTAAATTGGATTCGGTTGACATAAGCTCGTAAAATTGGGGACAAAATCCCTTTTAAAACATTATAGAGACTAAGTTTTTGACAATTACTAACTAGCAATAAAAAAAATTTATTTTATCTCATTTCAATACAAGGGATTTCATCAAGTTAAAGATTTACCCACAAACACCGTCATCGTTGTTAAAGTCTCCGACGTATACAAAAGCTCAGCAACGCTCCTCCCATGACGATCGCTGTTGGAAGCGCAACAGAACGAGGTTGGTTTGACGCCCTCGATGACTGGTTAAAGCGCGACCGATTCGTATTTGTTGGTTGGTCTGGACTACTTCTCTTCCCTACAGCTTTCCTAGCTATTGGTGGATGGTTTACAGGTACAACCTTCGTTTCTTCCTGGTACACCCATGGTGTAGCCAGTTCTTACCTTGAGGGATGCAATTTCCTCACAGCCGCTGTTAGTACTCCTGGCGATGCCATGGGTCACAGTCTTCTATTCCTTTGGGGACCAGAAGCTCAGGGCGATTTAACACGCTGGTTCCAGCTTGGTGGCCTATGGAATTTCGTTGCTCTACACGGTGCATTTAGTCTTATTGGCTTTATGCTTCGTCAATTCGAAATTGCAAGACTAGTTGGTATCCGTCCATATAACGCACTTGCTTTCTCAGCAGTTATTGCAGTATTCACTGCTTGCTTCCTTATTTATCCATTAGGACAGCACAGTTGGTTTTTCGCTCCTTCATTTGGAGTTGCAGCAATATTCCGTTTCATTCTCTTCATTCAAGGATTCCATAACATCACGCTGAACCCATTCCACATGATGGGAGTCGCAGGAATTCTTGGAGGTGCTCTTCTTTGTGCTATTCACGGCGCAACAGTTCAGAACACTCTTTACGAAGATTCAAGCCAGTACTCTGACGGTAAAAATCAGAGCACAACTTTCAGAGGTTTCGACCCAGTACAAGAAGAAGAGACTTACTCATTTATTACTGCAAACCGTTTCTGGAGTCAGATTTTCGGTATTGCATTCTCAAATAAGCGTTTCCTTCACTTCTTGATGCTCTTCGTGCCAGTAACAGGTATGTGGGCCGCATCAATCGGAATTGTTGGATTAGCTCTAAACCTTCGTGCTTACGACTTCGTTAGCCAAGAAATCAGAGCTGCTGAAGATCCTGAATTCGAAACTTTCTACACCAAAAACATCCTTCTTAATGAAGGTATGCGTGCATGGATGTCTTCTGTAGACCAACCACACGAAAACTTTGTATTCCCTGAGGAGGTACTCCCACGTGGAAACGCCCTTTAATAGTTTACTTAAAGCCCCTAATCAAAGTCTTGAAGAGACTGGTTACGCCTGGTATGTAGGAAATGCAAGGCTAATCAACCTTTCAGGAAGATTATTAGGTGCTCACATTGCTCACGCAGGACTAATGGTGTTCTGGGCAGGCGCAATGATGCTTTTCGAAGTAAGTCACTTCACCATGGATAAACCCATGTGGGAGCAAGGCTTAATTTGTATGCCTCATGTAGCCATGTTTGGATACGGCATTGGTCCAGGCGGAGAAGTTACAGATGTTTGGCCATTCTTCATAGCAGGTGTTATTCACCTTGTTGCATCTGGAATCCTAGGCTTTGGAGGGGTTTTTCACTCTTTAGCTGGACCAGAGAAACTTGAAGAAGCTTTCCCATTTTTCTCTACTGACTGGAGAGATAAAAATCAAATGACCAATATTCTTGGTTTCCATTTGATTGTATTGGGTATTGGATCTCTTCTATTTTCACTTAACTGGATGTACTTAGGTGGTGCATACGACACTTGGGCTCCTGGCGGAGGAGAAGTTAGGCTGATCAACCCAACTCTCGATCCAAGAGTTATTTTTGGATATCTACTTTCAACCCCTTGGGGTGGTCAGGGTTGGATCGTTGGTGTCAACTCGATGGAAGATATTGTCGGAGGACATGTTTACCTAGCTGTTATAGAAATAATTGGTGGTATATTCCATGTCCTTACTGGCCCTTATGGATGGGCAAGAAGAGCCTTTATCTGGAATGGTGAAGGTCTTCTTAGTTATGCATTAGGTGGAATATGTGTAGCAAGTTTCATTGCTTCTTGTTTCATCTGGTTCAATAACACTGCTTATCCATCTGAGTTTTATGGTCCAACAAACGCTGAAGCCTCTCAGGCTCAGAGTTTCACATTCCTAGTTCGTGACCAACGAATTGGTGCAAATGTAGGATCAACTATGGGACCAACTGGATTAGGTAAATACTTGATGCGCTCTCCAACTGGTGAAATCATCTTTGGTGGAGAAACCATGCGTTTTTGGGATTTCCGAGGTCCATGGTTAGAACCTCTTAGAGGTCCTAATGGATTAAGTCTCGACAAAATTCAAAATGATATTCAGCCTTGGCAAGTTCGCCGTGCTGCTGAATACATGACACATGCTCCTAATGCTTCAATCAACTCTGTTGGTGGAATTATTACCGAGCCTAATGCAGTTAACTTTGTTAACTTGCGTCAATGGCTTGCAGGTGCTCAGTTCTTCCTTGGTTGGTTTACTTTCGTAGGCCATCTTTGGCATGCTGGTCGCGCGCGAGCAGCTGCAGCTGGATTTGAAAAAGGTATCAGTCGTTCACAAGAGCCTGCTCTTTCAATGCCTGATCTAGATTAGATCTCTCAATAAATAAAAAAAGCTCTCTTTTATAGAGGGCTTTTTTTATGGTTAAAAATATTTGATCTTAATATTATTTATCTATCTAAAAGCAAGCGAGATAAACCCAATCTTTCTAAATTATTTTTTAACCAAGGTAAGCTAAGACCAATAACATTACTAAAACATCCATCTATTTTTTTTAAAAAAAGTGCTCCATTTCCTTCAATCGCAAAGCCTCCTGCACAATTGTATGGTTCTGAAGTTGAAGCATATTTATTAATCTCAAAATTGGATAAATTCATAAATTCAATTTTTGTGCTCACAACTCCTTCGCAACTATTTTTTATTGAAATACTTTCAATCTCAGGTTTGGAATTATCCAACGAAATTAAATAGTGACCTGTATGCAAAAAACCAGTTTTACCAGACATCCTTTGCCATCTGGATATCAATTGCTCTTTATTAATTGGCTTTTCGAAAATCTCTCCCTCAAACTCAAACAAAGAGTCACAACCTAATAAAGCTTGAAAAGTATTTAAGGCATAATTTTCTTTTCTCAACTTTTTTAATGCACTATCAGCTTTACTAATAGCTAATAATTTGACCTTCAAAATTGGATTTTGTTCCTGAAGCTTTGTCTCGTCAAAATCACTTACAATAACTTTGTATCTTAAAGCGATTTGATCAAGTAATTTTTGACGTGCTTTGGATGCAGAGGCAAGCACAAACATAGAAAACTAAATTTTTTAATACTTATGATCATTATTGATCTTCTTTTTAAAAAATAAATCCTTTTAATTAAATGTTTCTGATTGACCAAAAAATCTTTAAAAGAGCAAAGAAAGGGATTAGGAATTGTCCCTTTAACTTTGTTCTTTTTCAAAGTCTTAAAAATGAGAGTCTGAGTGCTCAAGATGTTTTTGAGAATAAATCAAAATATTTGAATGAAGAGTTTATGTTTATCAATAGTAGTTTATTCATAGAAAATGAATTTCTTAAATTAATTAAAATCGGTGTCTTAAGAAGAGAAGTTGACGGTCAAGGGCTTACTTCAAAAGTTCGTGTTACACCAATAGGAAGGCAAGTCCTAAAAAGCCGTACGGATTTATTTACTAAAAAAATATCGCTTATAAAAAAATTAATTACATGCCTAAAATATCAATTATCCCCAAGATGAATATAGACCTCAAACGTACTCCATTAATGGTTTTAGGAACCTCTAGTGGTGCAGGTAAAACTCTCATAGCTACTGCTATTTGTCGATGTTTAAAAAGGAAAGGAGAACAGCCAATACCTTTTAAGGGCCAAAACATGAGCAATAACGCATGGGTTGATACTCAAGGAAGAGAAATGGCATATTCTCAAGCACTCCAATCTTGGTCTGCAGGCATAGAGCCAAGTGCTGAAATGAATCCTGTGCTTCTAAAGCCAAAAGGGGATTGCATTAGTGAAGTAATTCATCTAGGCAAAAGTGTCGGCACTAGTAAAGCGGTCAATTATTACGAAGACTGGTTCGATTCAGGGTGGGAAGCTATTAAAAAAGGCCTAGCAATATTATTAAAGAGCAATAAAAACGGAAGACTCATTCTTGAGGGAGCTGGAAGTCCCGTAGAGGTAAATTTGCAACATAAAGATCTTACAAATTTGAAATTAGCAAAATTTTTAAACGCAAATTGTATTTTAGTAGCAGATATTGAAAGAGGTGGTGTTTTTGCTCAAATAATTGGAACAATTGCATTGATGAAACCTATTGAAAAAAGATTGATTAAAGGAATAATTATTAATAGGTTCAGAGGCGATAAAGCCTTATTTGAAACAGGAGTTACATGGATAGAGAAAGAAACAGGAATCCCAGTTTTAGGAATATTACCTTGGCTAAAAGAGATTTTCCCACCAGAAGATTCACTTGATCTACTTGAAAGGAAACAAATAAATCAAAGTGCAGAAATAGAAATAGCAATAATAAAATTACCTAGAATTAGTAATTTTTCTGATCTAGATCCTTTTATTAGCGATTCAAGTATTCAATTGAGATGGATAGAACCTGGCCAAAAGCTAGGAGAACCGGATGTATTAATAATTCCTGGAAGCAAACAAACAATTAAAGATTTAGAGAGTCTAAATAAAACTGGTTTGAGCAACCAAATTAAAGATTATGCCCAAAAAGGGGGAAATATTTTTGGCATATGTGGAGGGTTACAAATGCTAGGAAAATCATTAGAAGATCCCTATAACCAGGAAAGCATCAAGGGGGTAAATACATTTTCAAATATGGGGTTGAACCTTCTCCCCATCAAAACAACCTTTGGAGACATCAAGATCACTTCACAAAGAGAAGAAAGAGTTTCATGGCCAGATTCACAAAATATAAAGGGGTTTGAAATGCATTATGGGAAAAGTGATTTAATTAATCATAAAAATTCCGATATTATTTCCTTATTCAAAAATAGTTCTTTAGGATGGATAATTGAAAAAAAGGATAAAAGTTTTATTGGAGGAACTTACTTACATGGAATTTTTGAAAATGATGAATGGCGTAACCAATGGATCAATAAAATAAGACAGAAAAAGGGATTAAACAAACTAAATACTAGCGAAGAGAATAATCATGATAAAAGAGAAAAACTATTGGATTTACTAGCTGATGCATTCGAAAAAAATATCAATATTGATATTTTTTTCGAATGATTTAAATAATGAAAAACGTAAAAATCAACTGGCCTAACAAGGAATCAAGCAATAGCACTCCTGGAGTTGACTGGTTAAAAGCTGCACATGATGCAAATATCGAGATCCCTACTGGATGCCTAGGAGGAAGCTGCGGTGCATGCGAAATAGAGGTTAACGGTGTAGTAGTACGTGCATGTATCGCCACAGTTCCAAACGAAAAGGAACTTAATGTTGAATTTTTCAGTGATCCTTATTGGTAATAACAAATAAATCCAACTTCTTGATAATCAATAATATTTCTCTGCTCTTCTAATAGCTTTAATAGAACCTTTATAATCTCCAATTTTGTACTTTGATTCACTAATAAGCTCTAATGTATTTATCACCTCTTTTTTTCTTTTCTCACTAATCACTTTTTTATAATCTGCGATTAAATCATATTTACTTTTTCGTATTTCTGAACCTTTAATCAGAGCATTATATTTAGGTTCTAGATCCATTTTTTTAAATGTACCTAACAAAATATTTTTATAATCTATTTTAGTGTTATCTAATTCATTGGATTTATCAATTTCCAATAATCTAATTTTTTTAGCTTTTCTTTTATCATCTATTGCTCCCTGATAATCTCCATTTTTATATCTAGAGTTACTTCTACCACTAAATGAAATGTCTTTAGACCTTTGTTTAATAATATCTATTTTAGATTCAAAAAAAATTGACTTTGAGAAATCATCTATAGCAGATATATTTTCTCCTAACTTATCATTCAAGAAACCACAATTTAAATATGCTAAAGCAATATCATCTGGGTTTTCAAGACTATCAATATTCTTTTTAATAGAGTTAATGGCCCCATCATAATCACCTAAATCAATCAAATTTATTGCTTCATCGTAAAAAGATGAAGGCTCTTCTGATTTTTTCAAATGATTTCTACCTCTTCTTTATTTTAAGCACATTCAATACAGTCAGTTTAAAAGTGTTCAAGAAAATATGTAAGAAAAAGTAACTTCTAGTCAATACGGAGAGGGTGGGATTCGAACCCACGGATAGTTTTAGCTATCAAACGATTTCGAGTCGTTCGCTTTCGACCACTCAGCCACCTCTCCCTAGAAGTTAGTTTAAGACAATCTTCTCTTTTCACTTAAGAATAAGCAGAATTAAAAATCTAATTTTTAATTGTTTAATCCCAACCTGCCTTCCTCATAAGCTGTATTGCTTTTTTATTATTTGCTCCTAATTGATCAATGGTCACACTATCAGGAGTAAATAATCCAAATTGTGCAACCTCATCGGTTTTATTGTAACCAACTAAAGGGTGTTCAAATGTTGGACCAGCTAACCCACTACTCCCAACAGGAGAGGCAAGATACTCTAGGAGTTGAATAGCTTCTTCTTTGTTTTCAGCATATTTAGCAATTCCACCTGCACTGACATTTACATGTGCAGGATTAGGAGTAAGAACCTTTACTTTTTTAGCCAACCTTTGATCTTTTCTACCATTGACACCCGCAAGCATTCTTGAAACATAGTAGTGATTAACAATACCCACTCCACATTTACCTTGAGCAACAGCTCTTATAACACCAATATCACCAGGGAAAAAAGGCTGAGAAATATTTGAAATCATCCCTTTCAACCACTCTTTGGTTTGGGCTTCTCCTTTATTGACAATTTGATTAGCGACTAATGATTGATTGTATGGACTGCTCCTTTTTCTCACACAGACAAGACCGTCCAAAGAAGGATTCGCAAGATCTGAATAATCTTTGATTGAATTTATATCAACTTTTTTTGGATTAGCAACCATGACTCTAACCCTTCTTGTTAAGGCATACCATCTTGCTTGAGGATCTCTATATTCCACTGGAACATTTTTATCTAATTTGGAAGACCTATATGACTGAAGAAGACCACTTTTAGCAGCATTGCTAATTCGAGCCGCATCAACAAGAAGAATCACATCGGCTTTAGAATTTGATCCTTCCCTTTTCAATCTTTCAACTAAAGAAATTCCTGTCGCCTCGATCAATCGGATTTTTATCCCAGTCTCCTCTGCAAATTGCTTATATATCTGCTTATCGGTGTTGTAATGCCTGCCTGAATAAATTCTTACTTCTCTCTCAGAGGCTTTTACATGATAAAAACTTGAAGAGACTAATAAAGTACTTGCTACTACGGAAGTAAAAAGACGCTTAATTAAATTCATTAATCTATCTAGGGAAGGGATTAATAACTTTGCATAGACTAGGCAAGAAGATACTGCTAAAAACAGATACGCAACTTTGATACGTATTGAAGTATAAATTGATATCTTATTTATACTTTATGATAGAAATTAAATCTAAATATTAAAGATGGAATATTTAACTCATTCTCTAATAGATGAATCAGAAGCTCTTCAAATAGTCAATAAGCTAAAAGCAGAGAAATTATCCTGGCAAGATGGTAAAAAGACTGCAGGAAGTCATGCTGCAGAAATAAAATCTAATTTTCAATTAGATAAAAATTCAAAATTATCAATAGAGCTTACAGATATCATTATTAACAAAATAATTTCGAATCCTCTTATAAAAAGTTTTACGTTACCTAGTCTGATTCATGGAGTCATGTTTACTCAATCCCTTGCTGGGCATCACTATGGGTTGCATATTGATAATCCTTATATGCCCTCAGGAAGAAGTGATCTATCTTTTACCTTATTTTTAAATTCGCAAGAAGATTATGAAGGTGGTGAATTATGTATTCAGACGATAAATAAAACTGAAAAAATTAAACTTTCTGCTGGAGAAATGATAATTTATCCGAGCACTCAACTACATTCTGTTGCTGACGTCAAAGATGGTGAACGTCATGTATGTGTAGGCTGGATTCAAAGCTATGTTCAAAACAATGAAGATAGAAATTTCCTATTCGGTCTGGATGCAGGAGCAAAAGGCTTACTAGCAAAACATGGAAGATCCGATGAATTAGATTTAATTTTCCAAGCTTACAGCAATATCCTAAGAAGATTAGGAGATTAAATCTATCACTTTATACAAGCAGAAGTAAAAAAAGAACTTTCATTAGAAGTCGCGACCTATCAAAATAGAACAAATCAAACTAGGCATGCCAAGTAAAACACCCATTGGAATATTTCTAGCCGCCGCCGCAGCTTTATCTACTAATGCAATTATTCCAGTCAATTCAATTGCTGGTGAAAAACATGGAGATATGGGTGGTTTAAAGGAATGGACCACTGATCAAGAAGTAGATGAAGAAGGAAAGCTTGACGAAGCTGCTCAAAAAGCTGCTGATAAAGCTAAAAAAGCAGATATTTGCATTCCAATTGGAGAAGGGGAAAACTGCTGGTAATAAATTTAAAGTTCACAAAAAACTCCCTGAATGGGAGTTTTTTAATACCAATAAATAAACAAAAAAAACGCCCCTTTTGGGGCGTTTTTTAATGGTGTAATTCTTGAGAATTTAGAATCTAAATTCTGTAAGAAGTACTGCACCAGTGATATCCTTTCCTTCTGCTTCAACATCTGTTGATCCAAATACAGCAGGAGTTACGGTTACGCCGTCGTTAATTTTGAACTCGTAATAAGCTTCCCAAACTGTATTGTCCTCAGATGGATCAGATCCAACACCTTTTATGCCAGTAGCGGCTTGCCTTGAACCAAATGCAACACCAGCTCTATTGCCATCAACAAAAAGATCTTTCCAACCTAGACCAATCATCCAACCTGATGTATCTTCTGCCTGACCAGCTGAAGGGCTGTCCATAGAAGCAGTTTCATAACCAACCTGAATTTCAGGGATAGCACCTGTTTCGTCTGGCTTCCAGTATCCTCTTAGACCGTAAGCAGTGATGTCACCATCATGGTCTGCAAGTTTTGAATGGTAGTAACCATCATAACCATTAGCACCATTTTCTTTAAATGAAGTTGCAAGAGAAACTTGCCACTGAGGAGAACCATACTCAATCTTAGTTAAGACGAAATTCCTGGTTTTCTCACCAAACAGACCATTATCACTTGATGAATCAGCTCCATCTTTAGCAGTATAGTTAGCACTTACAGCCCATCTAGCGGCAGAAGGATCATCAACTTCCTGTGTCCATGCAACACCAAATCCTGGGCTTGTGCTTGAACCATAAGAAGAGCCATTAGGACCATTAGCAAATTGCTTAGTAATTGGCTTATAGATTGAAGCAGAACTAGCTAGCATGTAGTAGTTTTCAATTCTTGGTCCAACCCAAACTTGAAGAGAATCTCCTACGGGGAATTGATACCAAAGTTTGTCTACCTTCAATGTGCCGCCATTTTTATTAGCAGCTGATAAGTAAGTACCTTGTCCAGAATCACCAAAATGATCGCTTACGTTACCAGTCTTGATACGGGTATAAAGATTATCTTCACCAGTGAAACTTGTATTCAGATTTAACTGATACATATATTCCATAGTGATGCTGTCAGTATCTGACTCTGAATCATCATCAACGTAACCAGTAATGAAAGCAGCTTTACCACTCATCTTTGTAGATGAAGAGAACTGACCAGCCATTATTTCGCCGAGTTGAGCTTCAACGCCATCAACACGAGCTTGAATAACTTCAGAACTTAAATCTGATTCGTTAGATACCGGAGTAACGTCGGCATTTGCAGCTAATGGTGCCATTAGGCCCAAAGCAGCAGGAGCTACCAGCAAACGCTGAAAAAGCTTCATTGTGTCCTCACACAAATATTTCAACCGAATAATAGTGTATTCAATAAGACATTTCAGAGCGATAGCTCTTAGAAGTATCTTTTTATACAGCGAGATATACTATTCGATCTATTTGTTAGCGAATTAACCTAAAATTATTACTTAGAGTTAATTAATTTTCGGCACAAAGAGGGAAGCCAAGGTGCTCTCTTTCCTCTAACCAAGCTTCAGCAACTTTACGAGCTAAAGATCTAATTCTTGCAATAATCTTAGTTCTCTCAGTAACAGAAATAACCCCTCTTGCTTCTAATAAATTAAATGTATGACTGCATTTTAAAACGTAATCAAGGCACGGTGCTGGTAGTTTTTTAGCGATTAATTGATGAGCTTCTTCCTCATAAATTTCAAAAAGTTTCCTTAAATTTTCCGAGTTAGATTCTTCAAAATTGTACTTACATTGACCTTTTTCAAAAGGAAGCCAGATATCACCATATTTAGTCTTTTTATTCCAAGAAAGGTCCCAAATACTTTCAACATTTTGTAGATACATTGCCAATCGCTCCAAGCCATAAGTGATCTCAATTGAAACAGGCTTGCAATCAAGACCTCCACATTGCTGAAAATAAGTAAATTGGGTGACTTCCATCCCATCAAGCCAAACTTCCCAACCCACTCCCCATGCGCCTAAAGTTGGAGATTCCCAATTATCTTCAACGAATCTAATATCGTGGTCCTTAGCTGAAATCCCCATGGCTTCAAGGGAAGATAAATAGATCTCTTGTATACCGTCTAAAGAGGGCTTGATAAGAACTTGATATTGAAAATAATGCTGTGCTCTATTTGGATTGTCTCCATACCTACCATCAGTAGGTCGTCGACAGGGCTCTGGGTAAGCGACAGCCCAAGGCTCAGGTCCTATCGCTCTTAAAAAAGAATGAGGGCTCATCGTCCCTGCACCCTTTTCTAAATCATATGGCTGAAGAAGCAAACAACCTTTCTCACTCCAGAAATTATTGAGGCTAGAAATTATGTCCTGAAAGTACATTAGTGTTGATATAACTGGAGCTAGAGGTAATCAGCTTAGCTTGGCAAGGCTTACAACAAAGAAGTAACTCCAATACCCCTCGTTTTCAAAAAGCCCAACTGAGAAAATCAGTTAGATTCTAAATCAACTATCGAGTATTTAAAGCTGAGTATTTAGATGAGGAC
>QCHY01000011.1 GCA_003216975.1 Prochlorococcus sp. AG-402-I20
AAGAGGATCCTGGAGGGGAGGTTTTACTTATAAAAAAGATGATAATCCAGGTGTTCTTATTCAAAATCCGTCATATGTTCAATGTCGTGTTCCCGATTGGCGCATAAGTACTACGGAGCCCTTAGATAAATACAAAGGGCCAGAAATACCAGTGAATTCTGTATGGAAAATTTTATAAAGTTAAAAAGTTTTTTTTGAATAATTGTTTTTACTTTTTACTAGTATATTTCTAACTAGCATTAACAAGTGGAGCTAAATACTTAACCACAGCTGGAGTGATTAATAAAACCGCTATTAATCTAAATGCATGAATTGCTGCAACGGCAGCTCCAACTCCAAGTTCGGCGCCAACAAGACTCATGCCAAGAGTTCCTCCAGGCGCAGATCCTAACAAGGCTATTAAAGGATCAATTCCAAAGAAATGTGCTACTAACAATCCAATAGCTAGACCAGTAAGTATCAAAGTAATTGTAATCAAGATGGCTGGCTTCCAAAGAGTTTGCAGCTCTGCAAGAGTATCTTTATTAATACCAGTCCCAATAACGGTCCCTACTCCAATACCTAGAAAAGTTTTTGTACCAATGGGCCATTGAGCAGGTTCAAATTGACCAGTGATGCTTAAGCATCCTGCGGCCAAAATTGAGCCTAAAAGAGGAGCTGCAGGAATACCGCTTAGCAACATCAAACTTCCTAGAGCAGCTCCGCTAAGAATGTATATGATCAAATTCATTGGAGGATTCATAATCCAAGCATTAAATCTATTTGGTTAGTCTGATCTATTTTTTGTTTTTTAAACCAATTGTTCAATATCAATTAAAAAAGCTTCTAAAAAAAATTTCTTCTTTCAATTAAATTATTAAATTACTGCTTACAAAAAACATGAGAAAAGCCTGTGGAACTATGTTTTGACTAGATTTGGAATGGATTTAAATTTTTTTCCTTTTAACTATTAATCTAATTTTCAATCAAAAAGGTCAACAAATTGTTAGTGTTTATCTCTAAATGACTATTTTTTGTATCAATTGATGTCCTAATGAAAGCAAAGGTGACCTCTGAATTCAAACTTCTTAAACCCCAATCAGAGGTGAAGATCTTATATGTCAGGCTGCCTTGTAATCCAATTTTTCCAATTGGACCAATTTATTTAGCAGACCATGTCCATAAATGCTTTCCAAAGATTCAACAATTAATTGTAGATTTAGCTTCATTACCCATTTTAGATGTCGAAAGAATACTAATAAATAGCATAAAAAGTTTTAAACCTACCCTATTAGTTTATTCATGGAGAGATATACAAATTTATGCCCCTGTAGATGGAAGAGGAGGAAATCCATTACAAAATTCATTTGAAGTTTTTTATGCTCGAAATCCTCTCAAAAAAATTCGAGGTGCTTTAGGTGGTTTTCAACTTTTGAAAAGTCACTACGGAGAAATATGGAGAAACCAAAGATTAATTAGAAAGGGATTAAAATATGCTAAGAAATATGAACCAAATGCTCAAGTAATATTAGGTGGAGGTGCTGTTAGTGTTTTTTATAATCAATTAAAAAAATCACTCCCTAAAGGTACTATTATCTCACTAGGAGAAGGAGAACTATTAATAGAGAAATTAATAAGAAATGAATCTCTTATGGATGAAAGATGTTTTATAGTTGGGGAATCTCCCAGAGAAAAACTAATTCACGAGAAACCAAATAATATAATCAAAAGTGCATGTGATTATAGTTATATCGAATCAATTTGGCCTGAATTTAAATGGTACTTAGACGGTGGAGACTTTTATATTGGAGTTCAAACTAAAAGAGGTTGCCCACATAACTGTTGTTATTGTATTTACACTGTTATTGAAGGTAAAAAAGTAAGACTTAATCCAGTAAGTGAGGTCATTAAAGAAATCAAACAACTTTATGAACTTGGAGTTCGAGGCTTTTGGTTTACAGATGCGCAATTCATACCTTCCAGAGGACATATTCAAAATGCTAAAGATATCCTTCAAGCTATCTATAATGAAGGCTTGCATGATATTCACTGGGCCGCATATATACGAGCCGACAATTTAGATGAAGAATTGGCTGAATTAATGGTAATGACAGGTATGAGTTATTTCGAAATTGGCATCACTTCTGGTTCCCAAGAACTTGTCAGAAAAATGAGAATGGGATACAACTTAAAAACTGTCCTGAAAAATTGCGAACTGCTAGCAAAGGCAGGTTTTAAATCACAGGTTTCAGTAAATTACTCATTTAATGTTATTGATGAGCGTCCAGAAACCATAAGGCAAACAGTTGCTTATCATAGAGAATTAGAGAAGATTTTTGGGGCTGATATTGTTGAGCCTTCTATATTTTTTATAGGACTTCAACCCCATACATTATTAGAAGAGTATGGTCTAAAGAATGGCCTGCTCAAGCCTGGTTATAATCCTATGAGTTTGATGCCTTGGACTGCTAGAAAACTCCTCTGGAATCCAGAGCCAATGGGCAAGGAATTTGGAAGAGTATGCTTAGAAGCCTTTGATAAGAACCCAACTGATTTCGGTAGAACCGTTATGAACTTATTAGAAAGAGATTATGGAGTATCATCTTTAAATGAAGCGTTAACTGTCGAAGCCAAAAATCGACCAGTTCTTGCAAAAAGCCTTCGTTGAATAAATATAATTATCAATAAAATTGTGATTCCAATAATGCCACCAATTGGATTGACCATGTATTGACTTGGTCCCAATAAAAAATAAGGCGTATCAACAGAAAAAATAATCATTCCGCAATCAAATAGATACCAAATACCTACTAAACCTCCATGCAAACCAATACAGCCCCATATGGATCCTTTATCAATTGTTCGTCTTAACGTTAGAACTAATCCAAAAAGAAAAAGACCGCCCAAAAAAGGGATTAAAGCTAACAAGCCAATATCAGATCTGTAATGAGCGAGACTAAAAATTATAGATTGATAAATAATTCCTCTTCTCAAACCAAATAAAAGAACCATTTCCTCAATCAACCATCCTCGAAAAACTACTTCTTCAGCAAACACAATGCCCACTATCAATAATATTGCATTTAATAATTCAATAAATTTAATATTGTCAATTCTATCAACCCAGCCGCAAAAGAAAAAAAATAAAAAAAGAACAAATAGAAGAAGAGCTGAAAAAATAAATCCACTAAAAAATATTTTTAACGCTAATAATTTATTTTTAAAATCTAATCCTATAGATGCCCAAAAATGATTAGTTTTCCATCTAACCCTACCCCAACTAGGTAGAACACTTAGAAACAATATAAATGTTAATATAGTGCCTATAATACTTAAATTATTGGGACTAATATCTCGATTAAATATATAAAAGAAATGACTAATAAGCCATCCAGTAGGATATAAAAATAAGAAAAGAGTAAATGTTGGTATCCATTGCATCTTCTGATGCAACCATCTATTCCAAAAACTGGTAATTGAAAATTTCAGCTTTCTAATTCTATGGAACTTGTAAGGCCCTTTGCCTTTAAAGATTCCGAGTAAAACTCAGCAGGTTCTAAGTCACAGGTAATAACAAGTCCAATTCCATTATTGTGCGTTTCTAACATAATATTCAAAGCATCTTGTTCACTTAATTGTGGAACTACCTGCCTTAAAGTTTCAACGACATAATCCATCGTATTAACTGGATCATTATGAAGTAAAACCTTATATTTGGGCGATAATTTCCTAACTCGCTGAACTTCCCTATCAATAACAGCAGTGTCTCCATCAGTTTGATTTGCAGAATCAACCATAATTAAACTGCGAGGATGAATAGCACTTTTTAACAAGAAACTTACCATGTAATTACGCATTAAAGTTTTACGATCCTTTTCATAGCTTTTTCGACATTTTCTCTACTGTTGAAGGCAGACAATCTAAAATAGCCTTCTCCCGCAGCTCCAAAACCACTCCCTGGTGTACCCACGACATTTGCCTTTTCAAGCAAGAAATCAAAGAAATCCCATGAATTCATGTTTTTCGGTGTTTTTATCCATGCATAAGGTGCATTAACAGCACCAAAAACTTCAAATCCTGCAGCAGTCAAATTTGATTTAATGATTTGAGCATTATCCATATAAAAACTTACTAATTTTTTAATTTGTATTTGCCCTTCTTTAGAGTAAACAGCTTCCGCACCTCTTTGAACAACATAACTTACACCATTGAATTTAGTACTCTGTCTACGATTCCATAATGACCACAAATCAACTTCTTCTAATCCTGCTTGACCTTTTAAACACCTTGGTATAACTGTAAAAGCACATCTTGTCCCAGTAAAACCAGCATTTTTTGAAAAAGAACGAAACTCAATTGCACAATCTTTAGATCCCTCAATTTCAAAAATCGAATGAGGAATCGAGTCATCTTTAATGAAAGCCTCATAAGCAGCATCAAAAAGAATCAAAGAATTATTTTCTTTAGCATATTTAACCCAAGAAGCCAATTGTTCTCTAGTTGCTACCGCCCCAGTTGGATTATTGGGAAAACAAAGATATATCAAATCAAATTTTTCTTTTGGTATTGCGGCCTCAAATCCATTCTCTGAATTAATTGGGATATAACTTAAACCTTGATATTCTCCTGCCAAGTTGGCTTCGCCTGTCCTACCCGTCATCACATTCGTATCAACGTATACAGGATAAACAGGGTCCGTTACTGCTATTTTGTTGTCCTTTCCCAAAATATCCAAAATATTACTGCTATCGCATTTTGAGCCATCTGAGACGAAGATTTCTTCTGCTGAGATATCGCAACCACGCGATAAATAATCATTTTTAGAAATGCTCTCTCGGAGCCATTGGTAACCCTGCTCTGGCCCATACCCCCGAAAGCCCTCCTCTGTTCCCATTTCTTCAATAGCCGCTTTCATCGCATCACGACAAGCTAAAGGCAGGGGTTCAGTAACATCACCAATACCTAGGCGGATTAAATCAACATTTTGATTCTTAGAGCTAAAGTCTTTAATTCTTCTAGAAATCTCTGGGAACAGATAGCCTGCTTTTAACTTCAGGTAATTAGTGTTAACTTGTACCACTTAAAAATCATCAAGATTTAATTTAAGGATAATCCCTTAAATGCCTAGAAATATTCAAACATAAATGATTCCATAATAAGAACTAATTTTTACAGGTAACCAAGTTGAAAGCAGTTAGCTAAAAAGTGATGCTGTGATAGTATCAATTGAGAACTAAGAAAAGGGTTTAAGCCCCTAATGTTCTTACATTAACGTCATTTTCTCTTAAAGGGACACCTAGATTAAACGTTGGCATCTCCATCGATTTCAACTGGATTATATTTAATTCCACTTCCAAACAGTATTCAAAAATCTCTTTAAGTTTGTTTGGCGTTATAAATTTCCAAAAGTTCTACTTGCAGTTTTTCTGCTAATCAATTTTTAATAGCTTGAAAAAGCTCAACATTGTATATGCCCCAGCAAATTTTAATTGCTGAGCATTTGCGAATTGCCGCTTTGCTCACTGATGAGAGAATAGATGAATTAATCGTGGCTCAAGGTAGCTACCAAATTGGTGATATTTTCTTTGGAACAGTTGAAAATGTTCTGCCTGGAATAGATGCTGCTTTTGTCAATATTGGAGAAAGTGAAAAAAATGGTTTTATTCATGTCAATGATTTAGGGCCTCTCAGATTAAAAAAAGCAACTGCAGGAATAACAGAATTACTCGAACCAAGGCAAAAGGTTCTGGTTCAAGTAATGAAAGAGCCCACAGGATCAAAAGGACCTAGATTAACTGGAAATATAGCTCTTCCTGGTAGATATCTTGTACTACAGCCTTATGGACAAGGTGTAAATATTTCGAGAAGAATAAGCACAGAAAGTGAAAGAAATCGACTGAGAGCATTAGGTGTACTAGTGAAATCTCCTAGTACTGGACTTTTAATAAGGACAGAAGCAGAAGATATTTCGGAAGAACTTTTAATTGATGATCTTGAAAATCTTCTCAAGCAATGGGAGCTTATTCAACAAGCATCTGAAAATTGCACCCCGCCAATTCTTTTAAATAGAGATGAAGACTTTATTCATAGAATTCTTAGAGATAATGTTGGTCAAAATGTTACTCAGGTTGTTGTAGATAATACTGAAGCAATTGGTCGAGTTAAAAATTTCCTCGGTAAGGATAGTAAAGAATTAACAATAGAATTACATAGTGATTCGCAAAACATATTAGAAAAATATAGAGTCATTTCTGCAATTAATGATGCATTAAAGCCAAGGGTAGATCTACCTTCTGGTGGTTATATAATAATAGAACCAACAGAAGCATTGACAGTCATTGATGTGAATTCAGGCTCATTTACACGCTCTGCAAATTCCAGAGAAACAGTTTTATGGACTAATTGTGAAGCAGCGATTGAAATAGCAAGGCAATTAAAACTAAGAAATATTGGTGGGGTTATTATTATAGATTTTATAGATATGGATACAAAAAGAGATCAACTTCAATTATTAGAACATTTCACATCTGCTATTAATGGAGACTCAGCGCGGCCACAAATTGCTTCACTTACAGAACTTGGGCTTGTTGAGCTAACGAGAAAAAGACAAGGGCAAAATATATATGAATTATTCGGGAAAAATTCTCCCAATTCTCAAGGGCAAGATCAGCTTCCAAATATCACTCTTCAAGATATAAACCCAACGACTTCATCTGAAGTTGGGGTGATTAACTCTACTTTCTTATCAGGAGAAGATACACAATCTTTACAGGAGAATAATACAAAAAAGAAGCGTATAAATAAAACTAAAGATCTAGAAATAAATTTAACTAATGAAGAGCATAGATCATATTTAGATAATTCAAAATCTATTTCCAGAGAGACAACTAAAGAAGATATTCTTAAAGACAGCTATACTAGAAAGAAAGAAAATAAAATGATTAATATAAATATGGATGAAAATGAAGAAATTGTATATAGTTCAATGGGATTAGATCCTATTTTAATTCTAGATGAACCACCACTATCTGAAAACTACACGGTTAATATAGTTAGGCCTGGAGTAGCGATAGAGGGAGAAGAAAAAAATAAAATACTTGAGGAAAAGCAACCAAAAATAGCTGATAATTCTAACCACAAAAATAAAAAAAATAGCAAAGATATTAATCACCTTAATAGCATCAATACCCTGGAACAAAATCCAGCCACTTCTGCAGAACAAGAAAATACCGAAGAAGAAAATGTTAATGTGGATTTAGATGAAGAAACAAGTGAATTAATTATTGTTGAAAATATTTCAATCAATGAAAAGGATGAATTAAGTTCCACCGAATCACAAGAAGTTAATGATGATCCAAGACGAAAAAGAAGAAGGTCTTCCGCTTCTTCTTAAATATGGAAGCTAAGAAATTTCTGATTGCAGGAATTGATGAAGTAGGGAAAGGTGCTTTATTTGGCCCTGTTTTCGCTGGGGCTGTAATACTAAATAAAACGAACGAAACAAAGCTCTTGAATCAAGGCTTGAAAGACAGTAAAAAATTAAGCCCCCTACAAAGACAGCATTTAGTTCCTTTAATTAAAAAAAACTCAATAGCTTGGTCAATAGGCCAAGCTTCAGCTAGAGAAATTGATGCTATTGGCATCCGAGAGGCTACTGAAAAAGCAATGCTAAGAGCATTAGAAAAGTTTTCATTTCCACCAGACTTAATTCTCGTAGACGGAATATTGCCTATGCGCATCTGGCCAGGGAAACAAAAAACACAGGTTAGAGGTGAGAGTTATTTTCCTTCAATTGCTGCTGCCAGTGTTTTAGCAAAAGAAGCAAGAGATGAATTAATTAAACGACTAGCATGCCAATACAGCAATTATGAACTAGAAAAAAACAAAGGTTATGGAACTCAAATCCATAGAACAAACTTAATCAAAGCAGGAGCAACCAAACTCCACAGAAAAAGTTTTCTATCCAGATTAGTAATAGACTAATAATTAGCTTACAACGAATTTTCTTTACACCAATTATTAAAGTCAACAATTAGCTGCTTCTCAACCCTTGACTTAATTCCTAACAAAATTCCATTTAATATTGATTGCCCAGTAGTCTCAAGCACTTTAGGAGGAATTAATCTCAATAGCTGAGGCTGACTGACAGTCACCCCCAAAAGAGCTTCGCCTTCAAGAGCTGATGGTTTTGCCTCCAGAATTGCATCTAAGGTTAAATCAAAATCCTCAACTAATCCCAAGCCATCCAGATGACTTTCAGTAACATACATTCTGATTTTCCTATCAGTATTTTCTACCCCTATTGATACGACTGGATTTATTTGAAGTTGAAAAACTTTGAAACTTGTGACTTCGTACTTAAAGCTACCTGGGCCTAAAGGAGTCAATTTCTTTGGATCAAGCATTGCGCCAACAACTCTCTCCTGTTGTAGGAGATAATCAGGTAGTTGCTCCTTGTTATCTTGAACAACTAGATCAATTTTTTGTCGTGCTGTAAAGGCAAGAGCCATTATCAAAAATTTGCTCAACTTGATCTTATCGGCATTTACCCCTTTTTTTTTATCTAATGTCAACTCGAGTGGCCTATCTAGGGCCTAAAGGAACATACGCTGAGAAGGCTGCAAAAGCTCTAGCAGCCTTAGAAAAGCTTGATTCACCACAGTTCTCTCCATGCAAAGGCTTAAGAACTGTAGTAGATAATCTTGCAAACAATCTTTGTGAAGCAGCAGTAGTTCCAATTGAAAATTCAGTAGAAGGTGGAGTTACCACAACATTAGATTCTCTATGGAGACATCAAAATCTATTTATTCATAGAGCCCTAGTACTGCCTATTAAACACTCATTAATGAGCAGCGGATCAATATCAACTATTTCAGAGGTCCTTTCCCATCCTCAGGCAATAGCCCAATGCAGCCAGTGGCTAAACGACAATATCCCAAATGCAGTTCATTTACCCACTAATTCAACGGCAGAAGCGATAAGGATGGTAAAAGGTAGCTCATTTAGAGCAGCGATAGGATCCAAAGATGCAAGTGAAGATCTAAATATTCTTGCTTATCCTATTAATGATATTGAAGGTAATTGCACTAGATTCGTTATTCTAAGTAAAAACAACATCAAAGTTGATGGCAATAAGGCGAGTATGGCTTTTTCTCTTAAGTCAAATACTCCAGGTGCGTTACTCCAAGCATTGAATTGCATCGCAAATCTTGGCCTAAATATGAGTCGAATTGAATCCCGACCCTCTAAAAGAGAACTAGGAGAATATATCTTTTTCATAGACCTTGATTTAAATCAGTCTAATAAAAAAGACTTTGAAAAAATTACTGAAAAGTTATCTCCACTTTGCAATCAAATCATTAATTTTGGATGTTATTTCGGATCAGAAGTTGAGTAATTTATCCTCTTGATTTGAAAACTCCAAACTCCATCAAACCTTTTGAGAAAGACCACCTCATCATTAGTATTGTTGGTATTTCTCTAAATGCCTTTAGGATCGATCTAGGGCCTAGTTTCAATATAGTTGAAGGTCTTCTAAACCCTTCGTATATCGATTCATTCCAAGATTGAATTGTGTATTTTGTCCAATTAGAGGACTGAACAGAACTTCCACAATAAGGACTGTTTAATAAGTTTTTTTTAAATCCTTCAATACTTGAAAATGCAGGATGGGTCCATTGAATTAGTAATTGATTCATAATGAACTTTTCCAAAGAATTTAAGGGTTGTTTACTTGAATCTCTTTGATTCCAATCTGCAATTGCCAAAACTCCACCAGGTCTAAGAACTCTGAGCATCTCATCTGCAAAGGTTTGTTTATCAAAGATATGAGGGCCAGCTTCAACACTCCAAACACCATCAAAACTACCTTTTTCAAACTTTAAGTCAAGTGCATTCATCACCTCAAAACGACAAAAATCATTATTAGCTGTTAATTCATTTGCTCTTTTAATTTGTTCTTGACTTATGGAAATACCAATGACGTCAAATCCATAATAGTTAGATAATATTCTTGAACTACCGCCTATTCCACAGCCTACATCTAATATCCTCGAGCCTTTTGGTAATTTATCCAAACCACTCCATCGAACTAATTCATGAACAAAATCAACCTTAGCTTTCCTAAAATCTTTTTTTAATCTCGGTTTTTCATAAAAACCAAGATGAATATGCTCTCCCCAGAGATTTTCTAATAAGCGATCATTAGTCCATGAATCATATGAAGAGGCAACGCTATTAACAGACTCATATTTGCGACTTTTTCTTAGCCATAGAGTACTCAAAGTAAATAGAAATACGGCACTAAATATAAAAATTACAATCCATTGCATAATTAATTGTTAGCCTGATCAGCGTTTGAAAAAGTATCTTTTAAGGCAGTTCTGGCCGCTAATTGTCTTCTTGTGTGATCAAGAAGTTCATATTCTCTTTCCAATCGGTGGTAAGTATTTGTTAATTCTAATAAATTTTGCTGTTCACTTGCTACGGGACCTCCAAGATGAGCAGCTATCCAAAAAGACAATTCTCTAGGGATCTCGGGCAAAGAATCAGGAAGTTCTTTCTCTGATTCAGTCAATTTTGAAGTAAGCGAAACTACATCCTTTAAAGCAATAGAAACGGAATCCTTGAGTTCCAATAGCTTTGTTTGATCTATTATTTGATCATCATCAACCCAACTCACTAGAGCGTTAATAAAAGGAGTTTCACTAATAATTTCTAGAATTCTAAATCTTTGTTGTCCAATAGTGACAATGTTACTTCTCCCATCTTGTGAAGTTTGATGTTTAATGATCTCAGCACAACAACCAACATCTGCCATTTTTTTTGCAATTGGATCCCATCTCACAACACCAAAACGGCTGTCTGATTTCAACACAGATTGAAGCATAACCCTGTAACGAGTCTCGAAAATATGAAGTGGTAAGTACTCCTGAGGAAAAAGCACAACCTCAGGCAATGGGAAAAGTGGTAGCTCCCTAACTGAAAGTTCGCTCAAATGGTTATTTCTAATTAAACATATCCTAGATAATCAATCTCTGGTTTGAGAGAAAAAGATCTAGAGCTTAACTTCTATATCAACTCCGCTTGGAAGGTCCAACTTCATTAAAGCATCAATAGTCTTCGCAGATGGACTGTAAATATCAATAATTCGTCTATGTGTTCTTGTTTCAAAATGCTCTCTTGAATCTTTATCAACATGAGGCGAACGTAGAACACAATAAATTTTTCTTTTTGTAGGAAGAGGTATAGGGCCTATTGCTGAAGCAGCGGTTGTATCTGCAGTCTCAATTATTTTATCGCAAGATAAATCTAGCATTCTCCTATCAAAAGCCTTTAGACGAATGCGAATTTTTTGCTGTGCAATTGCAGTTGACATAATGGTGATACCAAAAGCTAATTAAGTTTTCTAGGTTCTTTGAAGGATGAACTAATGAGTTCATTTGTTGGTTTAATTTAGAGGATGACCTGAATAATTTACAAGTCATCCTCAGAAACAATTACTCAAGAATTTTTGAGACCACTCCTGCTCCAATAGTACGTCCACCTTCACGAATTGCGAATCTCATTCCTTGCTCAATAGCAACAGGAGATATTAATTCTCCAGTCATTTTTATTCTGTCACCAGGCATAACCATTTCAACATTACTGCCATCATCAGATGTGAAAGCTGTAATTTGACCTGTTACATCAGTAGTACGAATATAAAACTGTGGACGATATCCAGCAAAGAAAGGGGTATGACGACCACCCTCTTCTTTTTTCAATACATAAACCTCACCTTCGAATTTAGTGTGGGGGGTAATAGATCCTTTTTTAACAAGCACCATCCCTCTTTCAATATCTTCTTTTTGAATACCTCTCAAGAGAAGACCAACATTATCTCCAGCCATACCTTCATCGAGAAGCTTTCTAAACATCTCTACTCCAGTAACGGTTGTAACTCTCGTATCTCTGATACCTACAATTTCAACCTCCTCTCCTACTGTTACTTTTCCTCTTTCAATTCGACCAGTAGCAACGGTTCCACGACCAGTTATTGAGAAAACGTCTTCAACAGCCATTAGGAAAGGCTTATCAATTTCACGTTCTGGTTCTGGAATTGAAGAATCAACAGCAGTCATCAATTCATCTATTTTTGTCTCCCAATCTGCTTCTCCTTCAATAGCTTTTAATCCTGAAACTTGAACAACTGGAATATCATCGCCAGGGAAGTCATAACTTGTTAGAAGTTCACGTATCTCCATTTCTACAAGTTCTATCATTTCTTCATCATCAACCATGTCGCATTTGTTTAGTGCAACAACCAATGCAGGGACACCAACCTGCTTGGCCAAAAGGATATGTTCTTTTGTTTGTGCCATTGCTCCATCGGTAGCTGCTACAACAAGAATTGCACCGTCCATCTGAGCAGCACCTGTGATCATGTTTTTTACATAATCAGCGTGACCTGGACAATCCACATGAGCGTAATGCCTACCATCAGTTTCATATTCAACGTGGGCAGTGTTGATTGTGATACCGCGTTCGCGCTCTTCTGGAGCTCCATCAATTTCAGCATAATCTTGCGCTTCGGCTTGACCTTTTTTGGCTAAAACCTTTGTAATTGCAGCAGTAAGTGTTGTTTTGCCATGGTCAACGTGGCCAATAGTACCTATGTTGACATGAGGTTTGTTCCTCTCAAACTTCTCGCGAGCCATTTTTTTTAAAGAATCGGGGGTTGGTTAGTAAATTTTAGAGATCAGGAATTGCCCTGATTCTTGGAGATAATTGCTTCAGCAACATTACGAGGAACTTCCTCGTAGGTACTGAACTCCATTGAGAAAATACCCCGACCTTGAGTCATTGATCGGAGTTGAGTGGCATAGCCAAACATTTCGGCTAATGGCACTTTTGCCTGGACTTTGGATTGTCCATCGTCGATGGATTGACCTTCAACCTGACCTCGTCTAGAGGACAGATCTCCAATTATAGAACCTAGGAAGTCCTCAGGCACTTCTACCTCAACTTTCATCATAGGTTCTAGAAGGACAGGATTGCACTTCTTGATTCCATCTTTGAAAGCCATTGAGCCAGCAATCTTGAAAGCCATTTCTGATGAGTCAACATCATGATAAGAGCCATCAACCAATGTAACTTTTACATCAATTAAAGGATAGCCGGCTATTACACCAGACTCACATGTTTCTTTCATTCCTGATTCAGCGGGCTTTATATATTCTTTTGGAACAGAACCTCCGACGATTTTATTGATAAACTCAAAACCAGTTCCTGGTTCACCTGGCTCAACTTCGATAACAACATGACCATACTGACCTTTACCCCCTGTTTGTCTCGCAAACTTTCCTTCACCTGAAGAGCTAGCTCGAATGGTTTCTCTATAAGAAACTTGGGGTGCTCCAATATTGGCCTCTACCTTAAATTCTCTCAACATACGATCGACCAAGATTTCCAGGTGCAGTTCACCCATACCCGCAATCACTGTTTGATTTGTCTCTTGATCAGTGCTGACTCTGAATGTTGGATCTTCCTCAGAAAGAGATGTTAGAGCTTTCCCTAATTTTTCCATATCACTCTTAGTCTTGGGTTCTACGGCAACTGAAATAACTGGCTCAGGAATATATAAAGTTTCAAGAACAATTGCCTCTTCGGAAGCGCATAAAGTATCTCCCGTTGTTGTGTTTTTCAGGCCAAGCACAGCACCAAGATCCCCAGCTCTTAATTCATCGACTTCCTCACGATCATCAGCTTTCAAAATTATCAATCTAGATATTCTCTCTTTTGCATCCTTAGTTGAGTTGAGAACATAACTTCCTTTTTCAAGGACACCGGAATACATACGAACAAAAGTCAATTTTCCATATGGATCAGCCATTACCTTGAATGCAAGCGCGCTAAATGGAGCGCTATCATCCGAAGGTCTTACAGCTTCTTTTCCATTTGGAAGTAAACCCTGAATCGGAGGGACATCAACAGGAGCAGGAAGATAATTAACTACTGCATCTAGTAATAACTGAACCCCTTTATTTTTAAAAGCTGAACCACATAACATTGGTACCAAACCATGTTTAAGAACTCCTTCCCTAATACCAGTTTTGAGTTGTTCAATAGTTAATTCACCATTTTCTAGAAAAGAATCAAGTAATTCTTCCTCAGTTTCTGCTATTGACTCCATTAATTTTGCTCGCCAATCAGATACTAAATCAACCATGTCTGATGGAACATCAGTCTGCTCAATATCTTTTCCAAGATCATCTTTATAAATATATGCTTTATTTTCTACGAGATCGATAATGCCCTTCAAATCATTTTCTGCTCCAATAGGTAACTGTATTGGAACTGCGTTAGCTTTCAATCTATCTTTGATTTGACCATGGACTTTAAGAAAATCTGCTCCAGTTCTATCCATTTTATTGACAAATACCATTCTCGGTACTGAATACCTATCGGCTTGACGCCAAACTGTTTCAGATTGAGGCTGCACTCCGCCAACCGCGCAAAAGACAGCAATTACACCATCAAGAACTCTCATCGAGCGCTCAACTTCAATCGTGAAGTCAACGTGACCAGGAGTATCGATGATGTTTATACGGTGATCGTCCCATGTAGTTGAAATCGCCGCAGCGGTAATGGTGATTCCTCGCTCTCTCTCTTGGGCCATCCAATCAGTGACAGCTGCGCCATCATGGACCTCTCCCATCTTATGAACGACACCTGAATAGAAAAGAATTCTTTCAGTACAAGTGGTTTTACCAGCATCAATATGTGCAGCAATCCCGATATTTCTTATTCGTTCCAAAGGAAAGGCGCGTGCCACAGAAAATACTCCGACTAAAGGGCTTTAAAATGCGCATGGACTCTACAACTAAGCATGCTAAAAAAGAAATCTTTTGAGGATTTAAATAGAAAAATTTGACCTAAATCAATAGCGATAATGAGCAAAAGCTTTATTTGCTTCGGCCATCTTGTGGGTCTCTTCCCTCTTCCTCACTGCATTTCCAGCTTCATTGGCTGCATCCATAAGCTCCCCAGCAAGTTTTTGAGCCATGCTTCTACCATTTCTTGATCTTGAGAAATTTACCAACCATCTTAGTGCCATTGCAGTCCCTCTCTCTTGACGGACCTCCATTGGAACCTGATATGTAGCTCCACCAACTCTTCTTGCTCTCACTTCAACAAGAGGTGTGACATTTTTTACTGCTGTTTCAAATAATTCAATCGGGTCTGAGCCAGTTCTCTCGTTAATCAAACCAAAGGCATCAGAAAGAATTTTTTGCGCTGTTGATTTCTTCCCGTGCTTCATCAATCGATGGACCATCATACTTGCCAAACGATTATTGAACTGAGGATCAGGGAGAACAGGTCTTTTTTCTGCTGCGTTTCTTCTTGACATGAAATTAGATTTGTATGGTGGAGAAAATTCAATGAATCAAAATAAGTTTTTATTCCTTAGGAGATTTAGCTCCATATTTTGATCTTGACTGTCTACGGTCTTTAACCCCAGCGGTATCAAGAGTTCCTCTGACTATGTGATATCTCACTCCTGGTAGGTCCTTAACTCTTCCACCTCTCAGCAAAACCACAGAGTGCTCTTGAAGGTTGTGACCGATACCACCTATGTAAGCAGTCACTTCAAATCCTGATGTTAATCTAACACGAGCGACTTTTCTTAGAGCAGAGTTAGGTTTTTTAGGAGTGGAGGTGTAAACCCTGGTACAAACTCCTCTCCTTTCTGGACAACCTCGCAAAGCAGGAGATTTTGTCTTTGTTTTTAGAGTCTTTCGCTCTGTTCTTATCAACTGTTGAATGGTTGGCATTAATTTTATATTTGGTCTAGGTTCGACCAGATTCAACAATTCTCCAGATTACTTGGTCAAGCGCCCAAATTAGTTTTTTTTTTTAATTAATAATTTATTTTTATTCAGGTTTAAGCATAAGAAAGAAATATTTTAAAGAAAGTATTGAATAAAAAACTTGATGGTCGACAAAAATGTTTAAGATGTAACTCTAGGAACTATCAAATCTATCTAATCATCTATTTCACAGGTTACCGATAGCACTTTTGCAAGAAAAGAAAAAATAGTAAGTTAAAAAACATGCATCAACGACTCTCAAGATCAAATTGGCCTTATTGCGATAGCAGCTATCCAGATGCCTTTTCTGGGGAAAAAGATTCTTGTGGAGTTGGCTTCATAGCTAGCGTCGAAGGCAAACAAAATCATTGGGTCTTGTCTCAGGCTTTACGTGGTCTCAGCTGTATGGAGCACAGAGGAGGATGCGGGGGCGATAGCGATTCAGGTGATGGCGCTGGGATTTTATGTGAAATTCCATGGTCATATTTAAAGCAAGTTTGGGAAACAGCCAAACAATGCGAAGCCCAACTATCAGGAATAGGTATGATTTTCATGCCTAAAGATTTAAAGAATAGAGAAATAGCTAAAAAAATATGTGAGCAAGAAGCTGAGTATTTAGGATTGACCTCCCAAGGATGGAGAGATGTTCCTGTTAATGATGAAGTTTTAGGCAAGCTTGCAAGAGAAAATGAACCCTTTATTACACAATGGATAGTTGATATTAAGGATAAAGAAATTAATCTTGAAGCTTTACTTTTTAGATTAAGGCAAAGGATTTCAAACCGAGCAAATATAGAATTAAAGAAGGACAAATTAGGACTCTATATATGCTCTTTAAGTAGCAAAACAATTGTATATAAAGGGATGGTTAGATCTGAAATATTGGCTCCTTTTTATACAGATCTAAAGGACGATAGATTCGAAGTTTCATATGCGGTTTACCATAGAAGATTTAGTACAAATACTTTGCCTAAATGGCCATTAGCTCAACCCATGAGACTCTTAGGACATAATGGAGAAATAAATACATTACTAGGAAATATAAATTGGGCAAAGGCAACAGAAACAGATATAAGTTCGGTATGGGAAAACAATGCAAATGATCTAAAACCAATTGTCAATAATTCCTTTAGTGATTCAGCCAATCTTGATTTAACTCTTGAACTATTAGTTCGAAGTGGTCGACCAATAACTGACAGCTTATTAACACTTATACCTGAGGCTTTTAGAGATCAACCTGAATTAATCAATAAACCTGAAATAACTGCTTTTTATGAATATGCAGCAGGAACTCAGGAGCCATGGGACGGCCCAGCATTAATAGTTTTTACTGACGGAAAGAACGTAGGCGCAACTCTTGATAGAAATGGTTTAAGACCAGCTCGCTATTGCATAACTAAAAATGGATATGTTGTTATGGGATCTGAAACAGGTGTTGTTGAATTAGAAGAAGATCTAATCCAAGAGAAAGGTCGGCTAGGTCCTGGTCAAATGCTTGCGGTAGATTTAGAAAGCAAGAGAATTTTACGAAACTGGGATGTTAAAGAAGAGTCAGCTAATAGATACCCATACTTAGATTGGTTAAAAGCAAATCGTATAAACCTTAATAACCAAAGTTGGGAAATTAATAATAAATTTGATAAGCAAAAATTGCTTCAGCAACAAATTGCATTTGGCTTTAGTGCAGAAGATTTTGATTACATAATTAATAGCATGGCAGCAAATGCAAAAGAACCAACTTATTGCATGGGAGACGATATACCACTAGCAATACTTTCTAATAAATCCCATATTCTTTACGACTATTTCAAACAGAGATTTGCACAAGTTACCAATCCACCAATTGATCCTCTTAGAGAAAAGCTAGTCACTAGCTTAGAGATGAATCTTGGGGTTAGAAAAGCACCATTAAGGCCTAACGCAGAGGCTGCAAGACTAATTCATATCAAATCACCAATACTTAATGAAAAAGAATTAACTTCAATAACAAAGTCAGAACTTTCATGCAAGCAGATATCTACATTAATTCCTATTAATGATGATAAAATCAACCTCGAAAAAGGTCTCAAAAATCTATGCCAAGAAGCAGAAAATAGTGTAATTAATGGTGGCGAAATACTAATCCTTTCGGACAGAAATATTAATCGAGAAAAATCCTACATTCCACCTCTTCTTGCTGTTGGTGCCGTTCATCATCACTTACTTAGAAAAGGTCTAAGACTAAAAACCTCGATAATTCTAGATACAGCTCAATGCTGGAGTACGCATCACATAGCATGTCTGATTGGATTTGGAGCAAGTGCAATTTGTCCGTGGTTGACATGGGAAACCACTCGCCATTGGTGGCAGTTACCTAAAACTCAAAAACTTATTTCCGATGGGAAATTATCTAATTTATCTATAGAGATTGCGCAAGATAATGTTAAGAAAGCAATGGAAGATGGATTACGAAAAATACTTTCGAAGATAGGGATCTCAGTTTTAGCAAGTTATCACGGAGCACAAATCTTTGAAGCTGTAGGTATCGGTGCAGATTTAATTGACTTAGCTTTCAAGGGAACAACAAGTCGTATAGCAGGACTAACTTTGAGCGAATTATCAATCGAGACAGTTTCATTTCATAAAAAAGCTTTCCCAGAACTAGATCCAAAAAAACTTGATTTTAATGGATTTGTTCAATATCGAAATAGTGGAGAATTTCATTTAAACAATCCAGAAATGTCAAAAATTCTTCATGCTGCCGTGAAAGCTGGACCAGGATATAACCACTTCAAAACTTATCAACAACTTCTAGAAAGTCGTCCCGCTACTACCCTCAGAGATCTCCTTACATTTAAAACAGCCACCCACCCTTTACCCATTGATCAAATAGAGAGTGTTGAGAGTATTTGTCAAAGATTTTGCACTGGCGGAATGAGTCTAGGTGCCCTATCTAGGGAAGCGCATGAAGTTCTTGCAATAGCAATGAATAGGATTGGAGGCAAAAGTAATAGTGGTGAAGGAGGAGAGGATCCTGCGAGATTCAATGTCCTCGAAGATGTTGATGAAAATAATCAATCAAAAACCTTACCTAATCTCAAAGGACTTTTAAATGGAGATACAGCATGTTCTGCAATTAAACAAATTGCGTCTGGCAGATTTGGTGTAACCCCTGAATATTTAACTAGCGGCAAGCAATTAGAAATCAAAGTAGCTCAAGGTGCAAAGCCTGGAGAAGGAGGACAATTACCTGGACCCAAGGTTGATGAATACATAGCCAAACTTCGTAATAGCAAGCCAGGAGTAGCTCTTATTTCTCCTCCTCCACATCATGATATTTACTCCATAGAAGATCTTGCCCAACTTATTCACGACTTACATCAAATAAATCCAACTGCAAAAGTCAGTGTGAAATTAGTTGCAGAAATAGGCATTGGCACAATTGCAGGTGGAGTGGCCAAAGCCAATGCTGATGTAATCCAAATTTCAGGACATGATGGTGGGACAGGTGCCTCGCCACTGAGTTCAATTAAACATGCTGGTTTACCATGGGAACTTGGATTAACTGAAGTACATCGATCTTTATTAGAAAATGGTTTGCGCAAAAGGGTTTTATTAAGAGCAGATGGAGGTTTAAAGACAGGATGGGATGTTCTGATTGCGGCTTTACTTGGAGCAGAAGAATATGGTTTTGGAACAATCGCAATGATTGCCGAAGGTTGCATCATGGCGAGGATTTGCCATACAAATAAATGTCCAGTCGGAGTAGCAACTCAACAAGAAGGCTTAAGAAAAAGATTCCCAGGATTACCAGAACATGTGGTTAATTTCTTTATCTTCGTAGCTGAGGAAGTCAGACAATTGATGAGTCAAGTTGGTTTAGCAAAGCTAGAAGATCTTATTGGAAGAACTGATTTATTAATTCCAAGGAAGGTAGACCTAACAAAAACAAAAAAGATCGACCTATCAAGTCTGCTCAAACCTTTAGAGAGCTCAACAGATCGCTCATGGTTGAGCCACGAAATACAAGCTCATAGCAATGGGGAAGTCCTTGAGAATTCTCTTTTAAAAGATGAAGAAATTTCCAATGCAATTGAGAATCAGGGAAGCATAACTAAAGAAATTTCAATTGTTAATACAGATAGAAGTGTTTGTGCACGAATCTCTGGAGTAATAGCCAAAAAATATGGAAATAAAGGTTTTAGTGGAAATTTAAATTTGATATTTAAAGGTCCAGCTGGACAAAGTTTTGGTGCATTTATTTTAAGTGGAATGAATATTTCTTTGATAGGAGAAGCTAATGACTATGTAGGCAAAGGCATTAACGGAGGATCCATTACGATTGTTCCCGAAATTATTAATGACACATCCAATACACAGGTGATACTTGGCAATACATGTCTATATGGAGCCACTGGTGGGAAATTATTCGCCCTTGGAATAGCAGGGGAGCGTTTTGGTGTTCGCAATAGTGGAGCTCATGCTGTTATTGAAGGAGCAGGAGATCATTGTTGCGAATATATGACTGGAGGAGTTGTTGTTACAGCTCCTGGTTGGATGAGAGGTGGAATTGATTTTGTTGGAATTACTTTTCCTAAAACTCGTCTTTTAATAATCATGATTACTTTAATATCTGTTTTAGTAGTGATTTTCTTTCTTGATAAAACAGCTTGGGGAATGAGAATTCGAGCAGTAACTCAAAATAGACCTATGAGTGATTGTCTAGGTATATCAACAGAAACAGTAGATATTATTACTTTTGGAATTGGATCTGGTTTGGCTGGTGTCGCGGGAGTTGCGGTTTCACTCCTTGGCTCAGTGGGACCAAATGTTGGTGGAAATTATATTGTGGGATGTTTTATGGTTGTCGTTCTTGGTGGAGTAGGCAATTTATTAGGAACAATCCTTGCTTCTTTCTCTATTGGAATAATGACCGACTTAATAGGAGCAGGAAGACTACTTACGATTTGGCCAGAGATGCCATCCCCTCTTTATTCAACAATAGATTTTTTTGCGACAACAAGCATGGCAAGAGTAATGATATTTGCTCTAATAGTCATATTCCTTCAATTTAGACCAACTGGGATGTTTCCTCAAAAAGGAAGAATGGTGGAGTCTTGATTTATGGGTATTTTTTCTACAAAAAAAAGTTGGATTAACTTAACTATTTGGGTAATAATTATTGCCTTCATTATTGCAGCGCCTTCCTTACTTCCTGTTTTTAGATTAAATCTCTTAGGAAGATATTTATCTCTTGCAATAGTGGCTCTTGGAGTTGATTTGATTTGGGGATTCACAGGGATGTTGAGTTTAGGTCAAGGAATTTTCTTTGCTCTTGGTGGATATTGTGCTGCGATGTTCCTCCAACTTAATAGTGCAGGAGAATTCCCAAATGGTATTCCCGAGTTTTTTGGTTTATATGGAGTCGAAACACTTCCATTTTTTTGGGAGCCTTTTAAAAGTTCAATTTTTACTCTTTTTTCTATTTGGTTGTTACCGGCAATAATTGCGGGACTTCTCGGGTATTTAGTTTTTAGAAATAGAATTAAAGGCGTTTATTTTTCAATTCTTACACAAGCGGCTCTTTTGGTTTTCTTCAATTTCTTTAATGGGCAGCAGAAATTGATTAATGGAACAAATGGTTTAAAAACAGACGTGACTCAACTTTTTGGACAAATGGTAGGTTCAGAAATAATGCAAAGATGGTTTTTTTGGATATCAGCTGTTTTAGTTATACTTGCATGGTTTTTTGCACGGTGGATTGTTCGAGATAGATTTGGAAATATCCTTATTGGAATTAGAGATGATGAAGCTCGAGTTCGTTTCACTGGATATAATCCAGTAATTTTTAAAACAATAATTTTTTCAATAGCAGGAGGATTAGCTGGTATTTCAGGGGCTTTGTATACAGTTCAATCCGGAATAGTTTCTCCTCAATTTATGACTGTCCCTTTCTCAATAGAAATGGTTATTTGGGTTGCCGTGGGTGGTAGAGGAACTTTATTAGGTGCAATTCTTGGAGCTGTTTTAATCAATTATGCAAAAAGTTTGGTGAGTGAAGCTTTACCAGCAAGCTGGATGTTTATTCAAGGTGGATTATTTATTCTTGTTGTAACAGCTCTTCCAGAGGGGGTACTAGGATGGATTAGGAAAGACGGTCCAAAGAAATTATTGTTTTTACTTGGGATTAATAAAAAATTAGAAACATATCCAAGTCTTGAAGTCAATGAACAAGGTGAGGTGAAATCATGACTTCTCCATTGCTAGAGCTAAAACAAATTTCAGTTAGTTTTGAAGGATTCCTTGCTCTCAGAGATCTTAATCTGGTTTTGAATCAGGGTGATCTTAGAGCAGTTATTGGGCCCAACGGTGCAGGTAAAACTACATTCTTAGATGTCATTACAGGGAAAGTAGCACCTACAAAGGGTGACGTGATTTTTAAAGAAAAATCGTTGATTGGTCAAAAAGAGTTTCGTATAGCGCGTAAAGGGATTGGAAGAAAATTTCAAAGTCCTAGGATATTTGAGAATTTATCTGTGCAAGAAAACCTAGCTCTAGCAGTGAGTAGACCTAAAACTCCTTTGTCTTTGTTGATGAAAAGTTTAAAGGTCAAGCATTTAGATCAAATTAAACATTTGATGAGTATTGTCAACCTTCAATCAAAAGCGAATATAAGGGCCGGAGCGCTTTCTCATGGTCAAAAACAATGGCTTGAGATTGCGATGCTAGTGGGACAAGACCCTGATCTTTTACTTGTTGATGAACCTGTTGCTGGTTTGACTGATGAAGAAACAGATTTAACTGCTGATCTTCTTAAATCTTTAGCGGGTGATCATACAGTTTTAGTCATTGATCATGATATGGAATTTATTCGTAGACTTGATTGCCCTGTTAGTGTTTTACACCAAGGTCATGTATTGAAAGAGGGTTCCATGAGTGACATACAAAAAGATCCTTTAGTGATAGAGGTTTATCTTGGAAAAACTGATGAGGAAGAACAATGACTATGCTTCAGATAAAAGGCTTGAATACCTACTATGGCGAAAGTCATATTCTTCGAGATGTTGATATGAATATCAATCAAGGTGAGATGATTTGTCTTATAGGTCGAAATGGAGTAGGTAAAACAACTTTGCTTAAATCTTTAATAGGATTATTAACTCCACGGCGTGGAGAGATTGTTTTTAATGGAGATTTGGTTAATAGAAAGCCACCTCATCAAAGGGCTCGTTCTGGAATTGCGTATGTTCCCCAAGGACGAGAAATAATACCTTATTTGACTGTCGAGGAAAATCTTCAACTTGGATTGGAAGCTTTACCAGGAGGTTTAGCAAAGCATAAACAGATTGATGAATTGGTATATGAACTTTTCCCTGTCTTAAAACAATTTCTATCTCGTAAAGGAGGTGACTTAAGCGGAGGGCAGCAGCAACAACTTGCAATTGCTCGAGCATTACTTGGGAAACCAAAGTTGCTTTTACTTGATGAACCAACTGAAGGAATACAACCGAATATCGTTCAAGATATTGAGTCTGCAGTTAAAAGGATCATTCGTGAGACTGGTGTTGGGGTTTTATTGGTAGAGCAACATCTGCATTTTGTGAGGCAAGCAGATCGTTATTATGCAATGCAACGCGGAGGCATAGTTGCAAATGGACCAACTAGTGAATTAAGTAAAGCTGTGGTAGAGAAATTCCTTAGTGTTTAAGTCTATTTTGTTTGAGTAAAAGCAGTTTCTTGCTCTATTTTGTCTTGGCAAGTAGAGCAAAGAATATGACCTTTTTTTTTCCAAAAAGTCTTTGTTGACCTTTCGATATTTTGTCCACAGCCAAGGCATTTGAAGAGTGGACTCATTTATTACTGAATCTTTTTTATATATTTCTTTATCATACTATTTTCATTCTGTCTTAACAGATACCAGATTTTTTTGGCCGTAGACTTTGATTTTTAAAGATAATACTAATTTATTTAATTAACATTAAAAAGCATTTTTTGATACTTGCTCTATTTATTTAGTTTGTTATAAGTTGATCAAGTGCTTCTATTGCATGTCCTTCGAAAGATTAAGTAAAACTGAGATAGTCAATGGCAGAATTGCAATGTCAGGTGTATTAGTTATTTTATTATTTGAAATAGTATCTAAGTTAAGTATTGCTTAGATACTATATATATGAAATTAATTTGGTTTGAATAAAACCTATTTAAATTAAGCTACTTTTAAAAATAGAGAATCTTTTATTCTTTTGATTTCTCCATTTTTCCATAACCAGATAATAGGCTCTGTAGATTTTGCTTGTTGTAGATCAATTCTGTTCTCAATACTTATAGGATTAAATTCTGTATTCGATTCAAATTGTTTATCTCTAATTGCCTGATTGATAACAATACTTCCATCTTTTCCAGATATTGATCTATGAAATGTGCCGATAGGTATTTGAAGTGCACCCATGAATCTATGGAGATAAATTATGTGATGGGGTTCATCCCAAAGAGGATTTAATAGTGTGAAGGTTCTATCTCCCTCAAGTACAAGATTATTATCTGTTTGATGATAGTGTACATAATATTGCTCAAAGCCATTTAAATCAGGAGGTGAAGTTGCTCCTCCTCTATGAATAACGACATCACTACCGTTTGAACCTTTAACACTGGCATCTAAAAAAGTTACTTCAGGAGTCTCTCGAAAAATATTAACCGGTACAAAATTGAGTTTCATCAAAAAATTTATTTGTTCCAAACATTACTGGAATAAATTTATCTAACTGTATTAATTAATTCACTTTTAGCGAATTAATTATCTTTTGGGAAAGAAGAAAAGTATTTGATTTTACTAAAAGGCATCAAATATGATTTGTTCTAGTTAGCTCACAAAGCAATTAATGATACATAAGATTATGAAAAATATTAATAAGTTAGATCACATAAAATATTATTAAGTCATGGCTAAATCAACTATTAAAAATAAAAAACTTTTGGTTGATGAAATGATTAAAACCTTTAAGTCTATCCCCGCAACAGCGATAACTTTTTCGAACATAAAAAAAAATTAAACTCATAACTTACGATATATTTTTGAGATACTTCGCTAGCGGATTATTTTTATTATCACATGGCCTTTTGGTTTTAGATCATCTAGGAGTAGGAGCAGCTCTTCATGGGATTGGTGAGGTCTTTTTTGCCCCATGGGCTATTAAGCAGAAAGCATGGGACTTGGTTTTTATAGCTTTTTTATTTGGCGCATTTGATCTTTGGGGAACTTTGAAATTAGGATTTAATTAGTAAATTCATTAGATAAACTTGTTTTTTTCTTTAAGATTGGGGAGGAAGGTCAAAACCCTTCCCAGTAGTGCTGACCTCCCTACAGAAAACTTTGGAACGGGTTTTCTGATAAAATAGTTATAGGAATTTACTTGAATAAGTTAAGACTTAATTGATACAAAATCAAAAATCTATTAACAATTTGTATATCTTATGAATTTATTTAATCAATTCTTTATTAGATAGTATTTTTTTTCGTTTGACTTTTTTCAACTCGTGCATACCTTCTATTTGTTGGTAAACAGACTGTAGTTGATCGCAAATATGTTCAGTATTTTCTACTTTGTTTAATCTGAGTAGCATTTTCTCTATTTGCTCTTTGCATTCTAAGAAAATATGACAATCTATTGTTCCTGGCTCGTATTGCATGTTGGGAACTAAAGAGTATATAAATAAAGGAATCAAATAATTAAATCTGTATATGTTGATTCAAATAATCAAATCTATTCTGTTATTTATTTTTAAAAAATTATAAATCAATGCTATAAAATTAAAAATTCTAATATGTTATAGAAATTAAGTTTTTTGGACTTTATTTATTAACCCATCTCTGCTTTCATTGCTTCATGGATTCTTTGACTCATGATTTCATGACCACAATATTGCAAGTGCACTTCTTGTGACCCTTTACCGGATTTGTTTTGAGTGTACTTAAGTCCTCTGTAAGTTAGCTCAGCCATTGGAATGATTTTCAATGTTCAAGTCCCCGTTCCATGGCTTGAATCTAACTGCGACTCAAATTGAGCTGAACGTCGTTTGATGATACACAATACACTCCCAATCTGTTGAAGTTTCTTCAAAAATTATTATCAATCTAGATCTGAACTCGTGATGCATTAAAGAATGAGTGGCAATCAGATTGAATATTCCTAATGAGAGGTCTTATTAAATGTATGAAATTAGTAATTAACTATCGAGCTAGTCTAGAAATATATGAATCTCTTGAACCGGCATTGATCCATCCGGTCGCGATCGTTTTTGGATGAGTCTTATTAACTTGACCTCTATGAATATGTGTAAGGCCAGCGGGAAAAATAACTAGTTTTCCTCGTTCCGCTGTCTCATGATACTCTTGCCAGTGAAATTCTGTTCCTCCTGAATCGACATCATTGCAATACAGAATCCAAGCTAAGACTCTGTGAACTGGTTCAGTCGCTTCTTCGCTAATAGTCCAATCACAGTGCCATTTCTTAAACCCCTCCCCAGGAGCATAACGTTGTAGATTGAAAATGGGATTAACAAAGAGAGATTGTTCAGGAGCGCATTCGCTAAAAAGTGGGCGTTCTTCAAGGTATTTTTGAAGACCAGCATTCACTCCTCTTATTATTACTTCAGACAAAGCAAATGATTCTGGATCAGTTCGATCTATTGCTACAAGGCTGATATCTGTAGAAATTTTTGCAGGATCTGAATCATTATTTGTCCCATTACTAAAGGCAATTCCATTGCGATGCAAGTCTGTACGACGATCAAAAAATGACATCACGCCATCTGCAACAGATTCAAAACCTTTATTTCTATAACTAGCAATTAAATTCATAGAATTTTTTTAAGGTTTTTTTATCTCTGGAAACTCTAAATCGCTTGAAAGTACCATTTCAATGAAAATCTCAAAGGGACAATTTTTCCTTTCTTGGTTGGCTAGCTTTTATGTTTAATTTAGATGAAGTTGTTTTAATTAAAAGGCTATAAATCAAGCTAAGGCTTTGTCTTTAAGAGACCTTAAGTATCTCTTTCTTTGACCGCTACCTTCTACTTCAAAATTCCAAGTAGGTTTTTTGTGGTCGGTGTTTTTTAAGTTAACGCCAGAATTGCTAGTGCTTAACTTCTTCTTAATCTGTGTATTCATGGGACTATTAAAGCACATTCTCTAATTCTTTATGGTTCGGTCGTTACTTTTTCTTCTCGTAAATAGATAATAAAAAAGAGGTCCTCTTGAACCCCTCTTTGAAATTTAAAACAATTTTGACCTTAACCTATGCAATTCCTCGGTTCTTATAAGGGTCATCTTTGAAAGGCTGCGCCTCAAAACTTGGTGGTGAGTTCTCTTTATAAGGATGAAATAGAGCATTTCCCATTGAAATCAGTAATTCTTGAAGCCAAAGAATTGTTTTTTCCATTGAGTCCTCTCGCGGCATATAACCATATATAAGTTATGTGGAATATTTATACATCAGTAAAAACTCCTCTTTTTAAATTTTTAATTTTCTAAGCAATAGCAATCGAGCAGCTCTCGAGTATCTATTGGAAATAAGAAATTTTGATCTTATCCGAATCCTTGAGATGCTGTTTTTGTCCGAACCTTAAACTCCCAAACCGTAATTCCTCCATTTGCATTTATTGCAGCCAAGGCAGTGTCATCAGGATGCCAAGCGATTTGGCTGACAAGGTCACCTGCAAATGCACCACCAACTGGATCACCCTGACCATCTTTTTGGAGAAACCAAGAAAAAACTGAACCATCGCGCGCGCCAGAAGCTAAAAGCATTCCGCTATGTGAGAAAGCAAGGCATGAAATGGGTTCCGTATGAAGCATTAACTCTCCTGGCACAGTGCCCTCAGGGCCATCGCCTTGAAAACTCCACACCGTCACTCGATCACTACCCCCGGTAGCAAGGACTGTGCCGGTTTGATCAAAAGCTAGATGGCTTGGTTTGCCTGGGTAGCCTGTCATCTCTGAATCTTGATTAGTGGAACGACGCCAGAAATGAACAGAATTATCCTGACTTCCGCATGCCACTATGTCTCCATCTGAACTAAGCACCATAGATACCAGTGAGCCTCGCCACTCCAACTTTTGATTGACGTTGTCGCTTACTACATCAAAAAAAATTACTTGGCCGTAACATGCTGTGGCTAATTCATTGGAATTAGACCAAGAAATCGCGCTGACAGTGCTGGGATGCTCCTCTGATCGCCAATGTTCTTGACCATTTTCATCAAAAACATAGACGTATTTAGTAAAAACTACTGCTAAAAATTTTCCGTCTGGGGACCACTTGATGTGTTCAACCCATCCTTTCCCTAGTTTCAAATTTTTAGTTGACTTACCCTCTTTGCTTTCCCATATACACACATGTCCATCCTGGCCAGCAGTTGCAAAAGTATTTCCATCTGGATGAATAGACATTGCTAGTAAGCCACCTTTATGTATGTCTTTTGATTGCCAAATAAGCTTTCCAGATTTCCCCTCAAATGCGTAAAGCCCTCCAGCAACATCACCTACTAAAAAGGTTTTACCTTGTAATGCCCAGCCGCAGACAATCGCATAGTCGTCAACTTGAGCAGACCAACCTTCATGAAGCATTCCTTTTGGACTAAATGCTTCTATACCAGACATTTGTCAAACTCTCTACTCATTTCTGCTTCATCAAGATTTCTACCGATAAAGACGAGTTGGTTGCGGCGAGGTTCATTGCCCCACTCTTTATCAGGTTGGGCGGTGAAGAGCATATGTACTCCTTGAAAAACTATTCGCCGTGACTCCCCTTCATAGCTAATGAATCCTTTCGTACGGAATATGTCCACCCCTTTTTCTGATAGGAGCCTGCTTAACCACCTATTCAGTTTCTCTGGATCTACATCCCCTATTCGCTCGATAGCAATGGAGCTCACTTCGTCATCATGTTCATGCTCTGCTACCCAAACTCTTTCAGCTATTGGAGAAATCACTGAAATGCTCTGATCACTATTATTATCTTCAGTAGTTGAGGTTTTTACTTTAGTTATTTTTAAACTGAATTCCTCTGCTGTATGTTGAGTGAATAAACCTATATCCCTTGCCTTGTTAACGTCTATAAGGAAGGACTTAGTACCTACAGATTGAAGTTGAAGGCTAACATGCTTCCCCACGGGGACTATGTCGCCTGGCTCCAAAGGTTGTTCTTTTTCAGCATATAGTCTTACGCATGATTCAGCACCTGAGTTTAAAGATATCTCATCCTTGCCTTGGTCTAATAACAGGACGAGAGACATTGTGGGGTCTGGACCTTCTTCGAGCGTTAGTTCATAGCGACCTTCTTCAAGTGAAAACACACCTGTCCACTCAAATGGGTATTCTGGTTCAAGGAAAGTTGGACGACGCTGAAGTACTTGATCTAGATCAAAAGCACTTAGATTTAGCACAGTATCAATTGAGACGTCTGCTTGTTTACTGCGTATGACACGAGCCATACGATTCATATCTCGTAGACGTGACTCTAAGTTGTCGAGGGATTCATCTGAAACTAGATCGGTTTTATTTAGAACAAGGACGTCAGCAAAGGCAACTTGCTCCGAACTCTCATCACTTCGACCAAGTTGTTGCCCTATATGGGCTGCATCAACAAGTGTGACTATGCCATCAAGTGAAAACTCCTCACGGATTTCATCGTCCATAAAGAATGTCTGAGCAACAGGACCAGGATCAGCAAGGCCAGTAGTTTCAACTAATACATAGTCAAATTTGTCTCGCCTCTTCATGAGGTTTCCAAGTACACGAATAAGATCACCCCGAACGGTGCAGCAGATGCAGCCATTCGACATCTCGAAGACTTCTTCATCAGCATTGATTACTAATCCCTGATCAATGCCAACTTCACCATATTCATTCTCAATAACAGCTATTTTTTTACCATGCTCTTCGCTCAGGATTCGATTGAGTAGTGTTGTTTTGCCAGATCCTAGGAAACCAGTAAGTATTGTAACCGGTACTTTTTGTTTGGTACTCATTTTATTTAATTAACGATTTGAACAATGTGAGTTTTCAAGAGAAATATTAGTTAGCCAATTTTCTTGGATACCCAATAATTCAAGTGATTTTGACTCAAAGTCATCAAGTTCGTGATAATTGTAAGGGACTTTTACTCTTAATGTATATTCCCCATTCTCTTTTTTAAGCGAATGATTTGAAAATTGAAGTTCTTTTAGATTGGAATCGAAATCAGTTGAGATAATAAGTTTTAGGATCTTATCTTGCTCCCATGGTTGTTTATCCATGAAAGCCGCTTGGTCTTCCCAATGTTGTTTGTAAGCTTTATATCCTTTGGTTGGAAACATGTAGTTTCAATAATGTCTTCCTTGTTTCAAGTTAGACATTATTGAAACTTTGAATGTTAAGGGTTGATTAAATCATTCCATTTACCCTCAAGCTTATCCCCCTCTTTCTCATCACATTCTCCACCAAGCGAATCAACAATTGTACATGTATTGTGTACTGCTACTGAAACAGTATTCCCTTCTAGCATTAAACCATCAACAAAGATTTGATTTCTTGCAATAGGGGTGGAAGTTTGTCTGCTCAAGTTTTTTAATAGCTTGGAAGGAGGCTTTTGCTCAGCGAATAAGACGTTCACGTTTTTTTCCTTGAGCTCAGCTATTACCGTAGAAATAGTCTCTGGTCTAAGACTAGAAGAATCACCAAGGAAATCTAATAGACTCAAAGTCTTCAAGCCAAATGCATCTCCGTAATATTCCATCGCTTTGTGTTTAGAAACGATTGTCCTTCGATCAGTAGGAATTGTAGCAACTTGTTTTTGAGTCCATAAGTCGAGATCTTCCAAAATAGAATTAACGGCTTGAGTTCTTTCTTTTAAAACTTTTTTTGTTTCTCTGTCAAAGAAGGAAATTTTCTTATTGATATTTTTAGAAATGACATTTCCCATCTTGATGATGTTATGAGGGTCATGCCAGATATGAGGATCTAGCCCACCATGGTCATGGTGATGATGATGATCACCTTCATCTGGGACTTGAGCTATAGGTTCAACATCGTCGCCTGAAACATCCTTAAAGAAATGTTCGTCGGCTTCAAACTCAAAAGGCATATGCTCAGTAAAGAATGAATATTTTCCAGCTTTTTTGATTTCTACAGTAAAGGTTGTGATGTCTTTCTTCTCATTGAATGAAAGAAAATATGCTTTTTCCTGCGCAACGAGTTTGTCATTATTGCGTTTGGTTTCTGAATCCTTAGATCCTAATAATTCTTTAGCAAGCTCTTCTGATGCTTCAATATCACCAGAATTGAGAATAACCATTTTCATTGCAGGATCAGCATAGTCTCCATCGACTTTGGCAAAAGACCATTTGTATGTTCCTGCTGAAAGATCAAAAACACCAGCCCATTCAAAAGCTCCTTCTCCATGGCTATCACCATGATCACCATGATCATCGTGGTCATCATGATCGTCATGTTTAGCAGCTGAATGATCATCGTGGTCATCATCCTTCGCTGCTGAATGATCATCGTGGTCGTCATGATGATCGTCTATTTCTATTGCACTTACACCAACGACAACAGTTAAGGGATTATCTAACCATTTTTTAATTGCAGGGGTCATCTCTGAACCAAGCGTAAATACTTGATTCGCACTTTTTAGTGTTTGAGCTTGCCTTGGAGTGATCTTGACATCATGAACATCTTGTTTTCTATCAATTAAGCAGGTTACGGGAGTAGAGGGTGGTGCAATTGCAGAAACGACATCGCAGACTAATGGCTCTACAGCAACAATTGATTTTGAATTTGCCTGTACGCTCTGATGAATTCCCGAAAATAAAAATGCTCCAGCAAGAAAAGAGTTCTTGAGGACTGTTTTATTAAATATTGATTTGCTCTTGATGCGTTGATTGAACAATTTCGACATTTAATCAGAAATCAATGTATCTAAAACGATAATCATTTCCATTTAAGATTGGCAAGTATATTATGTTCTTGTCAGCAAATCCTTTGATTGATGTCTAGTTTGATTGCTGAAAATGTGACATATTCCTATTCCAGTAATATCAAGCCTGCTTTAAGTAAGGTTTCTCTTAAGCTTGAGCCAGGTACTTTGACTGCTCTTGTTGGTCCGAATGGCGCTGGTAAGTCAACATTATTAAGCTTGCTGCAAGGGAGTAGCACTCCGGATCAAGGAGAAATTACTGTTGACGGAAAACCATTGAGAAATAATCGATCTCAAGTGGCTTTAATGCCTCAGAGGGGAAAGCTGAATTGGAATTTTCCAATTACTGTTGAAGGATTAGTCTCTTTAGGTCGAGTAAATCATTCCAAATCGACATGTTGTGAATTAGAAGCTGCCCTTCAACGTGTTGGAATATCTCATTTAGCAAAAAGGAGACTGGATGCTTTGTCTGGTGGACAGCAACAAAGAGCATTACTTGCAAAAACATTAATGAATCCAGCCAAAATTTTTCTTCTTGATGAACCTTGCTCCGCCTTTGATCCTCCCGCTAAAGAAGATTTCATCTTAATCATTCGTCAGCTAGCCGATTCGGGATTCACTGTTTTTGTTAGTAGTCATGACTGGGGAACATCTTTAAATGCCTATGACAAGGTTGTTGCTTTAGATAAAATTATTTTGGCTTCTGGCAGCCCTCAGGAAGTTCAAGAAAAACTAAGTTCAATTAATTATTTGAGGTGGAAGTTATAGGTTTGATTCATATTCAAATAATCTTATCCAGCATTAAGTTGCTGAGAACAATTTTGGCAGAGACCAAAGTACTCAAGTGTATGAAACAAAAGCTCAAATTTTTTAGAAGTGTTTTCCGACAGATTCATCATTTTGACCGGACATCCCTTCAAGCGTGTGGTTTCTCCACAACTTACGCAAGTTAAATGATGAATATCTCTTTCAACTGGCGCATAAAGAACCTCACCATTGGGAAGATGTCTGGAGCGAATCAAACCTTGCTTTACTAGTACTTGCAGGTTTCGATAGACCGTGGTCAGTCCCATTGCCTTTTCACCACTATGAAGTTGCCTATGCAGTTCTTGCCCACTCAATTCATCAGTACATTTCTTGAGCTCATTAAGCAGTTGCTGTTGACGTTTAGTGATTTCAGGCTTGCTTTTACTCATTAGCAAGATCTTAACTTGATCTCTATTACTGACCATACTGAATCATTGGCTTAATGTCTTTTTTCAATACAAATTGGTGGATAATTCCTCTTCTGGTAACTTCCTTTTCAGGAATACTTTGCCCTGCCATGGGAACTGTATTGATCACTCATAAAAGGCTTCTTCAAGTTAATTTAATTTCACATTGTGTGTTGCCAGGTCTTGCTTTGGCTATGGCGCTTGGTTTGGACCCTTCTATTGGAGGAGTCGTCAGTGGCTTGGTAGGAGCTATTGCAGCAGAAAGCTTGACAAATAAAAAAAATCAAAATTATGAAGCGGTTATGAATACAATTCTTGCTGGTTCTATGGGACTCGGTGTTTTGCTTATACCTCTATTAGGAATCAGGATTGATTTGGAGGCTGTTTTATTTGGAGATTTATTAACTGCAAATCTGAGTGATCTGCTAAGAACTTTGATCGCTTTCTCGGTATTTCTTTGCTTGATGCTTTTTGGTTACGACAAGCTTGTTCATATTGGCCTAGACCCAGAAGGAGCTGCTTCAAGTGGAGTTAATGTATCTTTTTTAAATTTGGCTCTTGGTTTTACTACGGCACTTGTCATTGTGAGCTCAATGTCTGCAGTGGGCGTCATTCTTGTAATTGCTTTACTTTCAACTCCAACTTTGTTGGGGTTACAGAAAGCAAGATCTTTATGGATTGCGATGGCTAGATCCTCCATATTTGGATTAATTTTATCGCTTATAGGTTTTTCGCTGGCTATGATTTTGAATTTGCCTCCTGGACCTTTGATTAGTGTTTTTTGTGTGATTTCATTGATCTTGCTCCCAATGAATAAGTAGATTTAATTCAAAAATTTCATTTGATTTTGTTCGTTTTTTTAAGAGACTATAAAAAGATGGAATTTCATCAAGATATCTGAAAATAATAACGGTTTGATTTTATTTTGAATAAAGTTATATAAAGATGATTTCTAATTCGTCCTTTATTGATAGCCTCAATCATGAAGAGAACGCAACTCAATGTAAGTATTGACCCAAAACTTTTAGAGAAGATTAAAGAGAGTGCAAGGATTTCGGGAAAATCATTAGTTGCTTATGTCTCTGATTGTTTTGTTAATCAAATAGAGAACCTTCCTGTTAAATCGATCGAATCTCGATTCGAAGTAATAGAGCAAAGACTTCAATCAATAGAGAAGAAACTTGACTTTCCTGTTTATGAAAGTCAACGTACACAATCTTTCACACCTCATGAATTAGAGAATTTTAATGAATTCATCAAAGCTGTTTTTAGAAAAGAGTTAAAAAGAAAGGGATATAGATCAATGAAAGAGGCATGGAATGATTTTATAAACCATCTAAATTGTTTTGAACAATGGGATGAGACATGTTCTTTTAGGCTAAAAGAGTCTCTTTTTATTGAACATGCTGATCCTCTAACAAGCGAAGAAATTAATCACCTTAAAGAAGGAGAAGTATGTCCTCAACCAATTAGAACAGGGATAATTAATTGGATAAATAATTCGAATAGAGGAGAGTGTTGTTGTTCCGATAAAGAGTTCCCTTCACAGGAACAAATTTGCGAAAAGGGTTCAATGTTAGTTGAAGATATATATTCTTAGACCAATTAAGATCAATTTTTGAAAGTTAATTAAATCCTAATTTGTTACAAAACAGGGGGATGAATTGAACCTTTTGTAAATATATTCCCAAGAATTTTATCTCACAACTTTAAAATTCTTAATTACTTCAATATTAGTTAGGGTTGATATGGATTGCACAAGGCATCCATAATGCACCCATCTTATGGACACCATTGCATCCGATCTTTTTGGCTTCGATCTCTGCCTGAGCTTTAGTTGGATATGCATATATATTTTTTGAAGAAGGAGAATGTGAACGATTGATTGACTCGTGAATAGCATTATTTTCCGGACTCCACACCTTTAGACCCATAGTTGTTATTCCTGCAGAAAATATTCCCATTCCTACTATTGAGGCATTAACGACTCCCATAGCTACTACGCCTATAGAAACGACACCCATGGGAACAATCCCAATGGTAACAATTCCCATGGGAACAATTCCAATGGATATAAATCCGAGTGGTGCTATCCCAAATGCAATTTTTTTTGGTTTACTTCCGCAATGAGAAGGACTTACGGAATTGTTCTGATCGGTACTATTTGAATTTGTCATTATCTAACAATATTAGTGATGATGGTGATGCCCATCATGAGATTCATGGTCTGTATGACTTTTGCAAGGCATCCATTTATCTCCCATCTTATGAGCTCCAGTGCAATTGAAATTTTTTGCTGCTTTTTCAGCTTCTGCTTTCGTTTCAAAAAGTGCAGGAGTTCCGTTTGTTTGGGAATTACCTGAGCATCCCATCAGTGAAAACGACATAGAAATAATGATGGCGGTGAAAATAGGCTTGAGATTGTTCATCTTTCTAGGTTTATCTAGTTCGTCTAGTTTTAGATTAATTAAATAGAGAACGTTGTCAGTAAAAGACCTTGAATATTTGTAGCAAAACGCACACAATCAATGTAGCGAAAGGCACATATGTTATCGCTTGCGCATGTTTTTGAGGTTATGTTTTAATCCATGTATAGTTTTACTAGTTTAACTAGTATCTGTGAGACCTATGAAGCCCTTTTCGCAATTACTCTTGGTTCCTGCTGCGTTAGGCTTAATGGCTCCAATGGCTGTTGAAGCAGGAGGTGGCGATCATAAAGGTCATCATGATCACCATAGTAGTCATATGAATATGGGAGATTCATACCCCTCAACTATGTTTATGGGTAAAACGACTTTTGTTTTGGGTGGAGTAGATGGCGTGAGCGATTCTGGAATGGGTGGAATGGGTGGAATGGGTGGAATGGGTGGAATGTCTACTGCTGACGAAAAGGATGGAACAGTTTTTCATTACGATACGAAGTTAATGTTTATGACCAGTTTTACAGGTCAAGACATGCTTAAAACTGCTGTTCGCATTGGCAATTTTGGCATGATGGAACCCTTTGGCATGATGGGTGAGGCAAGATTAGATACTGCTTTCAGTAGTAGTGATTCGTTAGAACTTCATAAGGCTTATTATCAGTTCCCTGTTGGAGATGATATTCAAGTAACTTTTGGCCCCAAGCTTCGTCAAGATGATTTGCTTGGTGTTTGGCCGAGTGCTTACCCAGGCGATGGAGTCTTGTTTGTACTAAACCAGGCAGGAGCCAATGATACTTATTCCAAAAAAATGGGAGCGGGTGCTGGTATTACTTGGTCCCATGACAAATTAGTTGCTTCTGCACTCTTCGTTTCAGAAGACGCATCAAATTCTGCGATTGGCTTTTTAACTGATGAAGGTAAAGATCACATAACAACTCAGTTGGCATGGGTTGATAAGAAATTTACTCTTGCAGCGGCCTATACTCAAGCGGATAACGGGAATACTGATGATTCTCCTGATGTGAATGATTACTCTTCTTATGGAATTAGTGGTAGTTATCAATTCGGAAACGACTATAGTCTGAGTGCTGGTATTGGTTGGAAGAATCCTGAAAACGAGGATAGTCCTGATACTGCAATGAATAAGGTAGAGGATGGCAATACATGGTCTGTTGGCTTCCTATGGCATGATGCGTTTATTGAGGGGAATAAGTTTGGGTTTGGTATTGGAACAGCCGAAACTCATAGAGATGACAGTGGCTATGATGATCCTTTGGCTTGGGAAGCTTTTTATGATTTCACGGTGAACGATAGCGTCACAGTTTCTCCAGCTATTTTTGTTATTGAACAAGATGGTAAGGAGGACGTTAATGGAGCTTTAGTGAAAACTACTTTTAAGTTCTGATGCAAATTTTATTTATCTCGATTAAGCTAATTGCTTAGTCAATATTAAAGTCATTATCTCAATTCTATAGATTCAATTTCTGAAGAGTGGAAACAATGACTACTTATATATAGAGATTTATTATCAAGATTAAACAGGGTTCAATTTAACTATGAAAAAGGCTCCTAAATATATTTAGATTATAGTTTTTGCTTTTCTTATTCAAGTTTTCTCTCAACCAGTTGATGCTTGTGTTAAAGGGTTGAAATGGGGAATGGATTTACCAAATGTAGAGACTCATCTTGGTGTCTCTTTAATTCCTATGAAAGAAAAAACAAATCAGAATCTTTTCGAAGTGAAAGATATACAAATAAGTGGTTTACCTGTAGAGGCTTTGAGAGTTCGCATCGACAAGGAGGCTGGATTCAGACAACTTGCTTATGAAATTGACAACGAAAATATGACAGAGCTCATAGCAGGATTGCGTTATCGTTTTGGTCCTCCAGTTGGAACAAATGTTGATGTTGAATATGGTTCGTCTGAGCAACAATGGATATGGCACACAGGGGAAGATTTGATTGTCGCAGTTAAGAGTAGTCATAGTCCTTTCTTGCTTTTTTATCGACCCTCACTATTAGATCCCTCATTTCTCTAGGAGAGATTTTTCAAAACTTGTAGGTAGCAACGCCCCCCCCTTTTAATTAACTAGTAATTTTTACCGAAGTTTGACTGCTGTTTAACAAGTTCGAAGAACTCCTGCTTCAAGCTTGCATCATGGCGAAAATCACCCCTAACGATTGAGTTAATCATGCTGGTTTCAGGTTCTTTTACTCCTCGCCATTTCATGCAATAGTGTTGAGCTTTAACAAGGATTGCAAGACCTTTGGGTTCGCACAATCGTTCTATTTCATCGGCAAGAATCATTACAGCCTCTTCTTGAATGTGTGGCCTAGAGAAGACCCAATCAGCTACTCTTGCAAACTTCGAGATTCCAATAACTTTTTCTCCAGGTTTTATTCCTATCCAGCAGTCTCCAAGAATTGGAACTAAGTGATGAGAACATGCAGATCTAACAGTAATGGGGCCAAGTGTATAGATCTCATCTAAATTTCTATCATTAGGGAAATTAGTAACCTTAGGTTGAGGGTGATATCGGCCTTTAAATACTTCATTTAGATACATTCTTGAAACGCGTTCTGCAGTTTCTTGAGTGTTGTGGTCATTATCAACATCAATCAATAATGTTTTCAGCAAATCTCTAACTCTTGTGGCAACTTCTCTCTCAAGAGTTTCTAGTTCCCCTGGCTGAATAAAATTTGAAATATTATCATTTGCATGGAATCTTGCTCCATTTTCTTGTATGCGTTCGCGAATTATTTCTGAGACTAATTTGCAAGAAATTTGTTCCTTTAAATTATCCTTAACATTCTCATTAGGAGCAGTAGAAGTCATAACCTTTGTTTGTAAGGGGAAAAACCGATGACATACATTTAGAGCGCTAAGACCCTAACATATCGAGATGACTTTCGTTATGAAGAGAATACCTAGGCTGTTTTCTTTGAATCATAAGTCACAGTGATTTTCAAAGGGAAAGGCCTTAGTTATTTCAGCACTTGTTACGGCTTATATAAAAAAACAATATCTGATTAAGGTTTTTATTACGGGGACCTTTTTTCAGGAAAATTTTCTTAAAGCCAATTAATAACTTTATGCCGATGAGTGGAATTGAACCACCGACCTACTGGTTACGAATCAGTTGCTCTACCCCTGAGCTACACCGGCATTAGAATCAAATTATCATCTTTCGATTTATTTTTTGAATAATCCTAATAAGCCTGAATCCAATTTGGATCCCAATTTAAGAGCTCGACTTTTGAAGGAGTCAAAAAACCCATATCGGGGATTACGAAGAGCTGTTTGGATAGCGCTTTTCGGGTCAGCTGCTTTAGGCTTTTTTATTATGGTTACAAATATCATTGCGGGAGATACTGTCTCAATTAATGATCTTGCAATCCAAAGCTCAGCATTATTAATTCTTGGTTTTTTATTATTTAATGATAGAAATAAGTAAATTTCGGACTAGTTTTCTGCCTTTAATTAATTGCATTTATTCAGATTTATTAGATCAGAAATAAAACCTAATTTAATTGGTCAATTTTCTTCTCTGGGTTACGAGCTTAAAGGCTTCTATTTGATCCCCCTCTTCCCAGTTTGCAAATCGATCACATCCTATTCCGCATTCGAATCCTGTTGATACATCTTTAACATCATCTTTATTTCTTTTCAGGGAATCTAGATCGCCTTCAAAGACGACTTGGTTTCCTCTCTTGACCCTTGCTCGGCAATTCCGTTGTATTTTTCCATTTGTTACATAGCAACCAGCAACGGCACTTTTGCCAATTGAGAATATTGCTCTAACCTCAGCAATCCCTAGAGCTTCTTCTATCATCTCTGGTTCTAAAAGACCCTCCATAGCTAGTTGGATATCTTCTAAAAGTTTATAAATAACTTCGTAATCCCTTACATCAACGCCATTCGCATCAGCTGCGCGTTTAGCACCCGATGCCATTGAAGTGTTGAAACCAACTATTACTGCACCAGAAGCTGCAGCTAGGTCAACATCAGTCTCAGTAATTTCACCTGGAGCTGATAACAATACTCTTACTTGGACTTCGTCTTTGGGGAGCTGTTCTAGAGAACCTAGTATTGCCTCTAAACTTCCTTGAACATCAGCTTTTAGGATGATATTTAATTCTTTAAGTTCCCCTTCACTGGCTTGGCCAGACATTGAAGAAAGTGAAACCCGTCTGGAAGCCATCTGCTGCGCAAGCCGTGCGGCACGAGCATCAGTAGCTCGTTCTCCCACAACTGCTCTCGCTGACTTCTCATCAGGATAAACTTCAAATTCATCTCCAGCTGTTGGTACTTCGCTGAAACCAAGAGCCTCTACCGGACAAGAGGGACCTGCCGCTTTTATTCTGGATCCATTTTCATCTACCATCGCCCTAACTTTTCCAAGCACTGGACCAGCTGCAACTACATCTCCTGATTGAAGGGTTCCGTTTTGAACTAGTAATGTTGCTACGGGGCCTTTAGCTTTATCTAAGTGTGCTTCTATAACTGTGCCTTTTGCCAATCTATCTGGGTTGGCTTGTAAATCCTCTACTTCAGTTACCAGTAAAACCATTTCTAAAAGTTTATCTATGTTGTCGCCTTTAATGGCACTGACTGGAACCATAACTACATCTCCTCCCCATTCTTCTGACAATAAATCTTGCTCTGATAATTCTTGTTTTACTCGGTCCGGAGATGCTCCTTCTTTATCAATTTTGTTAATTGCTACGACAATGGGAACTTTTGCTGCTCTTGCATGGCTAATAGCCTCAAGGGTTTGAGGCCTAACGCCGTCATCAGCGGCAACAACCAAAATCGCTACATCGGTCACCCTGGTTCCTCTGGCTCTCATAGCCGTAAAAGCTTCATGCCCAGGGGTGTCAAGGAAAGTTAGCTTTTTAGTCGATCCATCATGTTCAGTCTCAATTTGATAAGCACCAATGTGTTGAGTTATACCTCCAGCTTCTCCTGCAGCCACTCTGGCTTTCCTAATAGCATCAAGTAAAGATGTTTTCCCATGGTCCACATGGCCCATCACGGTAACAACGGGAGGTCTTCTAATTAAGTGTTTTAAATCCTCCTCCTCAATCATTACACCTGTCTTCTTAGCAGCCTCTTCAACATCATCTTGAAGAACAGGTACCCCGAATTCCTCAGCAACTGTTTCTATTGTTGCCAGATCAAGTGATTGAGTGACAGTTGCAGTAATCCCTTTGAAAAACAATGATTTAATGATTTCAGAGCTTTCAACACTCAACATATCAGCGAGTTCTTGAACTGTGAGATTGTCTTCTGGAACAACAATCATTTCTGGTCTTACAAGTTTTGCTTCTCGAGCTGCCCTTAATTCCATGGCCCGTCTTCGTTGTCTTTGACGTGTTGTTTCTTTTTTACGTTTTTTCAGAGCAGTTAAAGGCTTGCCATTGTTTTTCTTGCCAGATTTTGGCTTCGATGGTCTAGCCAAGCTTGCTGACAGAACTACTGCTTGTTGTTCCCCTGCAAATCCACTTGTCTCTGCCGTTAAAGCATCATCATTTTCTCCGATGATATGAACTTTTTGACGCTGTTTTTGAGGAGATTTATTTCTTAAAGCATCGAGTTTTGCACTGTCATCCCAATCAGGTCTACCTGTCCTTCTTGGTGCAGCAGCGGTGCCACCAGGTCTATGAGATGGCTTTTTAGGAGCTGCCGGAGTTGGCCTATTGACTGGTGGCCTTGCTCCATTTGAATTTTCTCGTTTAGGCCTGGTATTGGTTGGAGAATCAGATTTTCTTTGCGGAGCACTTGGTCTGGCCTGTGGCTTTTGTAGTTGCATCAATTCACTAGGTGCAACTGGTTTTCTCATGCCAGATGGAACACCTGGTCGGTTGTTAGAACGGTTTGCTCCACTAGCTGGCCTGGTGGGAACGCCAGGTCTATTTTGCACACCGCCTCTAGCTGGAGATCCAGAACGAACGATCCCTCCAGCTCGATTATTAGACCCTGGGCGATTTTGACCTTGAGCAGGTCGATTGGCTACTCCACCTCGATTAGGACCTGGACGATTTATTGCCCCGGGGCGACTTGGGCCTCCTCCACCTGGTCTGTTATTAGGACCAGGTCGATTTGATGCGCCTTGACGATTTGCAGGAACTGGCGGTTTTGGCGCACCAGGTCTAGATGATATAAATGGTTTATTTTTTGCTTCTTTAGTCTGAGGTTTGTTTACAGGTTTTTCTCTTCGTATAGGAGCACCTACAAGCTCAAGAGTATTGCCTTTCATTGGAGGCTGAGGTGTTTTTGAAGGCGAATTCTGTTTGTTTTGACTTTTAAATTTTTGAAAATTCCTTGGACCAACTTTTTGAGTAGAAATATCTCCTCGATTAATCCTTGTTTTAGAACTTTGGTCGTTCGGTTGTAATTCCTTTTTATCTTGGTTATTTATTTTTGGTCTGCTTGGTGGTGCTAATGGTCTCTTAGGTTCCTTTTGATAAGTTTGTTTTGGTTGATTTATGATTTTGCTATCTTTTTTTTGTTCGATAAGGGTGATTCCTCTATCAGTTTTGGGTTGGGGCTTAGAAATCTTTGGGGTTACTTCTTGTCTTGGCTTAGGAGGTAATGGTTTATTTGGTTTAGAAGGTGATGTTATTTGTCGTTGTGTTGGGTAATTAGTTTTTAAAGTTTTTTGATTATTGGATGAAATCGATTCATTATTGTTAATTCTAGTTTGACTGGGCTTTAAAGGGACATTTAACTTAGCTTCTGAAACCTTTGATGGATTAGGAGGATTTTGTTTAAGTTCAACCTTCTCATTCTTTTGGTTTTTGACAGGACTTTTTTTAACGGAAAGAATTTTTTTATCTAATTTTTTGCTTGGTGTATTTGTCGTTTTTTTGTTATCGCTTGTTTTTAGAAAATCTTTTATTTGATTAGCCTCAAGGATGCTTATAGAACTGCTATGGCTCTTTGCTGCTATGGCAAGTTTACGAGCTGCATTTAGCACATCCTTATTGTCAAGGCTTAAGTCCTTGGACAATTCATAAATTCTGATTTTGCCGCTGCTGGTCATTAATGTTGTGCTTGAACTTTAGATTTGGTTTTTGAGTTAACTGAGTTCTCTTAATGAACATCATGCCTCAGTATTTGAATCAATGCAGGTATTAAGTTGTTTTTGGAGCATATTGAAAACGCTTGAGTGGATATCACATCTCAAGGCTTTTTGTAATCGTTTACGCTTCAAAGCCTCCTCAAAACATGACTCAGTAGGGCAAAGATAGGCTGATCTTCCCATCCCGTCTGAGAGAACTACTCCATTCTGAAAATCTCTAGTAACTTTTAAAAGAAACTTGCGATCAAGAACTTTTTTACAAGCTACACATCTACGCAGAATGGGGCTTTGACTCACCGGGTTCCTTCCTCTTCTGAAATTATTTTATCTTCATCAGAGATCGCTTCTTCAGTTGTTTCTTCAATATCACTTTCATTAGTATCGATATTTGAATCACTTTCAGAAGATTCAATTTCAGTTTCATTAGTATTCATCTCTGATAGTTGATCATCTTGAAAGTCTTCTTCGTCTTCTGGTAAGGGATAAAGCTCCCTTAATCTTGCATCTTCTTCAGCTCTAGCTGCCTGTTCTGCTTCTAATCTCTGTTCAGCTTCTCTCTGTAAAGCTTCTTCTTCTTCCCTTTGAGAAATTAATTCTGCAACCTCAGAATCTTCTGTGGCTTGATCATATTCTTGAGAATTTTTAATATCTATCTTCCATCCCGTAAGCCTTGCGGCAAGTCTTACATTTTGCCCTTCTCTACCAATGGCAAGACTAAGTTGATCTGGAGGAACTAGAACATGGGCGTGCTGACCTTCTGGATCGACAAGCCTTACTACTTCAACTTTTGCAGGACTTAATGAATTACAGATGTATTGAATAGGGTCAGAAGACCAACGAATTACATCTATTTTTTCACCACGAAGTTCATTAACTACTTGTTGAATTCGTGATCCTCTAGCACCGATACATGCTCCAACCGGGTCTACCTCTCTTTCAATACTATCAACAGCTACTTTTGTTCTAGGACCTACTGCTCTAGATGGTGGATTTGCTTCACGAGCAACAGCAACAATTCGGACTGAACCTTCTTGAATTTCAGGAACTTCATTCTCAAATAAATAAACAACTAGTCCAGCATTTGATCTGCTTACGAAAAGTTGAGGCCCTCTCCTAGGGATTTCACTAACTTCTTTAAGGAAAACTTTAAATGTTGCATTTGCTCGATAATTGTCATTGGGCAATTGATCTCTTCTTGGAAGTTCTGCTTCAACCTCTGGTCTCCCCAAGCCTGAACTTACTGCCATAATTACTGATTGTCTTTCAAATCTTATGACTCTGGCAGTAAGCACAGGATCTTCTAAATCAGCAAATTCCTCTTGAATCATTCTTCTTTGCTGATCTCTCAATTTTTGGGCTAAAACTTGTTTTGTTGTAGCTGCAGCCATTCTTCCAAAATCTTCTTTCTCCGGCGTCACGTCTAGTACAACTGTATCTCCAACCTGAGCATCATCAGCAACTTGCATAACCTCAGCTATTGCTATTTGATGATCATCGCTTTCAACTTCTTCAACTATTATTTTACTTGCTAAAACTCTATAGCCTTCCTCCTCTAAATCCAAACCAACATCAAAGTTACTAAAATAATCTTCTTCAAAAGGATCTTCACTTATTCCCAAATAAAGAGTCCTTCGATATCGTTCATAACCTTTTAGAAGCGCTTCTCTTAAAGCAGCTTCGACAACTTGTGATGGAAGTTTTTTTTCCTCACTAATGTCTTCAATTAAGTTATTTAAGCCTGGGAGTAGAACAAGAGCCATCGATGATGGGATATAAAGATTAGAAAGATTGAATGAGACAGTCGTTATCTAAATTTTAACCAGAAGGGGTTATGAGTCGGACTTGGATAACGTCTTCGATCGGGATTCGGTGGGTTTTCCCTTTTTGATTTATTTGTAAATCAATATTTGTCCTTTTTAGAAGCAAACCATTTGTTTGTTGTTCAATTTTTTTTAAATCCTGATAAGTAACTTCAATTGGAAAACCTTTAAAAACTTGAAAATCTTTTTCCTCAGTTAAGATTTCACCAACACCCTCGCTACTGATTTCTAAAATGAAAGGCTGATGAAGGATAGAAGAACTTTGAATAGCCTCGTCAATGCATTGACTGAGAGTCGAGCAGTCATGAATAGTAACTTTTTTTTTAGGATTTTTGTGTCGGATATGTACTTGAATTGACAAGGGATTTAGATGAGTGAACATCTTGAAATCCGTTACATCAAAGCCATTATTAGTAGCTGACTTTGCTGTTAGAACTTTCAATTCTGTAACGGTTTGATTAGACAAAAGGCAGTGTCGAAGTCGGGCAGGAAGCCCGAGCGGTTTAAGTTTTGACCCGCCTCTAGTTAAAGAGGTACCGTCAGGCAATTCAATATTACTAGATAAAGGTTTCGGTTAACTCTAAAATCAAGTTCTTATTATTTTGCAGTGACCTGCTTTATTGTTTTTGTAAACTTAAAATAAGTATGCAGAGCCTTCATAAGTTAGAAATCATGAGGAGAATAACCAATATATTTTTCTTAGTCTCTATACTTTTTTGCTTTTTGTTTGGACCTGTATCTGTATTTGCTTTAGAGGATTATCAAATAAGCGATTCGCATAATTTTGTTGCCCGTGTCGCCAGTAAAGTCTCACCATCGGTAGTCAGAATTGATATTGAAAGGGAAATTCAAACAGATGATTTTGAATCTGATTTATTGGACCCTTTACTCAGAGATCTTCTCGGCGATTTGGGAACTTTCCCAAAAAAAGAAAGGGGGCAAGGTTCCGGAGTGATAATAGATAATTCTGGATTAGTTCTTACAAACGCTCATGTAGTGGAAAGAGTTGATCAAGTGATAATTACTCTTCAAAATGGAAACCAAGTAGATGGAACAGTAGTTGGAACAGATCAAGTTACTGACTTGGCTTTGGTGAAAATTAAAGAATTTCCTGGTTTAGAAAGTGCAAAATTGGGCGATTCAGAAGATATTCAAGTTGGGGACTGGGCAATTGCTCTCGGAACTCCTTATGGCCTAGAAAGCACTGTCACACTGGGTATAGTCAGTAGTCTTCATAGAGACATTAACTCTCTTGGATTCTCTGACAAAAGATTAGATTTAATTCAAACTGACGCAGCAATAAACCCTGGGAATTCTGGAGGCCCATTGATAAATTCAGATGGAGAGGTTATAGGTATAAATACTTTGGTGAGATCAGGTCCCGGGGCAGGACTCGGATTCGCAATTCCGATAAATCTTGCTTCAAAAGTTACTTCTCAACTTCTTTCAAATGGAGAGGTTGTTCATCCATACCTTGGCGCTCAGTTAGTCTTACTCAATGAAAGAATAGCTAAAGAGCATAATCAAGATCCAAATGCATTGATTCTTTTACCTGAACGATCAGGTGCACTTGTTCAATCAGTGATACCTCAAAGTCCTGCGGAGGAGGGTGGCTTAAGGCGAGGTGATCTTGTCATAAATGCAGGAGGGAATGAAATTAATGACCCTAGGTCTTTACTCATGCAAGTCGAGAATGCTCAAATTGGAAAGCCATTTGAATTGGAGGTTCTGCGAAATAATAAAGAGATTAATCTTTCTATTAAGCCTGCGGCTTTACCAGGGATAAGCTGAATATTTTGCTACTGTCACTTGAAAAGGTAAGTCTAAATGGATCTTCAAAATCAGATGAAAAAAGCAGTTGCTCAAGCTGCTGTAGATCAAATTCAAAACGGGATGATTCTTGGTCTTGGCTCTGGCTCTACAGCAGCTTTGATGATTGAGGCACTTGCTATGAAAATAAAATCAGGGGAAATCAAAGATGTTGTTGGAGTGACTACATCTTTCCAGGGTGAAGTTCTTGCTTCCGAATTGGGGGTACCACTTAAATCTCTTTCCTCAGTTTCAGAAATTGATCTTGCAATTGATGGTGCAGATGAAGTTGACCCCAAGTTTCAACTTATTAAAGGAGGAGGTGCTTGTCATGTTCAAGAAAAACTTGTGGCAGCATTGGCTAAAAAATTTATAGTTGTTGTTGACTCAACAAAACTAGTTGAAAAATTGAACCTTGATTTCAAATTACCTGTAGAGGTGCTTCCTTCTGCCTGGAAACAAGTAGAGCAAACTTTAAAAAATATTGGTGGAGAAGGGATTCTTAGGATGGCCCAAAAAAAGGCTGGACCTGTAGTTACTGATCAAGGAAATTTGATACTTGATATAACTTTTAGGAATGGCATTGATCAACCTGAACTATTGGAGAGTCAAATCAACAACATCCCAGGGGTACTAGAAAATGGACTTTTTGTAAATTTGACAGACGAGGTTTTAGTTGGAAAAGTAGAAAATGATGTAGTGGGTGTTGAATCACTTAATAAGATTTGAATCTCTAATTCGTATTGATTCTGAGTGACTATGCAACCCCTCGCTATTGGCTAAATGCATTACAGCATTTTTAGTTTCATTAAAGGCTTCTTTTGAAAAATCGATAATTGAAGTGTTTTTCATAAAAGTTTCTACCCCAAGAGCGCCAGCAAATCTTGCAGTGCCAGAAGTGGGAAGAGTATGATTTGGTCCACCAAGATAATCTCCAATAGCCTCTGGACTCCATGTTCCCATGAATATTGCCCCCGCATTCTTGATGCTTTTTGATAATTCTTTAGGATCTTCTACAAGTAATTCAAGATGTTCTGGAGCAAAAGTATCGCTTAATTTTGCACACGTTTCTAAATCATCACAAAGTACTATTAACCCCCAATCAGAAATTGACTTTTGGCATATTTCAAATCTTGGATGATTAATTAATTGACGTTCAATTTCTGAGGGTATTTCCTCCGCTAATTTTTTATTAGTAGTAATTAGTATTGCCGAAGCTAAAGGATCATGTTCCGATTGAGCTAACATATCTGATGCGACATGTTCCAATCTTGCTGATCCATCAGCAATGATTAGGATTTCACTTGGACCAGCCAAAGAATCAATCCCTACCTTCCCATAAACTTTTTTCTTCGCCAAAGTGACATAAATATTTCCTGGTCCGGTGATTACATCTACTTTTGGAATGGATTCCGTTCCAATAGCAAGCGCGCCAATAGCTTGGGCGCCTCCAATACGAAAAACTTTATTGATACCTGTAATATGCGCTGCAGCTAATACGGTTTGGTTTAATTCTCCTTGAGAGTTGGCCGGTGAAACCATGATGGTTTGACTTACTCCTGCAACATAAGCAGGAATAGCATTCATTAATACGGTACTTGGATAGGCGGCTCTTCCTCCAGGGACATATATACCCGCTTTTTCAACAGGGCTCCATCTTCGTCCTAATGATTCACCATGGGGTCCGGTATAAGTGATATTTTTTGGTACCTGCAGATTATGAAAATTTTCAATTCTTTTTTTGGCTAATAAAAGTGAATCTTGTAACTCTTTAGGAGTCTCTTGCCACGCTTTAAGTATTAAATCTGATGGAACTTGAAATTGTTCCGCTACAAATCCATCAAAGCGAGAAGTGTATTCCTTAAGAGCCTCATCCCCCCTTTCACTAACGTTTCTAAGAATATCTTCAACTACATTTATAGCTGTATTTTGAATTACTCCAGATGTTCTATCAGTAATTGTCTTGAGCGCAAACTGAGCTTCATCAATATTGTTAGCCCTTTTTATGGTCAATTTTTTTGAAGAGGTTTCCGGAGCCTCATCTTTATTAATTATTTGCGTCATGAACTTTTGGCTATTGGTTCATTTTGATTATCTTATGCCTTAATTTTGATTTATGTAGATCTTCTTCATGGTCTTGAGGTAGGGTGGAATAACATAAGACTAAAACACCAAGCCTCCGTGGCAAATACTAACTCAGCTAAAAAGCGAATTCAAATTGCGGAACGCAATCGCCTTGAAAACAAAAATTACAAATCTACAGTTCGCACCTTAATGAAGCGATGTTTTGTAGCTTGTGGGATATTTGAAAAAGAGCCTGGCGATGAATCAAAGGCAGATCTTCAAAAAACATTTAATTTAGCGTTTAGCAAAATTGATAAAGCAGTTAAAAAAGGTGTTTTGCATAAAAACACTGGAGCAAATCAGAAATCTAGACTTAGCGTTGCTCTTAAGAAAGTTTTGAAAGAAGCTGTTTGAGTAGATCTATCCTAAGATTTAATATTCGAAGAACTTTTTATTTTGTATTTTGAGCTATTCAAGCAGTTCAATAATTGATAGTCACTGTCATCTTGTCTTCTCTAACTTTAACGAAGATAGAGAAGTTGTTGCAGAAAGGTGGAGGTCTCAAGGGGTTAAAGCTCTCTTACACGCTTGTGTAGAACCATCTGAAATCCCAGCTATTAAGTCAATTGCTGATCAATTTAAGGAAATAAGGTATTCAGTTGGAGTACATCCATTGGATGTCCACCATTGGAAACCTGAAACTATTAATATTTTAAAAAAAGCTGCTCTTGATGACAGTCGAGTTGTAGCGATAGGAGAATTAGGACTTGATCTTTTTAAAGCAGAGAACTTGAGTGAGCAGCTATCAATTCTCATGCCGCAATTAAATCTAGCGTTTGAATTGAATTTGCCTGTAATTGTTCATTGCAGAGATGCAGCAAAAGAAATGTTAGAAGTTTTTTCAAAGTTGGCTAAAGATGATTGCTGTCCAAAAGGTGTCATGCATTGCTGGAGTGGAAGAGTTCAAGAGATGAGACAGTTCCTTGATCTTGGCTTTTACATAAGTTTTAGTGGAAATGTAACTTTTAAAAACGCGATTGATATCCATGAATGTGCAAAAGAAGTTCCGCCTAGTAAGTTTTTAGTTGAAACTGACAGTCCTTTCTTGTCACCCGTTCCTCATAGAGGGGAAAGGAATGAACCTTCTTATGTAAAGCATGTGGTAGAAAAAATTTCAGAGCTTAGAGGTGAAAGTTTTTCTGAAATTGCAGAAAAAACTACTCAAAATGCACGCGAATTGTTTGCGTTGCCTTAAAAATCATCATTAACCCTAGTTAATTATCTGATTTGAGTGTAGAGTTATTTATTGTCTTGGATAGCGTGGTATCTGCGCTTAACCCTTTAAGGTTCTGCCTTTTGAGTCAGTTTGTTCGTTGATTAAGTAAATTCATTTTCTGATCTCAGTCTTTTCGGAGATTGTTTTTTTGTTTTTTCTTATTTAATGCTCACTTTTTGACCCACAGGACAAGACATCAACCCCGTCCTCTAAATATAAACGCAGGTTCTCGAATGAGCAGAAGCGCGATTCAGGTAGCCAAAGCAGCTACATATCTGCCTGATTTGGTTGAGGTGCAAAGATCAAGTTTTAAGTGGTTTTTGGATAAAGGATTGATAGAAGAATTAGACAATTTTTCTCCTATTACTGACTATACTGGTAAGCTTGAATTACATTTTATAGGTTCAGAATATAAGCTTAAGCGTCCTAGACATGATGTAGAAGAAGCAAAAAGAAGAGATGCAACTTTTGCATCACAGATGTATGTTACTTGTCGTTTGGTTAATAAAGAAACTGGAGAGATAAAGGAACAAGAAGTTTTTATAGGTGAACTCCCTTTAATGACTGAACGAGGAACTTTTATAATAAATGGTGCTGAAAGAGTAATTGTCAACCAAATTGTTAGAAGTCCTGGAGTTTATTTCAAAGATGAGCAAGATAAAAATGGTAGGAGAACTTATAACGCAAGTGTTATTCCTAATCGCGGTGCATGGTTAAAGTTTGAAACAGATAAAAATGATTTGTTGCATGTTCGTGTCGATAAAACAAGAAAAATCAATGCGCATGTCCTTATGAGGGCAATGGGTTTATCAGATAATGATGTGATAGATAAATTACGGCACCCTGAGTTTTATAAAAAGTCAATTGAAGCTGCAAATGAAGAAGGTATAAGTTCAGAAGATCAAGCATTATTAGAGCTTTATAAAAAATTAAGACCAGGTGAACCTCCATCAGTAAGTGGTGGACAACAGCTTCTTCAAACACGATTTTTTGATCCAAAACGATATGACCTAGGAAGAGTTGGTAGATACAAAATAAATAAGAAATTACGCCTAACTATTCCTGATACGGTAAGAAC